>NZ_LOKY01000022.1:0-42126 GCF_002211315.1 Rhizobium sp. R693 | reverse complement strand
GACTGGTACATGCAGGGCAAGATCGAGATCGATCCGATGATCACCCACACCCTGGCCCTCGAAGACATCAACAAGGGCTTCGAACTCATGCATTCCGGCGAAAGCATCAGAAGCGTGGTACTGTATTAGGCGTGTCGTAGTCTCGGTCCACAAAGACTGAGCTTCCCTCGCAGCACCAGAGCGCGCCTGCAGCAATGGCGCGCCCTGGCTATGCCACAACTCTCTCGCCGGCCCGGCCACTCCCGCCATCGCGGATGAAGTCTTTTCATCAGGAGCAGATCCCGTTCCGCATCCAGCTCTCCGAGGCACGCTATCGACACTTGAGGTTTTTTGATCATTTTTTCTACCGCGCGAAAGCGCGTTTTGGCCTAGCCTCAATCAAGCAATGCAAGCTTGGGAGGACCTGATGAGCGCGTGGATTAAGGCCTGTGGGATCGATGACATCGACAATGAGGACGTGATCCGTTTTGATCACGAAGGCAAGACCTTCGCCATCTACCGGAGTCCTGATGACAGCTTCTATGCGACCGATGGAATGTGCTCCCACGAAAAGGTGCATCTCGCCGACGGATTGGTGATGGACAACATCATCGAGTGTCCAAAACACAATGGCAGGTTTGACTACCGCACCGGCGAGGCGCGCGGGGCCCCTGTCTGTGTCAATCTCAGAATCTACCGAACAAAGGTGGAAGACGGCAGCGTCTACCTCGGCCTGGAGTGACGCGCCATGCAGGAGTTTGTCATTGTCGGCGGCGGTCAGTGTGGCGCCAGAGCAGCGCTCGCGCTACGCGATCACGGATTTGCCGGTCGCATCACCTTGATTGGCGAGGAACGGCACCTTCCCTATGAGCGTCCGCCCCTATCGAAAGAGCACCTGATGTCGTCGGAAGGCATCGAGCCTCCCTTCATCGTCAGCAGCGCCGTGCTCGCGGAGCGGTCGATCGAGATGATGACGGGTGACACCGCCGTCATATTGGAGCGCGAGAGCCGTTCGGTAGAACTGGCGAGCGGACGCCGCGTTGCCTATGATAAACTGCTGCTCGCGACAGGTTCGTCACCACGCAGGCTCCCCTCTCTGGAAGGCATGGAGCATGTCTTCTATCTGCGCACGCACGACGATGCACAGCGGCTGTCGCAGCGTCTTGTCCCCGGTGGACATCTGGCGATCATCGGCGCGGGCTTCATTGGTTTGGAGCTCGCTGCAGCGGCAAGGCAAAGAGGTCTCGAGGTCACGGTCATCGAAGCTCAGCCCCGCATCCTGATGCGGGCAGTACCGGAAGCGATCGCTTCGCGCGTTCATGCGCTCCACGAGAGCCATGGCGTGCGCATCCTTTGCGGTACAAGCGCCGGGCGAATCGCGGCGCACGCCGCTGGCATCACTCTATCCCTTAACGAGGGTGAAGTGCTGGACGCAACGACCCTGGTCGTCGGTATCGGCGCCGAACCTCGCTGCGAACTCGCGCAACAGGCGGGCCTTTCGGTCGAGAATGGTATCGCCGTCAACGCCGCGCTGCAGACGAGCGATCCGGCGATCTACGCCGCTGGAGATTGCTGCTCCTTCCCCTACGGAGACAAGAGGATCCGTCTGGAGGCGTGGCGCAACGCGCAGGATCAGGGGGCACATGCATCCGCCAATATGCTGGGCGCGGAAAAGCCTTATGAGATCATTCCCTGGTTCTGGTCGGACCAATACGATTTCTCGCTGCAGATCGCCGGCTTGGCCAATGAGGCAACGAGCACGATCACTCGGCAAATCGACGAGGAGGCGGTGATTTTATTTCACCTCGCCGATGATCATCGGATCCTTGCGGCGAGTGGCTGGGGACGCGGCAACCGGATTGCGCGGGACATCAAAGTGGCCGAGATGTTGATAGCGCAGCGCGCAAGGCCCGCGCCGGACGCGTTATCGTCGGCCGCAGTGAGCTTGAAATCTCTCCTGTCACGGTCATAGACTTGCCGATAGGCAGCGATTTTTCGAATGGGAGGGGCAATGAAAGAGGCCGGGATCGGCATCATCGGAACCGGCGTCATGGGTGCCGATCACGCCGCCATTCTCGCGGACGGCGTCGCAAACGCTAGGCTGGTCGCCGTGCAGGATTTCGATCGCGGTCGCGCCGAAAACATTGCCGCATCCCTGGGCGTGCGCGCAATCGCGAATGCAGATGCGTTGATCAGCGATCCCGACATCGATGCCGTGATGGTCTGCTCGCCTGATGGCACTCATGCAGCGCTGGCGCTGAGGGCGATTGCCGCGGGAAAGCCCGTCCTCGTCGAGAAGCCGCTGGCGGCAAGCCTGGAGGATGCCGAGGCGATCATTCGAGCGGAAGTCGCAGCCGGAAAGCGTCTCGTGCAGGTCGGTTTCATGCGGCGCTTTGATGCCGGTTACGTCGAGATGAAACAAGCGCTCGCCTCCGGTGAACTTGGGCGACCGCTTTTCCTCCATTGTGTTCACCGAAACGCCGTCGGCCCGGACTACCTCACATCGGAACTGGTGATTGCCAATTCTGCCGGCCACGAATTCGACATCGCTCGGTATCTTCTCGGTGAAGAGATCACCTCAGCGATCGTCGCCAGCCCACCGGCAACGCGAAACGCCCCGAACAGACAACCGCAGTTCATCTTGCTGCAAACTGCGTCCGGTGTCGTAGTCGACATCGAGGTCTTCACTGACGCGCAGTATGGCTACGACGTCCGGGCCGAACTCGTCTGCGAGGACGGAACCGTCGCTTTGGACCCCAGTCCGGCGACGACGCTCCGCGCCAAAGGCCACGATGGCTTTCGAACGCCTGCCGATTGGCGGCCACGGTTCCGGCAGGCCTATCGCGCGCAGTTGGAAGCCTGGACGGCGGGCATACTCACACGGACGCCCTCAGGCTCAAGTGCATGGGACGGCTACATGGCAATGCTGGTGACAAAGGCCTGCCTGCATGCCTGGAAGACGGGAAACCGTGCGGCCGTCGAGCTCCCAGAAAAGCCGTCCTTGTATCGATGAAACGAACAGCTGGGGGAGAGTCTAGCTTGCAGCTGGCTCCCGATCGGAGGGGCGGCAAGCTATCAAACGAGAAGTGCCTCGCTTTACGCGAGGCTGTTCCCTATTCGCAAACCGTTCTGTACCTGGTGATGTAGTGGTTATGACTCCGGTGCTGGTAAGGCACCCGCCAGCATACGTCGCGGTAAGCGTAACGCGGCCGATCGTAGTCACGGTATCTTGGACCGTATCGGTAATAGCGAGGTGGTGGCGGATCGTCATAGTACCTTGGGCCGCCGGAGCCGAATTCGAAATAAACACCTTGCGCGCCGGCAGGAGCACTCACCAGTACTGCTGCGAGGCCGGCCACTGCGATAATCAACCGTTTCATGGTCAGTCTCCTTTCTATGGAGACTTAACGCGTTGACGTGGCGGTAGTTCAGCATTTTTTGGTCTTGTAGGACCTAAGTCCTATCACCATCAGACATCTGAAACGCAAGAGAGCCCCGCGGTGTCGGCGGGGCTCTTGAAAATCGTGACATCTCAAAACGACGTGCCTAGGGCGGCACGGCCTGAACTGAAAACGTCCTCGTTCCGATTCGGTTCCCGAGGATCTTTCGTTGCCTATGCCGGCCGTGGCGTAAACCCACGCGCGGTATCGATTAATGCACGCAATTGCTTCTCGTCGCGGACACCCTGGCGGTAAAACTCAATGATGATCGAGGCGATCCGCTCGGATTCATCCGAAGAGGCGTCGATTTCCTGCTCGTTGCGGATGTGATCAAGCACGCGGTGGCAGACCGACAGGTCTGTCGAATGCAACGGCTCGTCGCGGCGACTGTAGCGCTTGTGAGACATAGTAGTTCCTCCCTCCTCCGGAGGCAGAAAGGAGCCCCGCAGGAAGCGGGGCAAATGACAGGGACGTTTGGAAAGGCCAACGGGTCGCCTTGGAACTCTACTGAGAACGCGACGCCGGACTGTTGGTTCCCATTGTCTTGCGACGTCTTTCTGCTAGCCTCCCCAATGCCGGCGACACCGTCGAGCGATTGACAGTTTGCGGATACATTTGATCGACCGGTTGGAGAACGAATTGAATGTCGCGATTGGCCTCATCCTGTCGAGAAAGATGGAGGCTGAGCGCCTCCAAACGACTGAGAAAGTCACACGCGGCGTTGAAGCGATGCCGTTGCGGCCCGAATCCGCCAGTTGTTCCAACTCTCATGAAACCCAACAGCGGAGAGCTCCGGCGCTATGGGACCGAGAGCAACGGCAGCGGCGTCACGTTGGTGATTTGGGAGGAAGCCGCGACTTGAGAGCTTCCTCTTAAATCTTTGATATATAAGAAAAATGGTGGGTGATGTAGGGCTCGAACCTACGACCCGCTGATTAAGAGTCAGCTGCTCTACCAACTGAGCTAATCACCCGTAACCGCCGTGTTGCGCGGTGTGAGGGGGCGTATAAACAGGATCGTTCGGCTTGTCTAGCACCTGCCCGAAAATTCTTTGGTTAAAGACGAAGATTTTTGCGCATGGCTGAAATGCAATGAAATCAAAGGTCCAGCGTTCCGCTGGCGATACGCACCGCCTGCCCACCAATCCGGGCATTCGAGATCGCTCCGCCTTCGACATCCATATGCAGATGGATCAAGGACGGCCGCCCCATTTCCACGCCCTGCTCGATCATCACCCCGTGGTGTCCGTCCGTCAGGCGGTCGAAATGGTGAATGGTGCCGGATAGTGCGGCCACTGCCGCCCCGGTTGCCGGGTCCTCAACGATCCCCATGCCGCTTGCAAACATCCGCGCATGGAACTTCGCGGCATGATTTACACCACCCCGACAGTAGATATAGGCCGAGGCAAGTGCGCCATCGACGAAAGGAACGGTCGCTTCCCAAAGTTGCGGGTCGAAATCCATTCGCTGCGCCGCGCCAACATCGTGAACGGGAATCATGAGGAACGGCACTCCCGCACTCCAAAGCGACGGTACGTGGTTCTCAAAGCCAATTTCCGTCGTCTTCAGCGACAACGCATTGGCGATCCCGAGCTTGTCGAGCGGCATGGTGATCTGCTGCGACTTCCGCGGCAGATCGAATTCGGCAAAACTCGCCTCCCCCTCCCGAAGCCGAACCGCGCAGCGCACCGGCCCGACATTTTCCTCCAGCACTGAAACGAGATCGATGGTCGACTTGCCGTGCGCATGCTCGGCAAGAGCAATCGCGGTGCCGACCGTCGGGTGTCCCGCAAAAGGCAACTCACGACCAGGCGTGAAAATACGAATCCGAGCCGTATAGGCTGGATTGTTTGCTGGTTGGACGAAGACCGTTTCAGAGAGGTTCATTTCCTTGGCGATCGCCTGCATGGCGTCGCCGCTGAGCTCGTCGCCATCGAAGATGACGGCGAGCGGATTTCCGGCGAGTCTGCGGTCGGTGAACACGTCATAGACGCTGTAGCTTCGCGCCACATCGGCCTCCTGTCTCGGTCCTCGTTTCGCCAAACTGCCCGACCGGGCGACCGAGCGCAAGGCGTTTAAGAGCCGTGCTTTTCTCCAAAGTACCAGTCGATCACGGGGAGCATTGCAATATTGTAGGGATGCGCTTTCGGATCGGCCGAACGGATCGCAACCGCGCCGGCAATCTCCTTGTCATCAGCAACCAGCATGTGTGCTTCGATCTTCTCAATCATCTCCTCGGCAGTCAGATCGAAGCGGAAGAGCCGCAGCACTGTCACCGTGCGCCTGACATGGCTTGCATAGTAGCGGTCACCGGCTTCGGCCTCGTTGAGGTCGAGGCCCGTTTCCTCCCTCACCTCGCGACGCATGTTCTCTTCGACGTCGCAGCGACCACCGGAGATGTCCTGAGGTTCCAGCGAGCCGGCGGCAAAATACACCTGACCCGGATTGGCCGTGTGGCTCCCCATGCGGATAGCCACGAGCGCACCATCGGAGGTTTCAAGGACGGGATAGGCGAACAGATGGATGCCCCCGCGCCTATCCGCTTGACGACGCCACCACATGAACGTCGAAAACGGTATGACGTGCCCCTCGCTCGCTATACCAGCATCGGTCAGCGCCAGGCGTTTTTGAAAAACCATCCGGCCATCGAACAGCGCCGAGTTTGCAGTTGTCTCCTTCTCCCAATTTTCCCGGATTGCTTCGCGCTCCGCGACATAGAAGGGGTGGTCCCCGGCCAGGACCCGAAGATCCAGCCCGGCAATCGGAAATACGGTTTGTTCCGGCGGCCAGCCGGCGAAATCCTCGGAAAAATGAAGGTTCATATCAAATCCAATGTCATGACAACGGGGCAATGGTCGGAAGCCTTCGGTCGATCCCAGCCAGTGCGGGGATAACGCTCGACCTCCTGGCCGGGTGGGAAGACCGTACGGTAAGGCTGTCCATGTCGAATGAGCTCGGGCAGGCGACCGCCATTCGCTCTGGCGAGGGCAGCCGAGAGCCAGATGTAATCAAGCTGGCACAGCCATTGCTCTTCGGGGCCGCGGGCGTGGTAGAGCGTCCAGCGATCGAGCGGATCACGGCGGCGGACGACGTTCTCCGCAAAGCCATCATGGCTGAAAACGTCGAGTGCGCTGATGCTCTCGTCCTGATGCTCGAAGCGGTATCCCGTGCGGCGGCGCCCGATGACGTCGACGCGCTCCTGATAGTCGTTCATGTCGCCACATATAACGAACCGCTTGTCATCGGTGTGACCGCCGAAGCGGTCTTCGATGATGCGGCGTACCGCCAACGCCTCGGCCCGCCGCACGGGCATCGTGCCAAGCCTACTGTCGACGCCATTCGTGCGCGGCCCGTCCATCGATTTGAAATGGACCAAGTAGAGCAACAGTGGGACGCCACCGATCTCGAGCTCGAGTTCCAGGCAGTCCCGCTTGAAGATCTTGTCGTCGATGCGGTTGGTCAGCGCCAGTTGGTCGTTGAAGAGCCCCAGATCGCGATAGGTGAGCATCGCATGGCTCTTGATCTGCTTGAGCTCGATCTTCTGCCCATCGCGTGTCTCTTCACGCATCAGGACCGCAACATCGATCCCGCGGCTGTCGTTGCCCTCGACGAGATACTTTTGCCGGTAGCCGTTACCGACCATCCTGAAGAGATAACCGTATTCGAAAGCCTGCAG
This sequence comes from Rhizobium sp. R693, assembly GCF_002211315.1. Classification (NCBI taxonomy): domain Bacteria; kingdom Pseudomonadati; phylum Pseudomonadota; class Alphaproteobacteria; order Hyphomicrobiales; family Rhizobiaceae; genus Rhizobium; species Rhizobium sp. R693. The sequence continues at coordinate 35,032 of NZ_LOKY01000022.1, read as the reverse complement.
CGCTTCCATGTTATCGACTTCCTGCAGGCAAAGAATGTCGGCATCGGCGTCGGCAATCGCCAGCGCCGTCATCTGTCGGGTATCATCTGTGGAAGCGATCACCCGCGCCTGCTCGAGCTGCTGATAGACGCCTTCGCTGCGCACTTCGAAAAGCTTGATCACCCGGTCTTGGCGCAGCTGGTTGCGGAAACCGGTAAAATCGAAACGCGTCATCAGATTTTCAACGTTGAAAGTAGCAAGGCGGAGCGACATCGAGCATTTCCGATTGGCGTTATGCCATTAGTAGTGGCTAAGTCCCGCTTCGGAAAGACGTTTCGCGATCAGAGACGCCAAGCGGCGTGCACCACGACCCGCACGGCTTCACCGACCTCAAGGCGCTTCCGGCTGAAAGCCCGAAGCGCCTGCCCGTCGGCAAGCAGCAGCCTCACTGCATAGCGCTCGCCTTCATAGAGGATGCCGTCGACGCGGGCAGGAATGCCCTCCCCTACGATCAGGACATCCTCCTGACGAACCAGTATGTCTGCCTTCGGAAGATGGTCGGGCTCTCTGGCGAACAACGGTTCGAGTGCGCTCCAGTCGAATTGCCTGATGTCACCAGCCGGAGATGGAAGCGAGAGAATTGCACCGCGGCCAATCAACCCGCCAACCAGTCGCCCCTCCGGATGGGCATAGATTTCCGCCGGCGGTGCAGCTTGCAGAAGGCGGCCTTCGGACATGACAGCGACATCGGTTGCCAACGCCATTGCTTCGCTCTGATCGTGCGTGACGTAGATCATCGTCGCGCCCGAGCGCTGGTGAAACTCGCGAAACGTTTCCTCCATCTCCTGCTTCAGGTGACGGTCGAGATTGGCGAGCGGCTCGTCGAGCAGCACGACGTCAGGTGCCGAGATAAGGCAGCGTGCCAGCGCCACGCGCTGTCGCTGGCCACCCGAGAGATCGGCGGGGCGGCGCTCGGCGTAATCGGCAAGTCTTACCGTCGCCAGCGCCTCGCCTACTTTCTGTCTGTAAGTTTCGCCGGAGATACCGCGCACCTTCAGGGGATAGCCGACGTTGTCCGCGACACTCATATGCGGCCAAAGCGCATAGGATTGGAACACCATCGCCATGTTGCGCCGTTCCGGCGGCAGCGAGCGGGAAGCGTCGGCGAGCAGCCGCTCCCCGAGATGGATGGAACCGTCCGTCGGCGCCTCGAAACCGGCGATCATGCGCAGTACCGTCGTCTTGCCACAACCCGACGGTCCGAGCAGTGCCAGAAAGCCGCCGTGCCGCACCCTCAGGGAAAAATCGGCCACCGCCGCACGACCGGTCCCGAAATCCTTCGCTAGGTGGTTGAGGATCAGTTCCGCCATGGGACGACCCCTCTCGGCAAGCGCTTTGCCATCAGTTCCAGAAGCAGCATCATGAGCACGACCATAAGGACCACGAGCACAGACAGGGCCGATGCCAAATCGGAACTGCCGCTGTCGTCGAGATTGTAGATCGCCACGCCAAGCGTCTGTGTTCCCGCAGACCAGAGGAGTGCGGAAATCGTGAGCTCATTGCAGGCAATGAGGAAAACCAGAATGACCGACGCTCCCGCAGCCGGAGCAATCAACGGCACGGCAATATCGAAGAGCCGCCGGAAGAAGCCTGCCCCAGAGAGCCTTGCCGCCTCCTCAAGCGCAGGGTCGAGCTGGTGAAACGCACTGACGATCGGCTTCAGGCTCACGGCGAAGAAACTGGAAAGATAGGCGATCAAGATGATCCAGATCGTCCCGTAAAGGGTCACGTGCAGGATAGGAATCGGCGCGGCAAACACGAGAATGAAGGACACGGCCATGACGATGCCGGGCAGTGAATAGGGAATCTCGATCAGGCTTGAAACAATGCGGCTGAAAAGGTCTTTACGTCGCGTCAGCGCGTAGGCCGCAAGCACAGTCACCACAAGGAGACACAGCGCCGTCCCGGCAGCAAGAGAAAGAGAATTGACAAAGGCCGTACGCGTAACAGCTTGCCGAAAGAGGATTTCATGGAAGGCATTTGCCGACATCGTCTTGAAGGTGAGCGGCACACCATAAGCGGGGACGAGCGCACCAGCGAGGAGCGCAAAGAACGGTGCTGCCAACATGAAGAAAAGGCAGAGCCAGAGCAGCGGCTGCCCGACAAACTTCCAACCTCCCAACTCGAAGGCCGTGGTCGGGCCCAAAAGCCCAAGCACGCGGTAGTCGCGACCACGCAAGGCACGGTCCTGAATGGCAAGTCCGGCAACGGAAATGATAGCGATGATCGCCGAAAGCACCGCCACGTCGCCGAAAGTCCGGCTTGTGAAGGAAGAAAACTTGATGAAGATCAGCGTTGGAAGCGTGTAGATCGAGGCTGGTATGCCGAGAATGGCAGGAATGCCGAAGTTGCCCGTGCAGGAAACGAAAGAGATTGCGGCGCCGGCAATGATGCCCGGCAGCGAGAGCGGCAGAATGATATCGCGGAAAACCCGAAAGCTGCCGGCGCCGGCAAGACGGGCAGCCTCGACGCCATCGCGGGGTAACGCCATCAAGCCGGCGCGAAGCGCGAGATAGACGAGTGGCGCATGCTGCACTCCATAGAGCAGCGAAATGCCGCCAACCGAGTAGAGAGGCTGCGGGGATCCGAGCGGAGGCGCAATGTGCAATGCCTTAAGCAGCGGGCTTGAAGGCCCGGACATTTGCACCCATGCCAGCGCTGTCACCTGCGGCGGTATCATCATCGGCAGCACGAACAGGAAACTCAGCACGCCCTTGCCACGGATATCCGTCAGCGTCAGCAGGAACGCGAAGGTGCAGCCGATCGCAAGCGAAATCAGTGTGCCGAAGACGGCCGTGACAAGTGTGTAGTAGGTGGCCGACCAGAGCGCAGGATCGCTCAGCACGGCGCCAATACCATCATTTGAGAGTGCGGCGATGCCTGTCATCGCAAGCCGTGCCAGCGGCAGCACGCTCAGGATCAGGACAATGATAACAACAAAAGGAAACAGCCAGCCGGGCTGGCTGCTTCCGGAACGAACATATCCGTGCATCAGCAACGATCAGTTCGAGCTGTAAATGCCGGAGAAGGTCTTGAGGTCCTGATCGGTGTTCTTCAGTGCCTGGACGGCATTGATCGGCAGCACTTTGATGCTGTCGCGTGCCGGGAAACCCTCCGGCAGCTTCATCCCGTTGCGAGCCGGGATATAGCCGAGCTTGAGGAAACCTTCCTGTCCCTTTTCAGAGAGGACGTAATCAACGAATTTCTTTGCAGCTTCGACATTCCTGGAGCTGGCGAGAATGCCGACCGGCTCCGTTACTGCGGAGACGCCTTCCGTCGGGAATACGAACTCGACCGGCGCGCCCTTGGCCTTTTCGCGGATCGGCATGTAGTCGACGATCATGCCGAATGCCTTTTCGCCCGAAGCGACCGACTTAAGGACCGCACCGTTGCCGCCGGCAGCCGTCGCGCCGTTGGCGGCGAGATCCTTGTAGAAGTCCCAGCCGAGGCCGTCGACGCCGGCCAGCGTCTGCGCGTGAATGAGGGCGGCGCCCGACGTCAGCGGGCTTGGCATGGTCATGAGACCCTTGGCTTCAGCCTTCGTCAGATCCTTCCAACTGGTCGGCTTGAACGCAGCCGATGTGTTGTAAACAATGCCGGTGGTGATCAGCTTCGTGGAATAATAGTAGCCGTCAGTATCATAAAGCGAAGCGTCGTAGCTCGCCGCTTCCGGCGACTTGTATGCAAGCAATTTGCCGGCTTCCTTCAGGCGCTCGAGCGTCACCGTGTCGGCAATCAGCAGGACGTCGGCAACGGGATTGCCGGCTTCGATTTCCGCCTGCAGCTTTGCCATGATCTTCGGCGTGCCATCACGTACCCAGTCCACCTTGATGCCGGGATTGGCGGCCATGAAGCCATCGACGGTCGCCTGCGCATCTTCGTTCGGCTGGCTCGTGTAGAGAACGAGATTGGCGGCGGATGCCGGAATTGCAAGCAAGCTCGCTGCGAGCAGCGCGGCGGCGGAAACGATCGTCTTCATGGCGGATCCTCGATGGTGGGAGAGCTGTTCCTTAGCCATCGCGGATAACATGATTGTGACAGTCGGCTTCGCGACGCTAACGTGCAATCGTGCTCTTGACCCGCCTACCCCGCCCCTATCTTCTACCACACGTTTTGACTCATGCATTTTTGGAGGACGCAAATGGAATACCGGCTTCTCGGTCGCTCCGGCCTCAAGGTTTCGACTGTGACGATGGGCACGATGACGTTCGGCGGCCAAGGCTGGGCGAAGATGGTGGGCGATCTCGGGGTCACCGAAGCGCGCAGGCTCGTCGACATCTGCCTCGACGCCGGCGTCAACCTCATCGATACGGCTGACGTCTACTCACAGGGCGTCTGCGAGGAAATCCTGGGCGAGATCATTGGCGGGCCGCGAAAGAATGGCGTGCTGATCGCGACCAAGGCCCGCTTCCCGATGGGAGAAGGACCGAACGACGTTGGTTCCTCCCGCTACCATCTCATCAATGCTTGCGAAGCCAGCCTGCGACGCATGAAGACTGACGTCATTGATCTTTACCAGCTTCACGAATGGGATGGCCAAACGCCCCTCGAAGAAACCATGGAGGCGCTAGACACGCTCGTCCGTCAGGGCAAGGTCCGTTATGTCGGCTGCTCGAATTTCTCAGGCTGGCATATCATGAAGGCCCTTGGCGTCAGCGAGAGGGAAAAGCGCGAACGCTTCGTCAGCCAGCAGATCCACTACACGCTCGAAGCGCGCGATGCCGAGTACGAGCTACTCCCGATCAGCATCGACCAGGGGCTCGGCGTGCTCGTCTGGAGCCCGCTCGCGGCCGGCCTGCTTTCCGGCAAGCATCGCCGCAACCAGGCAGCACCGGAAGGCTCGCGTCAGTTCGCAGGTTGGACCGAGCCCCCGATCCGCGACGAAAACCGTCTCTGGAATATCGTGGAAACGCTGGTGGCGATCGCCGACGACCGTGCTGTGTCGGCAGCCCAGGTGGCGCTTGCCTGGTTGATAGGCCGCAAGGCTGTCACGTCAGTCATCATCGGTGGCCGCACCGAAGCCCAGTTCAAGGACAATCTGGCAGCCGCCGAGCTGAAGCTGACCGAAGACGAGCGCAAGCGCCTCGATGCGGTCAGCCTGCCACCTGTGCTTTATCCGTATTGGCACCAGCTCAACACCGCAAAAGACCGGCTGAGTGAGGCCGATCTGGAATTGTTCGGCCCGCACTTGAATCGTTAGTTGGTTCTGAAAAGTCGGCGGCCAATCAGCCGCCGATTTCACCGGCGATCAGCGCACCAAGGCGGCTGATCCCCTCCTCGATCATCTGATCATTGGCGCAGGAGAAGCTGACGCGGAACGTGTTCTCGCCGGAGCCATCGGCGAAGAATGCTTTGCCGGGGACGAAAGCGACCTTGGCCGTTTCAAGCGACTTGGCGAGCAGCGTGGCACCATCCATGCCATCAGGCAGCGTCACCCAGATGAACATGCCGCCTTCCGGCTTGGTCCAGCTCGTACCGGCAGGCATGTACTTCTCAAGCGCAGCCAGCATGACATTCCGGCGATGACTGTAGACAGACTTGATCTTCGCGACCTGAGCATCAAAACCGCGTTCCGCGACGTGCGCAATCGCCATCTGATTGATCGTCGAGGAGTGCAGGTCGGCCGCCTGCTTCATCAGCACCAGCTTACGGATGACGGGAGCATTGGCAACGATGAAGCCGACGCGAAGACCTGGAGCCAGCGTCTTCGAGAAGCTGCCGCAATAGATCGTGCGGGTATCGTTGATGTGACCCTTCTTGGCAATTTCGGTCGCAAGGATCGGCGCGATCGGCGTCCCGTCGTAACGCAGTGACTGATAGGCTGCGTCTTCAATGACCGCGATATCGAGATCTTCTGCCAGGGCGAGGACGTTCTCTCGACCCGCCTGATCGACTGTCTCGCCAGTTGGGTTGGCAAAATCGGCCGAGAGATAGGCGAATTTCACCTTGCCGCCTACAGCCGACGCCTGCGCCTTATAGGAGTCCGGCGTGCGGTTGCCGTTCGGCGTCAGCTGGTCGTAGCTCGGCTCGTAGGCGTTGAAGGCCTGGAGGGCGCCGAGATACGTCGGGCAGGTGACAAGTGCCGTATCATTGGGCGACAGGAAAAGCTTGCCGAGATAGTCCAAGCCCTGCTGCGAACCGGACACGACGAAGACGTTCTCAAGCTCGCACGGAATGTTGAGCGCGGCCATTTGCTTGACCAGCCATTCACGAAGCGGCTTGTAGCCTTCGCTGACCGAATACTGCAGCGCCGAGTTCACGGCTGAACTGTTGAAGATATCGGCGTAAGCCGCCTTGAATTCCTGATCGGGGAAAAGTGCCGGATCCGGAATTCCACCTGCAAAGGAAATGATGTCAGGGCGGTCAAGAAGCTTCAGGAGTTCGCGAATCTCCGATGCGCGCATACGTGAAGAACGCGTCGCGTATATGCTTTCCCAATTCAACATGGGCATTTCCTCGTAATTTTTCGTGTTTACGCGACAGAACCACGCAACAAAAGATAAGTCAACATTGCTGACCTATTTGTTTGCTACCGTGAGAATTTCAGGAAGAACCGGCCGAAATCGATCTTTTCAAGACCCACTCTGTGGCGGTAGTGTCGCCGCCACTATCCAACATGCTATGAAGGTGCCAGTAATGCCCGCGTCGTTGAACACTCCTGAAATCAAGATCGAATTCCACACGTCGCCGGTCTCGGAGGCCGATCGAACTCAGGCCCTGGAGTCGCCCGGCTTTGGAAAGGTCTTCACGGATCACATGGTTCTGGCACGGTGGACTCCCGAGCACGGCTGGCACGATGCGAAGGTTACGCCCAGACGGCCTTTGGAACTCGATCCTGCCAGCGCGGTGCTGCACTATGCTCAGGAAATCTTTGAGGGCATGAAAGCCTACAGGGCGGACGATGGTCGCATTCTGCTCTTCCGGCCTGAAGAGAACGCCCGCCGTTTTGCGCAGTCGGCGGCCAGGATGGCGATGCCCGCCGTTCCGACAGAGCTTTTCCTCAAGGCGGTCGAAGAACTTGTCCGTGTCGACAAGGAATGGATTCCATCAGGCGACGGCAGCCTCTACCTGCGCCCATTCATGTTCGCCAACGAGGCATTCCTCGGCGTCCGCCCCGCCCAGGAGTATATCTTCTGTATCATTGCCTCCCCTGTGGGCGCTTACTTCAAAGGTGGAGCGAAGGCGGTCTCCCTGTGGGTCGAGACTGAATATACCCGTGCAGCGGCCGGCGGCACCGGTGCCGCCAAATGTGGCGGAAACTACGCCGCCAGCCTCGTGGCACAGGCCGAAGCGGCGAAGAAGGACTGCGACCAGGTTGTGTTCCTTGATGCAGCGGAACATCGCTGGGTCGAAGAACTCGGCGGGATGAACGTATTCTTCGTCATGAACGACGGATCTGTCGTAACCCCGCCTCTCGGCGGCACGATCCTGCCGGGCATCACGCGCGCCTCGGTGATCGTTCTCGCCGAAGAAAGGGGCTTGCGCGTCGAGCAGCGTCCCTACTCGTTCGCGGAATGGCAGAACGATGCGGCCAGTGGCAAGCTCGTGGAAGCCTTCGCTTGCGGAACCGCAGCAGTACTCGCGGGCATCGGCCTGGTGCGGCACGCGGGCGGCGAATTCCTGATCGGAGACGGACAGACCGGCAAGCTGACTAGCGAGCTGCGTCAGGAGCTCGTTGGCCTGCAGAAGGGCGTAACGAACGATGAGCGCGGCTGGACACGTCGCATCCTGGCCTGAGGTCAACGGGGCGGCGAGCAGCCGACCACCAGTAAATTCAGAGATTTAGAAACCGGGCGGCGCCCGGTTTTTTTGGCAGGACGGGAGCAAAGGTCATGGCTTGCGCCGATAGGCGCTATGCTTCAGCCGTTGGCAAAATCAAGGAGTTTCGGGGTGGTATGGGGAAAACACTCCTTCACCCCCGCTTCCCGACGGGAAACGGGGAAGATCTTTTCCGAGACCGCAGCTCGAACGTGCCGAGCTCAGGAATGGAACAGGGCCGCGATCTGCTCTTGCGTCGGCAGCTGGCCGCGCGGCGTCAGCTTGTCGACCACTCCAGGCAGAACGGTCGACAATTGGTTCAGTAGCTCCTGCTCACTGATTCCCGCCTGACGTGCGAGATCGCTGATCGTCTTGGAGCCCAGCGCATCATTGAGACTGCCAGGTGCGATCGGCCTGTTCTGCCCAGGCTGGACCCAGGAGTCGACCGTATCGCCCTGCCCGGCTTCCGTCAGCTTGCCGAGAAGGCCGCCGAGACCCCCGAGCCCACCGAGAAGCCCGCCGTCACCGGTCTGCGGGTTGGCCTGCTGAGCGGCTGGATCCGTCTGGCTTCCTCCGCCGCCGAGGAGCTTCCCCACCAGCAACGCGCCAAGTGCGATCATGATCGGCTTCGATATATTTCCGCCTGGAACAGCGTCGTCGAAGATACCCATGCCATCCTCCTTTTCGATTTCTTCATTTCCATGAACAACAACTGTAGAATGAAAGCATAAGGTTCTCGCGAACCTTGAATTCCCCGACGAGCTCTTTAGCTTAAACGGGAAGATGGTCTGAATATTCAACCAATCAAGGAGGGGAATGGCAGATGTCAGTAATCGGTTGGATTATCCTTGGACTGATCGCCGGGTTCATCGGCAGCAAGATCGTCAACAAGTCGGGCGCGGGCATGTTGATGGACATCGTCCTCGGGATCGTCGGAGCGATCGTCGGCGGCGTCATCTTCAGCTTCTTCGGCGCATCCGGCATAACGGGCTTCAATATCTACAGCCTCGTTGTCGCCGTCATCGGTGCCGTCGTCGTTCTCTGGCTGTACCACGCCGTCAGCGGGCGCCGTTCCATCTAGCTCTGTTTTTATGTCGACGGGATGAGCGCCGCCTCAAAGGCGGCGACTTTGTGCGTGTAACTCCGGCCTTGGGTCATCGGGCGAACGATCATGGCAAACGAGAGTACATCTTCATTCTACCACGACAACGCGGCCACCTATGCCGCGCGGCAACGCACGCTGCCGGTTCGACGGCTGGACGCCTTTTTGTCGCTGCTGCCGCCAGGTGCAGCCATTCTCGATCTGGGCTGCGGCGGCGGCCAGGACAGCGCCTACATGCTATCGAAGGGCTTCGACGTGACGCCATCAGATGGATCGCCGGCGATCGCGCAGCAGGCGGAAACCCTTCTGAAGCGTCCTGTCGCCGTTCTGCACTTCGAGGATTTGGATGAGGAAGAAGCCTTCGACGGAGTATGGGCCGAGGCGAGCCTCTTGCACGTCCCGCGAGCAGCCCTCCCTGATGTGCTGGAACGTATCCGCACCGCGCTGAGGCCCGGCGGCACCTTTCACGCCACCTTCAAGGCGGGCGAGGCCGAAGGGCATGACGGCTTTGGACGCTACTACAACTACCCTTCGGCGGAACTGCTCTCGGAAATGCTGAGCAACGGCGGCTGGCACAACATCGTCATCAGCGAGGGTGATGGCACGGGCTACGACGGAAAGCCGACCCGGTGGCTCGCGGTACGGACGCAAAAATAAAGGCCGGAGCTTTCGCCCCGGCCTCGTGAGCCAGCAGTTTGAAACCGCTTAGTTGACGGACTTGTCGACCAGCTTGTTCTTGCCAATCCAGGGCATCATGCCGCGCAGCTTGGCACCGACTTCTTCGATCTGGTGGCTGTCGTTCATGCGGCGGATCCCCTTGAAGCGCGAACCACCTGCCTTGTATTCCTGCATCCAGTCGGACGTGAACTTGCCGGTCTGGATGTCGTGCAGGACGCGCTTCATTTCAGCCTTGGTTTCAGCGGTGATGATGCGCGGACCGGTGACGTATTCGCCCCACTCTGCCGTGTTCGAGATCGAGTAGTTCATGTTGGCGATACCGCCTTCATAGATCAGGTCGACGATGAGCTTCACTTCGTGCAGGCACTCGAAGTAGGCCATTTCAGGCGCGTAGCCAGCCTCAACCAGCGTTTCGAAGCCGGCGCGGATTAGCTCGACGAGACCGCCGCAGAGAACGACCTGTTCGCCGAAGAGGTCGGTTTCGCACTCTTCGCGGAAGTTGGTTTCGATGATGCCCGAACGGCCGCCGCCGACGCCGCAAGCGTAGGAGAGAGCGAGTTCGAGAGCGTTGCCCGAAGCGTTCTGGTGAACGGCAACGAGGCAAGGAACGCCGCCGCCCTTCTGGTATTCGCCGCGAACCGTGTGGCCCGGGCCCTTCGGCGCGATCATGACGACGTCGAGCGAAGCCTTCGGCTCGATCAGGCCAAAGTGAACGTTGAGGCCGTGTGCGAAGGCGATTGCAGCGCCGTCACGGATGTTGCCGGCGATATCAGCCTTGTAGATGTCGGCCTGCAGCTCGTCAGGCGTCGCCATCATGATGAGGTCGCCCCACTTGGCGGCGTCGGCAACGGTCATGACCTTGAAGCCGTCGGCTTCCGCCTTCTTGATGGTTGCCGAACCGGCCTTGAGAGCGATCGCCACGTTGGCATGGCCGCTGTCCTTGAGGTTCAGGGCGTGTGCGCGACCCTGGGAACCGTAGCCGACGATGACGACGTTCTTCGACTTGATGAGGTTGAGATCTGCATCACGATCGTAATAGACGCGCATTTGAATGTCCTTCCCTTTGCTTGTCCTGTGACTGTTGTAAGTGGGATTAGCCGACCAGCGGCATCTCCACCAAAACCTTTTCCGTGCCATACAGGCGCAGGAAGGCGGAAACGGCCCTCTCCGCCTGACGCGCGGTATCCTTGAGGCCCGGCTCGCCGAGCAGCATGCGAACATGCAGATCGGAAACGATCAGGCCGTAAAGCGTGTGATATGCCTCGTCGGCATCATGGAAACGAAGCAACCCGGCGCGCTTGCCGGAATCGATCAGCCCCATGGCGCGGCGATCGATCTGGCGGCGACCCCGCTCCAGAAGCAGTTTGCCGAGCTTGGAGCCGTCGCGATGCGACTGACCGATGGCAAGACGGTTGAGCGCCAGTGAGACGTCGCCGGCGAGAACTTCCAGCAGATCCTTCGAGAAGATGACGAGGTGGTCGTGGAGGCTCGCCGAGGTCAGCCGCTCGCCATTTCGCTCGAAGGTGCGTACCTTACTCGCCTGGTAGGCGATCATGGCAGATAGCAGCCCGTCGCGGTCACCGAACCACTTGTAGAGGCTTTCCTTGGAGCAGTTCGCCGCACGGGCAACGCCCGATGTCGTCAGCGCCTTCTCGCCGCCATCGACAAGCAGCTGCAACGCTTGCTCTAGAACGGCATTTTGGCGCGGCGAAAACTCGCTGGGCTCCAAATTATCGACGGACACGGCCTCACTCCCGATAAGTACCGTACGGTACGGTTCGCAAGCTTTATGGTGCAAACCACTATGCGCGTCAAGCGGCACAAAGGGAAAATTTCATGCTGCAGGGCAGCGCCGAATCTCAATACAACTCCTGCCCCGACCAAATCCAACAACGCCGACAGGCGCCTCACGCACCATCAAGCGGTTCGCGTGCCGCCTCGACGTCTCGCACGGGCGACAGACCGTAGACCCGGCTGTATTCGCGACTGAACTGCGAAGGACTTTGATAGCCGACCCGATGCCCGGCCGTGCCGGCATCCAGCCGCTCGACTAGCATCAGACGACGTGCCTCATGCAGCCGCAGCTGCTTCTGGAACTGCACCGGCGTCATCGCCGTGATGGATTTGAAATGATGATGGAAGGACGACACGCTCATATTGACCTGCTCGGCGAGGTCCTCGATGCGCAGCGGGCGCGCGAAGTTCTGCCGCAGCCAGGCAATGGCCCGTGCGATGCGGTTGCCATGACTATCGGCGACCGCGATGTTGATAAGCCGGCCGCCATCGGGGCCTGTAAGCACGCGGTAGAGGATTTCCTGTTCGATCAGCGGCGCCATCGCAGCGATATCCTTCGGACTATCGAGCAAGCGCAAGAGCCGCACGGTCGCGTCCAGAAGCTCCGGTGTCGCGACATTAACTGCAATCCCACGGCCTCTCCCCGGCATAACCGGCCGCGGCATATCGGCCCGGCTCAGCAATTCAAGGACCTTTTCGCTGTTGATCGCAAGCGTCAGACAGATATGCGGAACCTCCGCGCTCGCCTCGACCACCCGCCAGATGACAGGCAGATCGAGCGACGTCAGAAGGTAGTCGCCGGCGCCGTAGTTGATGACATCGGTGCCGAGACGAAGGCTCTTGGCGCCCTGGATGACAATGGCGATGCAAGGTCGATAGCTGCCATGGCAAGGCGCGCTCGGCGTATGTCGGCGGCTGATCCCCAAACTCTCGATAGCAGTGCGGAATTCGCCCTCGGCGCCGGCATATCGAGCGGCGATCGAAGCGATCTCCTGATAGGGATTGAACGGCAGGGTCATGCGAAAGAAACCTTCATCTGCGGCGCCGGCGGGATGTGGACTATCTAGGATAGGTTCGAGCCCCCGAGAATAGCCCTTCCCCTCAATTTTGCAGGATCGTGCAAAAAGCTCGGAGGATCGCTCTACCGCACCGAAGACGTTCCGATGCATTTTCGGCCATCCGCCCAGCAACCCGAAAGGAAGTCCCGGATGCCTATTGCAAAAGGCTATGCCGCCACTGATGCATCTAAGCCGCTCACGCCCTTCACCTTCGAGCGTCGCGATCCCAATCCTGATGATGTCGTGATCGACATCAAGTTCGCCGGCATCTGCCATTCGGACATCCACACCGTCCGCAACGAGTGGAAGAATGCCGTTTACCCGATCGTACCGGGCCATGAAATCTCCGGTATCGTCTCGGCTGTCGGCTCGGCTGTGACCAAGTTCAAAGTCGGCGACCGCGTTGGCGTCGGCTGCTTCGTTGACAGCTGCGTCGGCTGCGCGACCCGCGACGTTGACCGCGAACAGTACATGCCCGGTCTCGTCGGCACCTACAATAGCGTGGAAGCCGACGGCAAGACGGCGACCCAAGGCGGCTATTCCGACTCGATCGTCGTCAAGGAAGGCTACGTCATGTCCATTCCGGACAACCTTCCACTCGACGCTTCGGCTCCGCTGCTCTGCGCCGGCATCACGCTCTACTCGCCGCTTCGCCACTGGAATGCCGGCCCCGGCAAGAAGGTCGCGATCGTTGGCATGGGCGGTCTCGGCCACATGGGCGTCAAGCTCGGCGCTGCCATGGGTGCTGACATTACCGTCCTCTCCCAGAGCCTTTCCAAGAAGGAAGACGGCCTGAAGCTCGGCGCCAAGGAATATTACGCAACCAGCGACGAGGAAACCTTCAAGAGGCTTGCCGGCGCTTTCGACCTGGTGATCTGCACGGTCAGCGCTGAAATCGACTGGAATGCCTATCTCGGCCTGGTCAAGGTCGACGGCGCCTTCGTCGTGGTTGGCGCTCCGGAAAACCCCATCCCGGTCGCTGCCTTCGCGCTGATCCCGGGCCGCAAGAGCATTTCCGGCTCGATGATCGGCTCGATCAAGGAAACTCAGGAAATGCTCGACTTCTGCGGCGAACACAACATCGTCTCGGAGATCGAGAAGATCAACATCCAGCAGGTCAACGAGGCCTACGAACGCGTTCTGAAGAGCGACGTGCGCTACCGCTTCGTCATCGATATCGCCTCGCTGGCGGCGTAACCAACGCAAAGGGCGGCTTCGAGCCGCTGCGCCTTCGGGCCGCCCTTTTTATTACGCGCGATTGTCGTCTCGCATTGTTTCCTTCTGGGTGATCAGCCGCGCGCTATGTTGGCCGCTGAGGTAAATCCAAAGCCAACTCCAGGCCACCGCAAAACGCGACCGTGTCCCGATCAGGAAGTAGATGTGGGCAATGCCCCATATCCACCAGGCGATCCAGCCTTTCAGCTTGATACGGCCAAAATCGATAATGGCTGCACTTTGCCCGATCGTCGCAAGGCTGCCCTGATGGCGATAGCGGAACGGTGGTGGCGCTGGTTTCCCCGCAAGGCGTGCCCGGATCACCTTCGCAGCATAGGCGCCCTGTTGTTTGGCAGCGGGCGCGATCCCCGGTACTGGTGCCCCTCCGTCCTGCGTAACGGCAGCCGTATCCCCGATGACAAAAACATCCGGATACCCCGGAGCCGTCAAATCTTTCTCGACGACAACGCGCCCGGCCCTATCAGCCGCAACATCGAGCCACTTGGCGGCGGGCGACGCCTGAACACCGGCAGCCCAGACAATCGTACGGCTCGGGATAAACCCCTCGCTCGTCTCGACGCCTTCTGTCGTGCACTCCACGACGCGCTCGCCGATGTGCAGATCGACGCCGAGCTCCTGAAGTGCCTTGCTGGCATAGGCGGAAAGCTCCTCGGCAAAGGTCGGAAGCACGCACGGCCCCGCCTCGACGAGCACCACACGTGTCTTGCGCGTATCGATATTGCGGAATTCGCGCGGCAGCGTCTTGCGCGCAAGTTCGGCAATAATCCCGGCAAGTTCGACACCGGTCGGACCGGCCCCAACGATTGTGAACGTCAGGAGAGCGTCGCGGACAGCGGCATCGGTTTCCGTCTCGGCCCGCTCGAAAGCCAGCAACACACGCCGGCGGATTGTCGTCGCATCCTCCAGTGTCTTCAACCCGGGCGCGACCGGTTCCCACTCATCTCGCCCGAAATAGGCGTGGGTTGCCCCCGTGGCGAGCACGAGCGTGTCATAACGCAACGTCATTCCGCTGCGTAAAGAGACTTCCTTCATGGCGGTATCGATACCAACCACCTCGCCTAGCAGCGTCGTCACATCCGGGCGGTCGCTATAGAGGTGTCGGATGGGCCAGGCGATTTCGGAGGTGGAAAGAATTGTCGTCGCTACCTGATACAGCAGCGGTTGGAAGAAATGATGATTGCGCCGATCGACCAGGGTGATGCGTACGCCAGCTCCCTTCAGACTGTCGACCAACTGCAATCCGCCGAAGCCGCCGCCTGCAACGACAACATGGTGTTCGCTCATGACGACCTGCCTTTCCGTGCCATTTCGCTGTAGCGAATGTCGTTGATTGCAGGCAGCTTTCAACCGCTGTTTCAGCATAGCTCGCCTGCTTCCGGCGGTTGTCGTGCGCGTCCAATTCGACGTTGAGGTCACTCAATGTGCATAGGCAACGGGTATCGATGTTCCGCTTTTCAACAATTCCATCGATATCGACGCGGACACGTCGAAAAGTTCGATCTTGCGGACAATCTGCTTGTAGATCACATCATAGTGCTCGACGCGCGGGAGTACGATCTTCAGAATGTAGTCGTGGTTCCCGGTAAGCCGGTGCGCTTCCACGATCTCCGGAATGCTGCCGATCACCCGGCGAAACGCGTCAATCCATTCGTCGGTGTGGTGCGCGGTCTTGATCAACGCAAATACCGTCGTCGGCACTCCCATCTTCTCTCGATCAAGCACCACGATCCGCCGTGCGATATGGCCGGTTTCCTCCAGCCGCTGGATGCGGCGAGAACACGCAGAGACCGATAGCGCGACCTTTTCGGAAAGCTCCGTCACCGAAATGCCCGCATCGGCTTGCAACAATTCCAGGATTCGTCGATCGCGATCGTCCAGCATCGGCCCCCATAGATCTCGAGATACAATTTTGCACAGTATCGGATATTTGCGCAAAACTACAGCGCAATCAGAGAGTTTCATACAAACAATGCAAACCATTTGCGCGATGATCAATGCATGATTTCGCCAATAGGAAATTCCAGACGGGAGCATGACAATAATGCAGACAATCGGATTGATTGGCGGGATGAGCTTCGAAAGCTCGGCGGTCTATTATCGCTTGATCAATGAGATGGTGCGCGAGCGCCTCGGCGGACTCACTTCGGCGGACCTGCTGATGCACTCGGTCAATTTCGAGGAGATCGTCGCTATGCAAAAGGCGGGCGACTGGGGCGCCGCCGCAAACCGGCTCGGCGATGTAGGTCTGCGTCTGCAGATCGCTGGCGCGCGCTGCGTACTCATCTGCACCAACACGATGCATCTCATTGCCGACCAGGTGGCCGCGCGTATCTCCGTGCCGCTGGTCCACATTATCGACGAGACCGCGAAATCGCTGAAGGCCTCCGGTCGCAAACGACCGCTGTTGCTTGCCACGCGATACACGATGGAGCACGGCTTCTATGCTAGCCGTATGAAGAGCTTCGGCATCGACATCGTTGTTCCTGAAGCCGGCGACCGAACTGTCGTACACGACATCATCTTCAACGAGCTCTGCGCCGGCAAAGTGCTCAACAGCTCGCGTGACAAGCTTATGCAGATTATCGAACGCGAGCGCGCCAAGGGCGCCGACAGCATCATTCTCGGCTGCACGGAAATCTGCCTGATCCTCGACCCGAAGCATCTGCCCCTACCCGGTTTCGACACGACGGAGATCCACGCGAGAGCCGCTGTCGAGTTCGCACTTAGTGATGAGGCGGTCCAGGAGGTCGTCGCCGCCTGAGCGATTAAAGTAGTTGACTCAGTCCAATAAAAGCGGGACAAAATCTTCTATCAGGAGATTTTGTCCATGCCCGACTCTGGCTTGATTGACACCGCGCGCGAGTTCAATCGCTTCTACACGAACTTCCTTGGGGTCCTTAACCGCGCCTATCTCGATACCGAGTTCACGCTGACCGACGCGCGCGTCCTCTTCGAGATCGGCTCCCGCAAGGGCGTCAGCGCCGGCGCACTTGCGCGCGATCTGCAACTCGACCCTGCCTATCTCAGCAGAATCCTGAAGCGTTTCCGCGCAGACGACCTGATCGAGACGAAGGCCGATCCCGGCGATCTGCGCAGTCAAATCATCACAGTCACCACCAAGGGACACAGCCAATTCGAGGAACTTGGCCGGCGCTCCAACGCTCAGATAGCGGAACGCTTCTCAAACCTCATTGACGGCGAGCCCCAAAGCGTGGTGTCGGCAATGGCTGCCATTCGGGCGCTTCTGGATCCCGAGGCCGCGCCGCCTCCGCTGATCATTCGGGCCTATCGCCCCGGCGATATCGGCTGGATCGTCCAGAGTCAGGGCAAGGCCTATACCGAAGAATACGGCTGGGATATGCGCTTCGAGGGCCTTGTTGCTGAGGTAGCGGGCAAGTTCCTGGCGAACTTCGATCCATCGATGGAGTATTGCTGGATCGCCGAGCGTGGCGGCATCAACGTCGGCTCGATCCTTGTCACGAACGGTGGAGACGGTGTTGCGAAGCTCCGCCTGCTCTATGTCGACAAAGCGGCGCGCGGTCTTGGCCTCGGAAAAATGCTGGTCGACGAATGCATCCGCTTTGCCAGGGCAAAGAAATATCGACAGATAACGCTCTGGACGAACGATGTCCTGCACGCGGCGCGCGGCATTTACTTGAAGGCCGGCTTCCGCCTTGTCTCCGAGGAGCGACACCGGATGTTCGGGCCGGAGGAAAACGGGCAGACCTGGGTTCTTGATCTCTGATCTGCGGCATCGAAAAAGTTTCGCTTGATTTGGAAACGATCATTTCCTAATTAGGTCGCTATGACCACGGCGACCCTTTCAACCCGGACACGCGGCAGACCGCGCGAATTCGATCGCGACGTAGCGCTCGACAAGGCGCTGCAGGTGTTTTCCGAGCGTGGCTATCATGCCGCGTCAATCAGCGAACTCACCGAGGCCATGGGCCTTGCCTCGGGCAGCGTCTACAAGGCTTTCAAAGACAAGCGCGGCATATTCCTCGCAGCCTTCGACAGATATCGCACCGTGCGTCGCGGCCTGCTGGACGCACGCATGGCGAAGGTTGGAACCGGCCGTGAGAAAATCCGTGAGGTCCTGGCCCACTATGCGCTCTCGTCACATGGCGCCTCCGGCCGTTGCGGCTGCCTTGTCGTTAGCAGCGCGAACGACCTTGCACTCTTCGACGAGGAGGCAGCCGAACGTGTCGCGGCGGCCTTTATGGCCAACGAAAAACTGATCATCGACCTCCTCCGCCTCGGCCAAAGCGACGGCTCGATCGCAGCCGAGATTAACGTCGCGGCCACCGCCCGTACGCTCCTTTGCGTCACCAAGGGAATGCGCGTGGTGGGCAAAACGGGACGACGCAAGGAGGACATGGTCGCCGTCGCCGACACTGCAATGAAGCTTATTACGTGAATCGGGTTGAGATCGACCTGCCTAAACGCGCAACCTTTCAATTATCCGATAGTCCCACCGGAGCCTACTATGAGTCTTTCGACCACCACGCGGGAAACCGTCGCGCCACAGACGCTCTCGCCGTTGATGACATTTCTTTTCGCGGCCACCTGCGGGCTCGTCGCGGCCAATCTCTATTACGGCCAGCCGCTTGCAGGCCCGATTAGCGCATCCCTTGGCTTCACACCGGCGGCAACCGGCCTGATCGTCACCCTGACGCAGATCGGCTACGGGCTTGGCCTGTTGTTGATCGTTCCGCTCGGCGACCTGCTTGAAAATCGCCGACTCGTGCTGACACTCATTGCCATCTCAGCTGTCGCTTTGGTCGGCGCGGGCCTTTCGTCGACACCCGCGATGTTTCTTCTGGCCTCGCTATGCATCGGCCTTTCCTCGGTTGCCGTCCAGGTCCTTGTTCCCTTTGCTGCCCACATGGCGCCGGACGCAACGCGTGGCCGTGTCGTCGGCAATGTCATGAGCGGGCTGCTCTGTGGCATCATGCTCGCGCGGCCCTTCGCCAGTTTCGTTGCCGAGGCAACGTCCTGGCATATGGTCTACTTCCTGACTGCCGCTCTCATGATCGCGCTCGTCGTCATCCTGAGGGCCAACCTGCCGGTCCGGGTTCCCCACACGAGGCTCAGTTACGGCAAACTGCTCGCCTCGATGGCAGATCTTGCTCTTCATTCGCGTGTTCTCCAGCGACGTGCACTTTACCAGGCCGGCATGTTCGGCGCCTTCAGCCTGTTCTGGACCACAACGCCCCTACTGCTCGCGAGCCCTGAATTTGGGTTGACGCAGAACGGCATCGCACTGTTCGCGCTGGCCGGCGCAGCAGGTGCCATTGCCTCGCCAATCGCCGGACGCCTCGCCGACCGCGGGTTGACGAAAGCTGCCTCCACCCTGGCGATGCTGCTTGGAATGTCGGCCTTCCTGATCAGCCAATTCGCGACGGACGGCTCGCTGACAGCCCTCTCATTGCTGACGGTAGCGGCGATCCTGCTTGATTTCGGCGTGACGACCAATCTGGTCTGCGGTCAGCGCGCCATCTACGCGATCAGCGCCGAACATCGCGGCCGCCTGAACGGTCTCTACATGGCGACGTTCTTTACCGGCGGGGCGATCGGATCAGCGGTGGGCGGCTGGGCATACGCCAGCGGCGGTTGGACGATGACTGCGTGGATCGGCTTCTGTTTCCCGGCCCTCGCGTTCCTTCTTTTCTTGACTGAAGCCCGCGGCCGGCAGCCAATCTCAGACGCCGGCTGAATCGAACCTGAGCCGGGCGGCGCGAACCAAATCATGGTTTTCTTCCGCCCAGTTCAGTAGCAAGGCCAGGGTGCCGTAGAGGGAGTGGCCTAGATCGGTCATGCGATACTCGACACTCGGCGGCTTGGTCGGAAACACCTCCCGCTCGATATAGCCGTCGCGTTGCAAATCCCGCAGCGTCTGCGTCAGCATGCGCTGCGAGATGTCGGGGATCATCCGCCGCAGTTCGCCGAACCGATACGGACGATTAGACAGAGCCTCGAGCATCAGCGTCGACCACTTGCCACCAATCTGCTGCATCATGTCCCGCACCGGGCAATTGTTGAAATCAAGGTTGCTGAGATCGACGTCACGACGAACGCTGGAGGTCTTCTTCTTCAGGTTGACGACGGCGCCTTTCATCCCTTGGTTCCTTTTTGGTAACGTAGAGCGGAAAAACTGCCTTCTTTACAGCTCGCAGTCAATTCCTAATCTATAGTTAGTCTCTTTTTGAGACCTCAACGAACCTAAAGGAAAGACATGAGCGAGACCATTCTCATCACCGGCGCCGCCGGCCAGCTCGGCCAGCGGGTCATTCATCACCTGCTCGAGACCGAAAAGGTTCCTGCTGCAAAGATCATCGCCGCGACGCGCGATCCCGCCAAGCTCGCAGACCTCGCCGCCAAGGGTGTCGTCACCCGCAAGGCGGATTTCGATGACACCGCCTCGCTAGAATCTGCCTTCACGGGCGTCGATCGGTTGCTGATCATCAGCACCGACGCGCTTGCAGTCCCCGGTCAGAGGCTCAAGCAGCACAAGTCGGCGGTGGATGCCGCCATCAAGGCGGGCGTCAAGCACATCGCCTACACGTCGATGCCATCGCCAGACAAATCGCTGGTGACTTTCGCACCGGACCACCTCGGCACCGAAAATGCCATCAAGGCGACGGGTATCCCTTACACCATCATTCGCAATGCCTGGTACATGGACAACTATCTCCACGGCATGCCGCACAATCTCCAGTCCGGAAGCTGGTACACGGGCAGCGGCGACGGCAAGGTTTCGAACATCTCTCGCGAAGACTGCGCGCGGGCGATCGCAGCGTCCCTCGCCTCGGGCACCAAACAGAGCGCGACCTATACGCTGACGGGAGCCGAATCCCTGAGCCCCGGCCAGATCGCCGCCGTCCTGGCCGATGCGGTTGGAAAGCCGTTGAAGGCGGTCAGTGTCACGGACGAACAACTCGGCCAGGGCATGCGCGGCGCCGGCCTACCCGACTTCGTCGCAGACATGCTGGTTTCTGCCGACGCTAACATCCGCGCCGGCAACTTTGATCTGGTAACAGCCGATTACGAAACGCTGACCGGCAAGAAGCCCGAAACGCTCAAGGACTTCTTCGTCGCACACAAGACCGCTCTCATTGCCTGAGTCGGTCAAGGAAGCCCGCCTCGCACCACCGGAGCGGGCTTCCAGCTACTGGCGGTCTAAATATCTTGGCCGCACGCCCGGCAGAACCGTCGCACCGTTTCCGCCATGCCGAATTCGAGCGCGTCCGCCGTCAATCCGTGTCCAATCGATACCTCGGCGAGCTTCGGAATGCGCCTTACGAGCGGCGGCAAATTAGCCACTGTCAGATCGTGTCCCGCATTGACGCCCAAGCCGATCGCCAGCGCCGCATCCGCCGTCTTGCCGAGCGCCTCCAGGATCGGCTCCGCCCGTTCGGGCGCGTCATAGCAGCCGCCATAGGGTCCTGTATAAAGCTCGATCCGGTCAGCGCCGACCGCCTTGGCGATCGCCACAGCCTCGGCGTCGCCGTCGCCGTCGGCGAACAGTGATACGCGCGTACCCATCTTCTTCAGCCGCGCAGTGACGTCTGTCAGGAAGTCGCGGTGCTTGCGGAAGTCCCAGCCATGATCGGAGGTTGCCTGCGAGGGATCGTCCGGAACCAGCGTGACCTGTTCGGGTGCCACGCCAGCGCAGAGGTCCAGGAACTCATCGGTCGGGTAGCCCTCTATATTGAATTCGGCGTTCGGGAATTCGTCGTCGATCAGGTTACGGATGACGGGCAGGTCCGAGAAACGGATGTGCCTTTGGTCGGGCCGTGGATGAACAGTCAATCCGCTCGCTCCGGATTGCAGGGCGATCCACCCTAGCCCCTCGACACTCGGCCACGGAAGGTCACGGCGGTTGCGCAGCATCGCGATGGCATTGAGATTGACGGAAAGCGTGGTCGGCATGACAGGATTCCACTGAAGCAAAAAGATGATCGTTTCTAAGCCAATGAGTCGCTACGGGCCAACGAGATTCGTACATGAATGCATGTGAATCTGTGATGAAGCGCCTGGTTCACCCATCGGCGCGACGCCTGAAGTACAACGGTTCGATCTTCGCGCTTTAAGCGAGCAAAGCGTTTCTCCAACGTTGATTTTTCGCGAGAACCCCCATCGCCAAAGACAGCGTCCCAGCCAGATTGCGCTGCAAATTAAAAGTCACTAATTTTGATACTAACAAATTACGTCGATCACGAGTAACGTAAGCCCATGATATCGAAGCGAACGCCGCCAGGTGCTTCGATGCCCGAACCGGAAACGATAAGAGGGAACCCACTCAACCACACCCTTTTGCAATTTGCAGACGCACAATGAGCGCAATGGGAGGGACCATGGCAGAAGGTTACAAGCACGGGTTCACGCCAGACCTAGCGACAAAAACGCGACCACGGCACCGTTTCCTCCCTTCAGCGGCCCTCCCCGCCGACTTGCCCCGCGGAAGAGTAGCGATCGCCGACATGGCCAATGCCTTCGGTGTCACCCATCGAACCCTCCATTTCTACGAGGAAAAAGGGCTGATTTCGGCGAGTCGAATCGGCCTGATGCGCGTCTATGAACCGGGCGACGTCATGCGCATGGCGGTCATCAACGCTTGCCGCGAGACCGGCATGGCGGTGGCTGTGATCCAGGACCTGATGACTGACCTCGTGGAGGCCGACTCGCAGGAGGCTGCCGAGGCTTTATTTCGCGATGCGCTGGTGACCCGCAAACGCGAACTCAGCGCGGAAATGTCCACATTGCATCGGCAGATGCAGCAGGTCAGCGAGCTTCTCGATCGCGAAGCAACCGAGGATCCGCCGCTCAACGACAATCAGAGCGGATCAACCCTCACGGATCAGGAGCTACGGTGCCTGGCGCTGATGGCGGCGGGGCTTTCGACCCAACGCATTGCGCGCACGCTCGACCTTCGAGATGACGCGGCTCAATCACTTGAAGCCGGCATTATCCAGAAATTTCACGCCAACAATCGCTTTCAGGCGATAGCCAAGGCGGTCATGCTCGGTGTCGTCCAGGTCTGACGCCTAGGCAAATGGCCTAACGTACGATCGTCAGCGTCTCTGCTGCGCGCGTAATCGCGGTGTAGAGCCAGCGCTCGCGCGTATCGCGGAAGGCCCAGCTTTCGTCGAACAGAACGACATTGTTCCACTGCGAACCCTGCGCTTTATGAACCGTCAGCGCATAGCCGTAATCGAACTCGTCGTAGCGCTTGCGCGTGTTCCAAGGGATCTCGCCTTCGACATCCTCGAAAGCCTGCTTCAACAGTTTGATCTTCGCCGCGCCGCGATCCATGTCGTCGTCTTCGGGCCGGATCAACAGGTTTATACCCGGCTTCGTCGTCTCCTTGGACGACGTCATCACCTGCCAGAGCGAACCGTTGAGCAAACCCTTTGCCGGATCGTTGCGCAGGCAGACGAGTTTGTCCCCCGTTTGCGGATACTCGGCCGCAAAGCCCTTCAATTCGCGAAGGCGCTGATTGTACCGGCGTCGCGTTCGATTGGTGCCGACGAGCACCTGATCGGCATCGAGGACCAGCGACTGGTTCACTTCGTTCTTCGAAATCACCTGCGCGGCGCCGTAATCGCCGTGCATGATCTCGTTGCCTTCGCGAACCTGCATGGCGAGCTTGATGATCGGATTGTCTCGCGCCTGCCGGTGAATGTCGGTCAGCAGATAGTCCGGCTCCTGATTGGTAAAATAACCGCCGCCGGAGACAGGCGGCAACTGGCCGGGATCCCCCAAAACGAGGATCGGCGTGCCGAAGCTCATTAGGTCTCTGCCGAGCGCTTCATCCACCATTGAGCATTCGTCGACGATGATCAGCGCCGCCTTCGCAACGGGGCTTTGACGGTTGATCGTGAACATCGGAGCGATGGAAGTCTTCCCCGTCTCCTCATCCTCGACTGCTTCTTCTCCGCGCGGACGATAGATCAGCGAGTGGATCGTCTTGGCATTGCTGGCACCGCGCGATCGCAACACCTGTGCCGCCTTTCCCGTAAAAGCGGCAAACAGCACATCGCCGTCCACATGCTCGGCGAAATGGCGCGCAAGCGTCGTCTTCCCCGTACCGGCATAGCCAAACAGGCGGAAAAGCGGTGTCCGCCCCTCCTTCAGCCATTGGGAAACGGCCTTTAGGGCTTCATCTTGTTGCGGAGCAAATTGCATCGTGAGCCGACTTGGCAGGATTCGCCTGACATAGGCAACCCCGAAAAATCTGGACGAACAGCGGATCGCAAGGGAATAAAACCGCCGTCGAAGGTGTCTCATGTCCGGCAACGCAATCAAGCGTGCCCAACACGTGAGGAGAGAGCCCATGAAATCCGTAAAGATCCTGATCGCCTTTGCCATTGCATCCGCCGCCGCGACGTCCGCTTTTGCGGCCCCGCCGGTCAAGGCCGTAAAATCCAGCAAGGGCGACGTTCTCGCCGGCGACAACGGCATGACTCTTTACACCTTCAAGAAGGACAAGATGGGCGTTTCCAATTGCTACGACGATTGCGCCAAGAATTGGCCGCCGCTGAAGGCCGCTAGCGGCGCGAAGCCAGAGGGGGCATACTCGATTGTCGAACGGAAGGACGGCACCAAGCAGTGGGCCAAGGACGGCATGCCGCTCTATTTCTGGGTCAAGGACAAGACGATGGGCGATATCACCGGTGACGGCGTCGGCGGCAACTGGGATCTCGTCAAGCCGTGAGCGAACCGATTTGAAGACACCAGGGCAAGATAGCTTCGAGGGCAAGATCCTGGCCCTCCTTCCTTCGTTGAGACGCTACTCTCGCAGCCTCACCCGCTCCGACGCGGATGGGGAGGATTTGCTGCAGGACTGCGTCGAGAAGGTGCTGGCTCGTCGCGGACAATGGCGGGGTTTGAATCTGCGCGGCTGGGTGCTGACGATCATGACGAACCTCTATCGCAATGGCCGCCGCCAGACGGGTCGCGCGCCGTTCGTGGAACTCGACAGCTCTGAGGACATCGTGTCGATGGATCCGCCCCCCGATCCGCTGGAGCATTCGCGTCTGGAGGACGCGCTGAACAGCCTTTCGGAGCAAAGTCGTTCGGTGCTGATGCTGGTCGTCGTCGAAGGCTATACCTATCAGGAGGTCGCCACCGCCCTCGACATCCCGATCGGCACGGTTATGTCGCGCCTGTCACGCGCACGCCAACGGATAGGAGAGCGCATGAAGGCTGACAATGTCATTACGCTTCGGAGACCGAAATGAACGAGATCAACCAGACCGTGACCGAAGCGGATCTTCATGCCTATGCCGACGGACAGCTTCCCGAGCAGGCACGCGCGCGCATCGAGGCATGGCTCAATGACAATCCGGATGATGCCGCCAAGGTGGCGGAATGGTCCATGCAAAATGCCGAGATCCGATCGCTCTTTGCACCTTATGAAAGATCCGCGGACGGTGACGCAGCGCTTGTCACCGGCAGCAGACAACCTGCAAACTGGCCGAAGCGCCTGGCGGCGGCGGCCGTGGTCATAGTGGTTTTCGGTCTTGGCGCGGTGAGCGGCTATTACGGCTCGACGCTGTTTGAAAAGCCGGATTTGCAACTGACGGAACTCGAAACACTTCCCAACGAAGCCCGCAACGCCTTCCTGATTTACGCCGGTGAAGTCCGCCATCCCGTCGAGGTCTTTGCCGACGAGGAAGCCCATTTGGCGACCTGGCTCGGCAAGCGGCTCGCCATCCAGAACCTCCGGGTTCCGAACCTGCAGGAGCTCGGCTTCAAGCTGGTCGGGGGACGCCTGTTGCCCGTCGACGGCAGGCCGGGCGCGATGTTCATGTACGAGGATCAGGCCGGCGAACGCCTGACAGTCCTGGTCGGCCGCAACGCGAATAACGGATCGACCAGTTTCCGGTTCGCCTCGTCCGGCAATGTCGAAACCTTCTATTGGATCGACGGCGAACTCGGCTACGCCGTGACCGGCGAGGTCTCACGCGATGTACTGAGAAAAGTGGCGGAGGAATGCTACAGGCAGTTTCCGTCCTGAGTGTCAGCGCAGCGGATCGTTGGCAAGCTCGATTGGCTTACCGTGCGGCGTCGCCTCTGCCGCCCGCTGCCAGCTTTTCTGCAGATCGAGGATGATGTCGGCATCAGCGACGCCATGTTTGACGAGAATCGCCGAAAGGGCCGCCACCCAGCAATCGAAATAGTCACCGCCGTCTTCGGCGCGGCCGGGCTCGTGCAACTCCCGAGACAGGGTCTCCGCCCATTCGCTCCAGGTGAACAGGCCTCGCTCGTGCAGGTGCACGGTCATGGCGAAGGCTTCCGCAGCCCAAGGCTCCGGAAAAACCGGCTCGCCATCGGACGACTTCGGCAGTTGCGGCGATTGCGCGAGCGGTGAACGCGTCTCACACTGACTCAAGATAGCTCTCCCACGCATCGATCGAAACGCTGAGCGTCGGGTCCGCACCCTCGCCCCAGATCTCGCTGCCATCGAACACGACCGTATAGACCCATTGCGAACCCATTGTGGGTGAATAAAAGCGGTCTATCACATTGATTTTCCTACGATTTAGCTTCTGGTTGAGTGGATTGTACATGTTTTTGTTAACTTTCGGAAACGCTAATAAGCCAAGTAATAAAAGTCGTTTTGAAAATGAATTCTCTACAATTTCCGAATTTAGACTTTGTAGTTGACCGAACGACTTAGAAATGCTTAAAGGCGGACATTCCCCAAAACTATTGTTTTGATCAATCCGCCGCCGCAACGCGAAAGGAGACGTTTTACTATGGCTGCAACTTATGGCGACAACCTTATTCAAAGAAACGGAACATATTATTTCCTTTACACCGTTCCACGAGACTACTGGACCCGGCGCGGGGGTAAGCGACAGATCGTCAAGACCCTGAAGACGGGCGACTACCAGTTGGCAAAGAAGAAAGCTCTTCTTCTGAAGGCTGAACATACCGTTCAGTACGAGTCGCACGATTTCAACGACATCAAAGAAATCTTCATCGACATCGCCAAGAAGACCGCAGGACGGCACGGCTATATCTACAATGACCCCAAGGTAATAGCCCACTCCACCGAAGAGTCCTTCGTTGAACTGATGTCCGCTCCGGTGGAGGCAATGGAAGACAATCCAAAGCCGAACAGGGCAGAAATCGCGACGTTCGGTTCTGCGGTTGAAATCCCCGGCTTACCAATGAGCAAGGTCTTCCCCCGCTTCAAGCAGCTTTCCCCGGAAAAAACGAAGCTCATGAACGAAGTGGACGCCCGTAGCTTCTGGCGGAAGTACGAGCGCTTCACCGAAGACTTCGTCAAGCAAATGGGCGACCTCGACGCCCTGAAGATCACAGAAACGACCGTCGAAGAATATCGTGACACTCTCGTTGAACGCGTCATGAATGACGAATTCAAATCAGAATATGCCAATAGGACAATGCGGGGCATCCGTGCCATGCTGAAGACGGTATTGAAACGCGATCACAAGGGCGTGGAAAATCCGTTCCGGGAGATTGATTCCATCAATGTTGATGACGCTGGAAAGCGCGAACAACTGGAAGAAGCCGAAGTCCGGTTGCTCCGCGAAAAGGCAGCGGACGACAGTCACCTTCCAGATGCTGCAAAAGCCATCCTTCTCGTGTCGCAGAACACCGGGCTTGGCATCAAGGAATTGGCGCAAATGGCACCCGGGGATGTGGTGCTTGATGGCGAATACCCTCACCTGAAAATCAGGAAAAACGAGTTCAGAAACTATCTCAAAACGAAGGAGCGAGAACGCGAAATTCCGCTCATTGGTCATGCCTTGGAGGCAATGAAGGCGTTTCCGAATGGCTTTACCGAGTTTACTGACGCTCGGGGACCACGACGACTTTACAGGCACATTTCGCCATTCATCCGGGCGACTGTTCCCGGCAAGACCTTCGTTGGATATCGCCACCGCATCGCTTATCTGATGCGCAATAGCGAGCATAAAGACCAGTGGCAAAACGCGGTAATGGGGCACGCAACCAGTGGACAAACCGGCTACTATGGCGGTCCTGTTTGGCTGTCAAAGATGCACAAACTTCTTACGGAGGCGCTACCCGAAGACAATAGATAGACCCAAAAATACGAACCAACCCTACTAATTTTATATGACGAAAGTGAAAGCAGAAATGCGCTATATTATGAAGAAAACGTCATATCCATTGACGGATATGAAACTTGCAGAAACAACCGAAATACACCTTCGATATTCTCATTCGAAGCGAGACCAAGCGTAAGACATTTTTCAAACAGCTAAACCGCATCATCTCGGGTTTGCGTGATGAAGGCTTCTATGATGCCGCATCCAGCATGATCGACCAGAGAGACAAATTACAGGCGAAGATTAATAGGCTCATAGCCGCATAAGAGACAGGGAACCTTAGAAAGCACCAACCACCAGAAGTAGATGTGGAAAACCGCGCAACCTAGCGCGCCCACCACTACCATGCCTTTACTGGAAGCGGTGTTCGGATAGCCTAGCAACGTCGCAAGGAGACCGAACAATTTATGTCTGAATTTTCTTCGTGGGAATTCGATGATCTTACGAACACCCTGTTCGTTCACTTCGACGTGGAAGAACACCACATCAAGCTTGATACGTTTATCCGAACCGCCGACAGCGCACGCAGGATACTTTCGTCCCTCGATCAAGCCTTGTTCGACGGTCGTCTGAAGTACGAACTGGTGGTTTTACCACCAGAAGAAGGTTCATTCTTACAGTGTCTAAAGGTTCTCATCCCCCTTGCGGCTGCGACGGTGTTATTTTTTGACAGCGATACTCCTGCAGCTTTCATTGAAGGCTTAACGGGAAAGCCGCCATCAGAATGGGGGAAAGAGCTAGGTCAGGTCACCGCGAGTGGATTGAAGGAAGTATATTCTGCTGAAGATGAAGATGCCCCTGATGAGGAGCCACCCGAGACTCCCCCCATTTCTGATGAAAAAGCTTGTCGCGCGGGTGAGCGGTTACTGACCGCGATGACGCGCGCCGTTCTCGAATTGGAAAACGAGCAGTTGAGGCGGTTAGGTATGGAAGATGGGGAGTTAGTGGAGGCCCTTGAAGCCCGCGCTGACTTTTACGCTGCCTGTTACAATGACCATGATGTCAAACGGATCGGCTTCACGGCAGGTGATGAGTTCCCAATTCCGCGTAACTCTTTTGCGAGTCGTGCGCAGCCACCAGCCAGAAAGAAAGACGAAGAAGAGCCGCCAGAGTGGTCGGTCGCCGTTGAGAACATCAGCGTTTCGTCGCCCAATTGGGTCGAGGAGGATCAGCGAACACGTCAATGGAAGGGCAAAGACGCCAACCGCCGAGACTGTTATTTTGTCATAGAAGACGCGGAATTTTGGCGGCTCGTAAAGAAACAAGACCTTCATGTGGAGGTCTGGGACACCCTCAAAGTTCAGTGGGCGTACCGCCTCGTGGACGGAAAGGCAAAGCAGCGGCGCGTGTTGCGGGTTCTTGAGTTCAATGGCTCAAAGCTAGCGAACCCCCTGTCTCCCGATGCGGTGAATGCGATCCTGGGAAGCCACAAACCCACGGCTGGCGCATCGGCGGCACCAACGCTGTTTGACTTATAAGCCGGGAGCGCCCCGCTTCACTATGGCTTCGATCCGACTGCAACACGACCGGTCTTCGGCATCCCGAGACGTTCCCGGAAAGCGCTCGAATAGTAGCTTGCCGCTTCCTCACCAAGCCGTTTGAACTCGGCATTGACGATGTCGTCACCCTTCACAATCTGAGACACCCGGGGCTTTTCCAGCCGGGGCATCGTGCCCAATCCCGTATCACAATCGCCAGAGGTGTTGTTGCGGGCGATTTCGAAGAACTCGTTTGTTTCGAAATTGAAGCTCAGTTGGTTCGTGCGGCAAGCCGTATTCTCGTAAGGAACCGCATCGATTTGCTTTTCGTCCCATCGGGTAATTTTGTAATATTCATCCGCAACCGTCAAAACGCTGTACGATTGCGCCCATGAGTTTTCGTCCGGGAGCATCAGAGCTACCTGCCGGTAGGTGCAGTAGCTCTCATCCCGAAAACATTTCACCACCACATTATTGATCGGATAGGCGATCCTTTCATCTATGATCTTCACCGTACCTTTGACTGTCGCATAGTCTTTGGTGATAGACCCGCCGAAATCGTAGGAAAAGAAGTTGACGTATGTCAGGTGCAATCGGGACGCCCGATAGCCAAGCTTATGAAGTTGTCCGACCGTTAATTTGCCCGTTGGTTGCTCGCCAAGGTCTTGTTGAAAGGCCCGCTTCGCCCCTTCGAAATCAGCAAAGCCATCGTACATCAGCGAATTCAAGGCAGATTGAATGTACACCGGACCGTTTTTGGACAACGCGCTAGTGGCTTCCCCGATGTACATCATGGGTACACTGGACTTCCGCTCTTCCTCCGGCAGCTGCATGATTTGTTCAGGCAGATAGTCCTTGTACCGGGCAACAGCGGCATCATCGGCTTGTGCCGCTCCGAACCAGCCAAGCGCAACGGAAAAAACTGCAAGCTTTGTGATGTTCATGAAGGTCGCCCCCTGACCCGTTCGGCATTGCCTTTAAGTGGCTGGCCCGATCATGGCAGCGACACTCGAACGCAACAAGCCCAAATAGTAAAGGTTCTCCTCCGCAACCTCATGCGGGTTAGGTCACTCCCCGGTGACAGTCATCCGATTTCGATCTTCCTTGGATTGATGTTCGTCG
The DNA here is from genome assembly GCF_002211315.1 of Rhizobium sp. R693. Classification (NCBI taxonomy): domain Bacteria; kingdom Pseudomonadati; phylum Pseudomonadota; class Alphaproteobacteria; order Hyphomicrobiales; family Rhizobiaceae; genus Rhizobium; species Rhizobium sp. R693. The sequence continues at coordinate 4,659 of NZ_LOKY01000022.1, read as the reverse complement.
GTCGATACAGCGGCAGGCCCTTTGGACGCGGTTCAAGCTTCCGGGCGTTCTTATCGATGTTCAGGGAGAACTTGCCTGTATCCAGAAAGTGTTGCTCCGCATCTAGCCGTTGCTCCTCGTCCTCGATTTCCACGATCAGATAGCATTCAAAGGCGGATGGCGAATGAAGATCGTAGAGGCGCTGAACATGCCAGACGTGAACGCCATCAGCCAGACAGGCGAAATGGTCCCTTAGACACCGAATGATGTCATCGGAGGAACCAACCCACTTATCCCCGGTGGGTTTGCAGACGATGGAATAAACACCGGAGAGCGGATAGGCAGTCATTTGCTTACAGCGCCATCTCGACGGCAGCAGCAGACTTTGCTGCCCTGCTCTTGCGCTTCCGTTCAGCAGCTTCCGCGCGCAACTGTTCTTTGCTCTTCTGAACACGGGGACGACCGCGCTTAGGCTGCTTACCGAAATCAATCCCCAGCGGGGTGGATGCCGAACAACCAAGCATGAGCGCAACGGCATCGGCGGAACCCTCATCAGGGAGCACCAGAACGACCTTCTTCTTAGTCTGCCCAATGCTTTCCTCATCCCGGATCATCGTCCGCCCGATGAACTGATAAACCATCTGATAGCAGAGCGCGTCCTTAGCCTGCTTCTGCGTGATGCCGTAGAAGGCATACAGGCGCTCGATTGTGTCGGGATCGTAATTGATAGCAGCGAGGAACACTGCCATATCGCAGTGCTGCAAACTATTCCAACCGAACGGGTTGGTGATGACACGTTGACCGCCTTTGTCCCCATCCAGCAGCCATCTGAATTCCTTGTTGTCGGATCGCTTGTTCGAACAGTAAATGTGCTCGCGACCGGGGAACATCTGCCCTACACAGCCAGCAACCGCGTCAAGGAACTGTTGTGTCCCGGTTTCCTCATCACCTTTGCCAAGCCGCTTCAGGAACGTCTTCGACAGATTTTTGACAGGGGCATGATAGAGTTCAACCTTATCGGCAACGTGCTTCATGTCCTGATAGCGAAGTCGGGATTGAATCTCTTCGTTCGTCTGAAATTCAACGTCCTTCGACCACATCATTGACAACAGCGTTTTGTCGAAGTTCGCACTGATCATCAGAACGTCTTTGTAGGCACCAGCAATAGACGGCTGCATGAAGATAGTGAACTGAAGCCAAGCACGGGTTTCGCCGACTACGTTGCCGTTCTCGTCGTGCTTAAGGAACGCTTCACCCGATGCTGCCTTGTCATAGCTGGATTGGTCAATGACGACGCGGTAGTGTTCGTTATGTGTGTAATCGTTCAGCTTCTTTACATGCGCTCCGTAACCCTTGAAACGCTCTTCCACATCGTAGCCTTTCAGAGCGGCGTTCAACTTTTCAGACGGAACCACTTCATACATTGGGGCGGCATCTGGAAGGGTGTCTTTCGCCTCGACAACGTGAATTTCATGAACGTCTTCGGCGCTCTCGAATTCAATCCTGATCGTCTCGACAGGCATAAAAGCTTCATCGAGCACAAGCAGCCGGTTTGAGGTATTTGCCCGGGCGTTCAGTGCAACCATATTGTTTGGGATTAGAACGCCTGCATAGCCTTCATCACAGTAGCGGACGTACGCTTCAGTTGATCTACGAAAGCCAGCATCTTGCGAGATGACCATAGACGGGATGCCAAGTTTTTCGAATTCGGCATGATGCTCATTGCTCAATCCGTTCGTGGGAGTGGCAAATGTTGCCGGAACTGTATTTCCGCCGTCTTTGGCGATCAATTCACTGTACCATTCGCGTGTTCGATAGGATTTGCCTGAACCAATATGACCGTCGACTTTCTGAATTATTCTCTTCATAAATTTGTCCTCAATAAAAAATTTTCAACGAAAAAAGGTCTCTGCGTGTCGGGCGAGGAACACAGAGACCTTCAGAGATTCGTTTGCACTTTTCTTGAGGATGTTGTGATGCCGAAGCCGTTCGAATGACCTATTGAAAATAAGCCATTTCGCCCGACTTCGTTTTCAACAATAGTATTTAGTAACCCACTCCCGTTATATCGTGTCTAATCGTGTAATATATTCGCGTTTTACATCGCGAACCTGAAAAATCGTTTCGCCAATTCTCAATTGTGAAAGCCGATATAGAACACGGTTTCCAGCGGAAAAGGCGACAATTTCAATTTTCGGGAGAGAGCGTATTATAGCGGAATTCGGCAGGCAAAGCAAGTAAGCCGCTGAATTTATTATTCAAAACCAAAACGAATTACAGCCCATGATGTCACACTTGCGCCACTCAATCTAACAGCTTGTCACACTAAATTCCCTTAGAGTATCTATAGGAATAAAACGTGACATCGATAGTGAATCAATCAAAGAATCTCAAATCACTAGCAAGGGATGACCACGAGCGTAGCGAGTGGGCAATCCCAGTTCACGAGCGAAGCGAAGGGAACTGTCTCTAATCCAATGGCTATCGGTAAGGTTTGATTTTCAAATGGATTTACTACCAATTGCCATTTCGACCGACAGAGTTTCCTACCTTCTTGAAGATTCTTTATCGAATGGATTTTCCACCAATCGCCATTGTTCGTCATGAACACTCGCTTCGCTCGTGTGTTCGCTTCGCTCACATAACTGGTAAAATAGAGATTTTTCGATCAACCTTTACCAACTTGTTCGCCTGATGAACCCTGTTGGAAAACTGCCTTTACCCTGTAGCAGCTGACCTGCCACTGAACCTTCATCCAGCGGCGACTAGAGCCCCGGCGGTTTTGAATACGCCAAGTGGCGCGGTGTGAGCAACCGGCGGAAACGCGAAGCTTTCATCTTGCGCAGCGTTGGAGCCGGTTGCGGCGATGGTCCCGGCAAAGTCTGCCGGGGTTTTGTATCCGAGCGATGAGTGCGGCCGGAAATGGTTGTAATCGTCCGCCCATTCAGCAATGGCGCTTCGGGCATGATCGAGGCCGAAGAACAGGCTTTCGTTGAGCAACTCGTCGCGCATGCGCCCGTTGAAACTCTCGACATAGCCATTCTGCATCGGCTTTCCCGGCGCGATGTAGTGCCATTCGACCCTGTGATCTTTCGACCAGGCGAGGATGGCATTCGACGTTAGTTCGGTGCCGTTGTCGGAGACAATCATTCCTGGCTTGCCGCGTCGTTCGATCAGCGTCGTCAGTTCTCGGGCGACACGTCGACCGGAGATAGAGGTGTCCGGGATCGCTGCCAGGCATTCGCGCGTGACGTCATCGACAATGTTGAGCACGCGGAAGCGTCTGCCACAGGCAAACTGGTCATGCACGAAGTCCAGCGACCAGCGGGCATTGGCCTTCGCTTCAACCAGGATCGGTGCACGCGTGCCGACAGCACGCCGCCTGGCTTTCCGCTTGCGAACGGAAAGACCTTCCTCGCGATACAGCCGGTAGATGCGATTGACGCCCGACGGCTCTCCGTCCCGCCGAAGCAGGACGAACAGCCGCCGATAACCGAAGCGCCGTCGCTCATTGGCCAAGTCGCGCAGCTTTGCTCTCAGCGCCACCTCCGGCGGTCGGCGCGACCGGTAGCGGATCATCTTGCGGTCAGCAGATATGATCTGGCAGGCCCGCCGTTCCGAAAGACCCATCACGGCCTTCAGATGCGCGACGGCGTCACGCTTGGCGGCAGGCCCTACCATTTTTTTGCAAGAAGCTCGCGAAGTGCGGCTGCATCCAGCATCTGTTCGGCCAGCAGCTTCTTCAGCCTCGCGTTCTCGTCCTCAAGCGCCTTCAGCCGCTTCGCCTCGGAGACTTCCATGCCGCCGTATTTGGCTTTCCAATTATAAAACGTCGCTTCGGAAATTCCATGCTTGCGGCAAAGGTCGGCCACCTTCGCGCCAGCCTCCTGCTCCTTCAGCACCGCAATAATCTGCTCTTCCGTAAATCTCTGCTTCTTCATGCGTCCGTCCTTTAATGGGCCGGACTCTAATCCATCCTGGAGGAAATTCTCAGTGGCAGGTCACATCCTGCCAATGGTAATGGATCGCTAGTCGCTCACTGGATTTAACTGGTTTCGACTGCACTCCGCTGGTGTATCTCTGCCGACATCTGGAAAGGGGACTAGTGTTCAACCCATACCGTGGGGTTTCCAACCGACATCGATGGAATGGCTACGATCCGATTGAGTGGCGCAAGCGTGACCGATGAAGCTATTCGTTCGCCTTCTCAACGATCCGGTTCTTCACGTCGTCAATGCGATTTCCGACCCGTCGCTTACCCCGGATCAACCGAGCGACACCATTTACAAAGGCGTCTTCTAGCGCCGCCCTCTTCCGATAGAGCAGCCATCCAACCACAAGGACAACGATGCCAACACGAATGGCGGTCCAATTATGATCTATCTCCCATTGGATGCCTTTGACGACGTGGCAGTCAAAAATGTCATTGCTAGCAAGTCGGCATGACTCAGAGACCCACCATTGCTTCGTTGTTGCGGAGTAAGCGCCCTCTAACGACGGCTCTGCCATTTCGTCCCCCTTCAGCCAATAAGCGACGATAGCGAGGTAATCGATGACCTTGCCCCGTTGAAATAATCCATTTTGAAGTAAGCTCTGGCCCATTGAGAGGACCAGAGAATGAAGCGCAACCGTTTCACAGACGAACAGATCATTGGCATCCTGAAGGAGCACGAGGCGGGC
>NZ_LOKY01000021.1:0-46396 GCF_002211315.1 Rhizobium sp. R693 | reverse complement strand
AAAGCTCAACCGGCGAACGGGTTAAGCGTGGTAGGATCACCAAGGCGGGCAACCAAAGGGCGCGTCGGGTCCTCATCGAAGGGGCCTGGACATATCGCTTCCCGGCCCGTGTAAGCTCGAGGATCCAGGCGCGGTCGCAGGACCTACCAAAGACCGTTCGCCAGATCGCCTGGAAAGGTCAAGTGAGGCTTTGCACTCGCTATCGTAAGCTGATGGCAGCAGGCAAACCGAAGGTCGTCGCGGTCACCGCCATTGCTCGGGAAATGGCAGCCTTCTTATGGGCGATCGGGCAGGAGGTCGCTCCCACAGTATAGATCTAGAGACAATCGTCGGCGCAATGCCCGACAAGCCAGTCAAGAAGCAAACATTTGCTGTTGAACAAAGATGGGGACAGGACTCCGGTGAGGAACCCTCGTCGTACCTATGTGGCGGATTAATCTATGCCCGATCTTAGACCGAGGCAGCCTCAGACGAACAAACGGAAATGCGGTACCCAACCCGCGCATAAGAGTATGCCAGCCGTCGTCGAAATGCCCTGTCTCCTACCTTGTTCACCAGCTTTACGCATGTGATTCCGTTGTCAAAGCCGGAAAGGCAAATTCATGACTCAGGAGCTTGCAAACGAACATAAGAGGTACGATCTGTTACCTATGTCTCAGGTCGGGCACAGCCGACAATTCCGGTCCGGCGATTCCAGATAGCCATCCCTTGATTTCGTACTGATATTGTTCGCCAGCTTTGCGCGGGTAGACGACCACAGCGGAAACGACCTCCCTGAACGCCTTCGCCATTGCAAGGCTTGGCTCCGCGCCTCGCACCCTCAGGATTTCCGCAAGGCTCTCCAAATCTTCCCTGAACTTCTCGACCGCCTTTGGCTTGATCTCGATGATGTTCGTTGGCGGTTCCTCCGCCTCAAGATCTGCCTTCAACCGGCTGCGTTCGGATTTGAGCCCAGGCAGAATTGCCAGAACGTCGTCTTCGTCGATCGTTCCTTTTGCCACCTGTTCTAGCACGCGCGCAATCTGTCCCTGCACGTCCGCCAGCGCGGTTTCCTTCGCACCCCGGCTGTTGCGGCGTTCCATGGCAATTCGCTTGCTCTCGGCCTTGTATTCCTCGACATAGGCGTCGATGACGGCGGTATCGGCAAACATCCCGCGTAGGCGCTCGATTACGTCTCGCTCGATCTTCTCTACATAATATCGGCCATTATTATCACAGCTGCCGGATTCCTTATGCGTGCTGCAAACGACACGTGGTCCCGATCGATCGGCGCCGACGATTGATAAGCCATCTTACCTTGGCGTCCATCGGGGTTAGACACCCTTTTTGGACAAACTGGGCCAGACGGACATTCGGATTGTACTTAGGACAAGGTGAAACAACCTTGAACCCCATCGATTGAAGGCCCGCTCTATACCAGCCGCATCACTGCCGGCGGGAAACAGTGCCTGCAAGCGCCTTGTAAACTCGGGTGTAAAGGCCTGTTTCTTCCCTTCGGGAGGTCCGCATCCGTCACTGAACATGTCCCCTTCGTAGACAGCCCTCAAATCGCGCAGCAACGGAGGCAGGTGGCGATCGCATCCCCAGCATCCCGATAGCATGACGCAGATGCTGATCAGCGCGGCAAAGCGTGTCGTCATGGACCTTACCGCTCCCTGGGAACATGCTGTGCCTCCACTCTCCATTGGTGCAGCGTGACAGGGGGTGCACGCGAGAGTCAAGCTGTCTTGGGGTCGCCTAAACGGTGTAATAGACACAAACACCGGTCCCCTTCATGCTCCGATGCAGGGGGATGACATGGCGTACATCGATCTTGGAGCTCTGGTTAGTCGGGAATCCGTTCTTAGCCTTGTGGTGGGCGTACTGGTAGGGTTACTGGCGTACCATGTAATTTCGAAACTGATGGCCGCTCGCCAAGGATCCGATGCAGCCAAATCAGACATCGAGCGACGCTTCCGAAGCGTTTTCGCCATCATGGATGAAGGGCGCCGCCAGTCATTGATCCGCTACCATATGGAAAAATACGAGTGCGGTCGTGAGGACGCCATGCGCCGGGCAGTCGAGGAGCGTGAGCGCGATTCCAACAGGTGGTAGCTCAGGCTTCAGCGTCGTGCGTCCACCCTCCCGGCCGGGATACCGTCTTACGCGCCGTTCGCTCGCTATCTGGAAGGCAAGAAGTTTGCAGTTCTCCGAAATAGCTATCGGAGAGGTCGACCTTGAATGGAGGCGCGTGTGCGCTCGAAGCTTGGTGGAGAGATTGACGAAAGCACTGAGCCAAAATGCTTTTCCAGTTCCTTGGCGAGGTCGTCCGCCGAGGTCATCCCGCCTTGCAAACGTTCGACAAGCAGTTTCGCCGCGACATTGTATCGTTCAGGATGCTTAATGCTACTGGCTGAAGAATATCCAGCCGCATCCAACACGCCTTGCAACATGAGGAGGTCTTTAGACTTCAAGACCGCGTGTAATTCGGAAGACATCTCGGTCCTCCTTCGCATTTGGGGCAGGGCCTTCAGCCCTAAGGCAGCAGCGCCCGTATCATAGGCTGCTGGCCGGTGGACCATGCACGACCTGCCCTCCGCGCGCAATCGAATTCATGCAAGTTTTATTTTTATTCGAGATTGTTAACAAAACTAAAGATTGAGGTTGCGGTCAGGGCAAGAAGCGTCTATATCGGCCCCATCGGCATCGCTGATGAGCGCTGGAAAACGTCTGCCGCTCGCAAATGTCGAAATTGCTTTCCGCTTTTGACCACGGATGTACTGGCACTGGTGTGAATGGCGATGTGAGGAAGGTCGGTGCGGTTCGCCCCGGCCTTTTTTTACGCTTCAGCGCCGCTTCTTCGGCCTCTCTCGCCTTGGGGGAGGCTCGAACAGTTCCGGATTCCCGTTAACGGGGATGCCAGCATCTTTGGCCGCCATGATGAAGGCTGCCCGTGCCGCCTCTGCATTGGTCTGCGTTTCCAATGCTCTCAGGCAAGCCTCAAGGGCTCCCCGCCACGCGTCTCCCTGCTGCTCCTCCGGCCATCGCTGCGTCAGAATCTCGGCCATGCCCTCGACGGTGGTCACCACGCGATAGACACCGGGGCGAACGTCGATCGCTATCCCGAGCGCTCTGATCAGCATGTCTGTAGGTGCCGGCACGGCACGCTACTCCTCCACGCTCCCGAACATCATCTCTCCGCCCTTCGCACCGCACGTCTGACACTTTAGCCGAGGTTGGATTTCGTCGATATAGGCGTGCCGCAAGCTTGGTGGCAGACTGCCACGATCGAACCGGCGTTCCGCTCCGCAGGCATGGCACTTGGCCACGATGTCCACGTGGTGCGGGACGTAGTGAATGCAGCCGGGGTTCCAATTTGAATTGATGAATCGCATGAGCGTCTCCTCGTAAGGATCGACCGCCGCATGTCGATGGTTTGGAAATCTGCCCCCGCCCGGGCATCATGACAGATGGCGATGTTCGCAAGCCGCGTCAACCGGCGTGGCTTCCTTGCAGTTCGAAAATCACGACCCGCCTGGTCGCGACCAAGCGCTTCGATGGCCGCAGCGGTGGCCGGCTGAATCATACTGCCAGTCGTACTGGCAATTCCCTCTGTAGTAGGATGGTGGGGCGTAATAATTGCCGCCCCCGCAGTTGCCGTTTGCGCAGACGGCTACAGCCGTTCCGACGAGTGCAACGGCCACCAGCGCCGCAGCTGCTTGCTTCTGCTGCAGAACCATCTGCTGACATTCAGGAATACTGAGGCCTCGCCTATTTAGCTCGGTTACGAGCTGCTGCTGGAACAGTGGGTCTTGTGTTTCGAGCACCGTCTTGCAGAGTGCGCCTTGCTGACCGCGGATGGTTTCTTGTTGAATTCAGCTTGTGTCGTAGTGCAGCTCGCCAGCGCGAGCGAAATCGCTGCGGCGTTGATGCGCCGAGCCCAAACAGTCATTTTCACAGTAGACCCCTTAATTGCCCGGGGCGAGCATCGCAGAAATTTCTGCTACGTCAAATTGCATGTTGGTACATCGTTAACACAGCCTTCGGGTGTGATTGCACTCGAAGCTTATCCACTGCCTGCGCCAAAACAGTGCGGCTACCTGTGGACCTTAGCGATTGCGAAACGCTACCCCGCAAGTCGCATATCTTTCGGCCGTTACCTCTCCGAAGCTCCTCTCATCACGAGGGAGAACCATGCAGGACAATATCAGACCGATTGCGCCAATCAGTGTTGCCGGCTTAACGCCAAAATCACCGGAAACTGGGATGCCTATCTGTGAGGTGGTCGATCCAACGACACTCCATGTCGACCCGGCCTATCAACGAAACGTTGGTGAGAAGGGGGATGCGCCAAATCCGGAGAATAATCGAGGGGTTCGATTGGGCGAAGTTTAAGCCGCCGATCTGCGCGTACGCCGAGTGCGACGGAAAAACGATACTGAAGGTACTAGATGGCCAGCACACGGCGATAGCCGCTGCGTCAAATCCACACGTGCGCATGATCCCGGTGATGATCGTCGAGGCGGATGACACTGTTGCCCAAGCGAAGGCGTTCATAGGTCAGAACATCGACCGCGTTGGTGTAACCACTCTTCAGCTGCACCAGGCGGCGTTGGCCGCAGCCGACGAGGATGCGCAAACCTTGGAATTGGTTTGCTCTCGGGCGAACGTCAAAGTTCTGAAGACGACGAACGCATACACGGGTACCGGCACACGACAGACGATAGCCATCAAGCAGGTAGAAGCGCTCATCAACAGACGCGGCCCGATCGTTGCTCGCGAAATCCCTGAGGTGCTTGCCAACGCGGAACGCGGGCCGCTGACAGCACCTCAGATCAAGGCTGTCGAACTGCTGATGACCGATCCCGAGTATTGCGACAAAATCACTCCGGAAGACGTGACCGATTCCATAGTCGATCTGTTGTTTACAGCGGAGGACGAGGCCAAGCTATTCGCGGCTACCCATAAGGTTCAGTTCTGGAGGGCGTTGGCGATTACGTGGTTCAGGAAGTGCAAGAAGCCTCGGCAGCCCGTAGTGCGAGCCGCTTAGCGATTGCGTGACGGCGAGGCGCCCCGGTCGACGGGGCGTTGACTCCCGTTTCCGACGACGGCGTTCGCTGGCTCAGGAGCACATTTCCGCCTTGTCTTCAGATAATTAGCGATAGTTCGTTTCAACGCAATTTGCCATGTTCCTAAGCTGATCTCGGTCCGTTCACCCTGTCGGCTGTCGTGACCACAACGGACCTCCGCTACCACTCGTCTCTTTGTCCTCACCGAAGACATAAGTAACAGTTTGCCTCTAAGACATGGTGACAAGCTCGTGCCGTACGGGTTGTCGATGGTTTGAAGGTCCTCTGCTCCAAATCGATATAGTGAACTGCCGCCGCCGATCGTTAGTGCAACCGGACGCAAATTCTCGGAATTTTGACACGGACTTTGGCCGGTCCCGTAAACTGGGGCCCGAGACCCACGCCAAGTTGCTCGAAGAAGGTGTACGCTTTACCTTCGAGGCGCAGCCCTAGGGAGATACGCTCACTCCGCTACTCGCCACTGATGTTAAAGGCATCAGGCGCTAAGGCATTGGCAAGCGCGATTGATAGGCTCTCACGTGTCCGGAAACCGGCTTCGATCAGGTCAAGTGCCGTGACGATTACCGCCCGAGCGCACTCGCTTTCCGGGTCTATTTGGTTTGCTTGGCACCAGGCTTGGATGACGGACGTGAGGACTTCAACTTCTCCATTCTCCAATGTGAACGTAGGGAATTGCATGGTGGCGTTCCCTCGTAACGCCAAGAGCGCGTGGACGCTCTTGGTCGGACCGTCCCGTGCATCGGGTCCAACAGCACATTGTACGACTGATTCCCAAGACGGTCATTGAAAAAGCCCGCTCCGACCCGAGCACGTGGTGAAATAGCGATATTCGCCAGCGGCGTCTATGGAAACGCTGTGGCTACGTTTGTGAGGCGCTCCTTGCGCAATAGCCAACCCGCCATTACACTCGCAACGAGTGCAAGACGGCGGCTGCACGCTCAGGCTGGGCCCAGTGCTTGTTCTTGCTACGGCATTGTATTTCGCGATCGTGATCATCGTTGAGTTTTACAGACCGGGAAAAGCGCCAGGGAGGGGACAGCAGGGCATGTCGTACTTCGAAGAGCTGATACGCGCTAAGCGTTATTGGAATCGCTGGTTAAGATATCGCTTGGCTGCTCCGCGCGTTCCGAAGTTGGACGGCCTCTTTCTCGGAAAAACCGTCGTTGTTGCCGGCTCTGCGCCCTTTTCCACGAAGCCACAAGGCTGGAACGATTCGTTTCGCGTATTGACGATAAACGCCTCCCAGGTGGCGGCCCAGGGTTGGTTGCCCCAAGCGCCCGACGTGACATTGATGCAGTTCAATCAGATTGAAGGGCTCAATCCGGCCGCGGTCGAAGTTCGTAAAGTGCTCGAGCATAAGAAAACAGGACTGCTTTGCGTTCTCAATTGGCGGCACGAGCTCGAACGGCTGGTAAGAGGACTTCATGCCTTCGACTATCGCTATGACGAATTGAGGCTGATCAGCCGTCATGAGCGCATCGCCCTGATGCATAAGATGACAGGGAGACTGAACCTGGAATTGGAGGGCGAGGCGAAATGGTCCAATGGCGTCGTTGGCGCGGCCCTGGCACTCGCCAGCGGCGCGGCGAATGTGATTCTCACCGGCATCGATCCGCTCTCGAAGGGGCACCAATACAATTCGCTCAACCTTTTTCGCATGCATCAGGAAACCGATCTGCAAGCGCTTCAGATATTCAGTGAGCAAAGGCTTCCGATCTTCACGGCCGACCCGCATGTCGCTCAGTCGACGAAGCTGGCACTTTGGCCTCCTCGGGGGACCTAAGGACTTCAACGTCCGCGAAGTCTGATCAGCCGAGCCGGCGCGCCGACATAGATGCCGTCTGGAACCGTGGTTCCCCTGACGACGCTATTGGCTCCGATCACACAACCGCGACCAATATGGGCGCCGGCCAATATCTTTGCACCGGCGCCGATCCAGACGTCATCCTCGATCACGACCGGTGCTTTCCGTAGCGGCTGATCCTTTATGGGGGTCACCGGATCATCGAAGCCGTGCTCGAAAGAAACAATAGCGCACTGAGCTGCGATCCGTACGCCGTTTCCAATGCGGATGCCCCCGTGGCCGAGCAGGACCGTAAAGTCGTTGAGCGAAACATTGTTGCCGATCTCGACGCGTCCGCTCTGGGCATCAATCACGACGCCGTAGCGCATCGAGACACGGTCGCCAATCGCTATTGTTCCTCTCCGCCACCTGACGCGCGGCCAATAAAGCATTTTGGGTTTCGCTCCGATCGTGAGGCGCCCGCCGCAGAAAATCGCGTAGAATTTGACGAGTTTGCCAAGGTTCACTGCTTATACCGTCACGAACTGAGGATTGATCGCGAGCGGCTTGTCGAGCCGCCTTGGGGTGTACGCGACATCCGGCCAGTTCTTGAGCCAAGGGGCGTCGTTGATGTGACGCCCTTCACTGGGTAGGCGATGTCTTCGCGGGAATCCCACCCGATACAGACCGAACGTTCCGCCACCAATCTTCTCCCTTGAATTAGCCGCTGCTGAAGGTGGACGACGAGTATTTGCAAAGTCAAGATCGAGCCAAGCCGGAATCGATGGCGCCTGCATCAAGGGAAGCTAAAACCTCGGTTCACAAGCGGTCGACGGGTTGCCTGGATATTGCGGAGTCTTAGCACGACCGCCAGGCCACCCGCATCCTTTGGGAGGAGGATGCTAAGAGGTTGCGCATGGCCTCACGTAGAAGCGACACGGCGCAGCGTGATCCCGGAGATGCGTTGAACGGGCTTCGCTACCAGTCAAATGACACATTTTCTTCTGTGGAACTTCTCATAAACTTCGGCTTCGGGTCTTTCTCTGTTGCTTACGCTATGCACGATAGTGGCCTGCAAGCGTGTCATCGTTGCCGCGTACACTGCTCGTCGAAATCACGGATCGGATTTGAGAATGGCGAAGAAGCCGAAGCTGGAGCATTCCGACCTCGCTGGTGAATTTACCGATGATGGCGTGACGGTACTCGTCGATATCTTCCGCCCGGCCGGCACGAATGGTGACTGGAAAATGGAAGTGGTGACTCAGCACGAGGACCTCATCGAATGGGAGGAGCCTTTTGCTACTGATCGCGAGGCGTTTGACGAGTTTCTGGCGACGGTCGCTCGCGAAGGGATCAGAACTTTTCTGGAAGAAGAGGACCCGTCGGTCCATTAGGCCTTGCTTCGTCGCGTGAAGGCGCGTGTCCGACAGGACAAATGATGAGTTGCGACCGGTGCTCTCACGTTCCGGAAAATTGGCCCGCCCTCGGGCCGGCCAGCGTTACTTGCCAGGCACTCCTATTTTTAAAGTTCTGGCTCGCCAAGAAAGTATATCCTGTGCTTTCCCAAGGTTTTACTTTTCCTGCCAGATTGTCAAGGACATAGTCGCCGGACCTCAGCCGCGCCAGCAGGACGACATGGTTGTTGCCGCCGCGGTCGATGACGACGGAAAGCGCCAATTTGTTCGACGCAAAGCCGGCGCCGAGCAGCGTTTTCAGTTTCAGCAGAGCATAATCTTCGCAGTCGCCTTTGTTGTTAACGGGTAGCGACCAGTACTCGGATTTTCCTGATGTCTGTGCGTCCGTCGCTGGTGCGACGCCGGCGTTGACCTGCCGATTCACCTTTTGAAGCAAAGGCATAGCCTCTTCATCGGTCATCTCGTGACCGCCGCCGCCATGGCAAAGCCAGGCATAGCGCGCGCATGCCGAGGGAAAGCCAATCGGCGCTCCGATCGAGCGTGATGCGCGAAGGGTGGACCCTGCATAGCTCTCACCAGCAAATGCTGTGAAAACAAGTGTGAACGCTGCGAAAGCTGCCAAGGCCCGCATCGAAAACATCCTTTCGGCTGAGTATTGGACGGTTAATTATACACTTTTAAGCTGTTGCGCTTAATTAGAATTTTATATTTTAAAGGTTAACCATATACTAACGTTCTATGCTCGGTTTTCGAAAGTTATTCTTCTTTTTACTTTATTAGCGCTGTATAAATCTCGACGTTAACGCTCTGTTAACTGTGGGAGTGAGTAACTATGCGTAAAGAATTGCTGATAATTTCTGCCGGCATGGTGTTTCTTCTTGCGGGAACAAGCCTTGCCAGCGCACAGAGCCAACGGGTCAATTGTCGGACGGTAAAGCCAGGCACAATCGAAGCAAGATTATGCGGCCCGGTTGCGTCCATCAAAGTCAATAAGTTCGCCGATCCGGATCACCACAGCGACCAATTCGCGAGCGGCACGCGCGCAGCACGCAACTCCTCAGGCGGAGGGGGAAGCGGTTCTGGCAGTGGCAGCAACAACGGCACGACCAGCAGTACAGGCAATAGCAGCAGCCGCGGAGACGGCAGCAACCAGGGTGGCGGCAACCAGGGTGGGAGCAACCAGGGTGGCGGCAACCAGGGTGGCGGTACCGAAGGCGGCGGCAATCAGGGTGGCGGTAACGAAGGCGGCGGCAACCAGGGTGGCGGTAACGAAGGCGGCGGCAACCAGGGTGGCGGTACCGAAGGCGGCGGCAACCAGGGTGGCGGTAACGAAGGTGGCGGCAACCAGGGTGGCGGTACCGAAGGCGGCGGCAACCAGGGTGGCGGTAACGAAGGTGGCGGCAACCACGGCGGCGGCAACCACGGTGGTGGCAACCACGGCGGCGGCGGCAACCACGGTGGTGGCAACCACGGCGGTGGCGGCAACCAGGGCGGCGGCAACCACGGTGGTGGCAACCACGGCGGTGGCAACCACGGTGGTGGCAACCACGGCGGCGGCAACCAGGGCGGCGGCAACCAGGGTGGCGGCAACCAGGGCGGCGGCAACCAGGGTGGCGGCAACCAGGGCGGCGGCAATCAGGGTGGCGGCAACCAGGGTGGCGGCAATCAGGGTGGCGGCAACCAGGGCGGCGGCAATCAGGGTGGCGGCAACCAGGGTGGCGGCAATCAGGGTGGCGGCAGCCAGGGTGGCGGCAATCAGGGTGGCGGCAATCAGGGTGGCGGCAATGAGGGTGGCGGCAATCAGGGTGGCGGCAACCAGGGTGGCGGCAATGAGGGTGGCGGCAACGAGGGCGGCGGCAACCAGGGCGGCGGCAACCAGGGTGGCGGCAACCAGGGTGGCGGCAACGAGGGCGGCGGCAATCAGGGTGGTGGCAACGAGGGCGGCGGCAACCAGGGCGGCGGCAACGAGAGTGGCGGCAACCAGGGCGGCGGCCACGGCGGAAACCACTAAGGCTCTCACACGGCGACCAGCATCAGGTCAGAGAAGCAAAGCCCGGGCGTCTGTCCGGGCTTGGTCATTTCATGCAGGCCACTCGGTCGAGCAGTCTCAGAATTTGAAACCAACGCCAACGGTGACGACGTTCTGATTGAAGTCGGTATCCACGCCGAGCAAGTCCTTGCTGCCGTAGTCGTTGTAGCGATATTCGACCCGCCCGAAAATGTTGTCGGTGAAGGCATAGTCCAGGCCGGCTCCAACGGTCCAGCCCGAGAACGTGGCGTCGTCGTCGCCGATAGGGGTGTTCACATGGCCCCTCGCGCCGGTCCAGCCGGCCGCTCCATAGAATAGCGCGTGATCGAGGGCGTAGCCGACGCGGGCGCGGACCGAGCCTGTCGTGTCGAACTTGTATTCATTGCTACCGACGGTTTCCTCGTTCCAATTGTAGGAAACGTCGCCTTCGACGCCGAGCACGATATTGTTATCGAGCCGCCAGTTGTATCCGGTGAAGCCGCTGATGAGGCCGCCATTGAGGTTTGCGTCGCCGATGCCGGAGAAGTCACCATTTCCCCAGGCGCTGCCACCTTGCAGGCCGATATAAAAGCCGTTCCAAGTGAAAACCGGTGCCGCTTGTGCAACCGGGGCTGCCGGCGGCTCGCCCACAAGATCAGCGGCCAACGCCGCCCCTGCAAGACCAATAAAGGCCGCCGAGGCAGCAAGGATACGAGAATACATGATAAATCCCTCTCCTATGATAGGGGTCCACTCGGTTTGCGCGCCGATCGGGCCAGGCCCGATCGATGATCGCGGCCCATGCGGGGGCAGACAGACTTTCAGTGTAAGTGTCCGCCCACAGGACCAACGAGCTAACGTTGCCTCGTCAGAAAGGGTTCCATCACGAATTTCTGACGCGTGGAGGTGCCGGCAGAGTTGCGTTTTCGCGGCGCTTATGCGCTGGCCAACACTTCGTCGCGATCGAGGATAAAGGAGCGCGTCTCTTCGGCAGGCATCGCCTTGCCGAACAGGTAGCCCTGTCCGACATCGCAGCCGAGCCGAAGCAGGTGGCCGAGTTGGCGGTGCTCTTCGATACCTTCGGCTGTGGTCTGTATGTTGAGGCTGCGGCCAAGACCAAGCATGGCGCGGATGATTTTTTCCTGGCGCTCATCATCGCGGCAAGTCGCGATGAAGCTCTTGTCGATCTTGATCTTGTCAAAACGATAGCGAGCGAGCTGGGCGAGACTGGAATAGCCCGTGCCGAAATCGTCTAGAGCGATCTGGACGCCGGCATCGTGGAGTTCATCCAGAATGATCGCGGCAATTGCCGGATCCTGGATCAGTGCATTTTCGGTGATCTCGATCTCCAGGCGGTGCGGCGGAAGGCCGTTCGCCGAGAGCACCTTGAAGATGCGCGAGGCCAACAGCTTGTCCTCCATCTGCACCGGAGAGACGTTGAAGGAGAGAGTAACGTGGTCGTCCCAGGCCAAGGCGTCCCTGCAGGCCTGCGCCAGAAGATCTTCAAAAAGTTCGGTGATCAGTCCGGTCTCTTCGGCAATCCCGATGAATACCGGCGGTGGAATGGCGATGCCTTCTTCGTCTGTCCAGCGGGCGAGCGCCTCGAAGCCGCAGACCGTACCGCTCTTGAGATCGATCAACGGCTGATAGAAGGGGCGGATGGCCTTCTGCTGAATTGCGACGCGCAGTTTGGACTCCAATGTTGCGCGCTTTGCGACTTTGTCCTGCATCGAGGCTTCGAACACCATGTGGTAGTTGGGGCCGCGTGATTTGGCCTCGTACATGGCGAGGTCGGCTCGGTGAGCCGCATCCTCAAGCGCTTCTCGACCCTGCTCCCAGCGATCGTAACCGACGCTTGCACCGACTTCGACGGCGAACCCGTTGATATGGATGGGCCGTGTTACGGCCTGAATGAGCAAACGCGCAAAGCGTTCCTCGTGCTTGGAGGAGAGGCCAAGGGCAACGACGACGAACTCGTCGCCGCCGAAACGATAGACGCAGTCCGCGTTTCCGATCGCGCAGATCCGCTTTGCCACTTCGACCAGAAGGGCGTCACCGCCATTGTGGCCTACAAGGTCATTGACCTTCTTGAAGCCATCGAGATCTATCGAGAAGATTGTAACGTTCTGCTCCCACTCGTCGCCTTCGAGGTCGGTCTTCGTCCTCCGGGGAAGGACTTTCCGCTCGAAAGCATAGCGGTTCGGAAGTTTGGTGAGGTGGTCGTGGGTTGCTGTCCAGTCGGCCTTGGTCTGGGCACTGGCCCGCAGTTCCATCTCCTTACGCAGGTCGACAATGCGCAGGATCGAATAGACGAAGCTCATCGCGCCACCGATGCCGAGCGCGAGGACTAGCTTGTCCGCGCCATAGTTCTCGTAAGCGCCGACGAAAGCGACGAGCCAGTTATCCAATTCCAGGATCGCGCCGAAGAGCCACAGCGTTACTCCCAACGCCATGACCAAAAGGCATTGCCTTCCGGCTCTGCTCTGGAAGAATACCGGCATGCTTCACCCATCTCCACCTGAGCGCCGGTGTATCATTGAAGTCTGAAGCGTTTGTTGAAACCAAAGGGCGAATTCTTGGTATCTGCGCCCGCCGAGAGCGGAGAGGCGGTTCGACAGGCGAGCGGTGCGGCCGCCCGCCTGTCGTTCTCAAAGCCGGATCATTAGGGATGCGCCGATGACGAGCAGAAGCAGGGTAACGGCGGCGGTCATACGTAGCAGGCGCGTGCGCCGCATCTGCGCGCCGCTCCAATCATAGGGCATGCTTGGTCCTCCCTGGGCAAGGAACACGGCCCGAACGTGTTGGGCCGGAAACCTATGGCATGGTTCGCTTGCGTAAGGCTGGCCTAAATTAACGCCCGGAAAATTAGGCGGCCGCGCCTTCGACGCGCAGCGACCACCTATTGCCATTGCTGGTCATGTGAACGATGGCCAGCGGTTCGATATCGGCGATCCAGAAGGAGGATACCGGCGCCTGCAGAGTGTTGATGATCGCTGCCCTGATGACCGCGGCATGAGTGATGGCGACGATATGGCCACCGGCCTGCAGGCGCTGGTGCATCCAGGCGTTTACACGCATGCAAACGGCGGCGATTGCCTCACCACCGTGCGGTGCTTCCTCCGGCCGCGCCATCCAGGCGGCAAGATTTTCCGGTTCGGCTTGCTGGATCTCGGCAATCGAGCGTCCCGACCAGCGGCCAAAATCGCAATCGGCGAGCGCCTCGGAGAATTCCGGTTGCAGGCCAAGTGCATCGGCCGTCTGCCGCGCGCGCAATGTCGGGCTGGCGAAGACGCTGTCGACGCGCCCGAGGCGGGGGGCGATTGCCTGAGTGGCAAGGATTGCCTTCTCGTTCAGCGGCTCGTCTTGCGGGAACCGCGCTTCGCGGTTGGCGGCAGTCGAACCATGGCAGATCCAAGTGAGGCGCGTCATCACGTTGGTTGTCTCCGGATAACGGGGAAGGTGGCCTGTCGCTGCATGAAGTCTCGTTGACAGGTTCGAAGCCGCAGATATAACGGTTATGTTGTGGGTTTGGAAACCGGTGAAATTCCGGTGCGGTCGCGCCACTGTGATCAGGATGAGGATACCTCGGACTGGAAGTCAGACCCTGCCACGCAATAATTCTCGACTGAACGCGTCATTCCAGGAGGAATTCATGTCTGACACCACTTTCGCGCCCGTCGCCGCACCTGCTCCGATTCCCGTTGCCGAGCTTTTGCCTTGGGCGATCTTTGGCGGTTTGCTGATGCTCATCGCCATCTATTTCGTCGGCACCGAAGAGGGCGCAATGGCGCTTTTCAACAGTATGTACGTGCACGAGTTCGTGCATGACGGCCGGCACCTCCTCGGCTTCCCCTGCCACTAAGGGGAGTTCCGGACATGGTTGGAAGTCTTTTGCTTCGCGGAATGCTCGCGGGGCTGATTGCTGGCGTCCTCGTTTTCGCGTTTGCCCATACCTTCGGCGAGCCGCTCGTCGACCGAGCGATCGCGTTTGAGGAAGCGGCGGCCCAAGCGGCGGGTGAAACCAGCGAGCCTGAAATCGTCAGCCGTGCCACGCAAGCGGGCCTTGGCCTCCTGACTGGTGTGATCGCCTACAGCGTTGCCGTCGGCGGCTTGTTTGCCCTCGTCTTCGCTTTTGTCCAGGGACGCTTCAGCAATCTTGGCGTCCGCGGGACCTCTGCCGTCATCGCCATTGCGGCCTTTGTCGCCGTGGTTGTCGTGCCCAACATCAAATATCCGGCCAATCCGCCGGCAGTCGGCAATCCCGACACGATCGGCGTCAGGACTGAACTGTTCTTTCTGATGATCGTCGTATCGATCGCTGCGCTTGTTGCGGCAATTGCGCTTGCCCGCCGCCTGACCCCGCAGTTCGGCGTCTGGAATGCAGCAATCGCAGCGGGTCTTGCCTACGTCGTCTTCATCGGCCTCGTTCAGTATCTGCTGCCGCCGATCAACGAGGTGCCGGAGAACTATTCCGCTGTGGTTCTCTGGCATTTCCGCACGACTTCGATCGGTATGCACGTGATCCTCTGGGGCGTTCTTGGCCTGGCCTTCGGTATTCTCGCAGAGCGCAAGCTCGGTGCCGCTCCAAAGCCACGTGCTCGCGCGCCGGCTTTTCATTGATTGGAGAGAAGGCTCCGGCGCAATCAGGAGCCTGTCCCCCGCGATGTCCAGCCGGCGTTCCATTTTCCTTGTCGCCATGATCGCGTTGCTGCCGCTTTGGCCCCTGGCAGCCGACGCACACCAGCGGAGTGGTAGCGGTCCCCATACCGGCATTGCGATCGCCGAAATCTCACACGGCGAAATGATCATGATCGCGGAGTATCGCGATCGGATCATCGATCTCGCGGCACGCGCCACGGATACGAACGAGCCGTTCCGACGCGTGCTGAACTATGCACAGATCCAGCACGCCTACTGCTTCTGGGGCAAAATGCCTGGCAGCGTAACGGATGAGGGGAGCCCGTTCAACGAGTGCTCGCATGCCTATCTCGCGGCAACAAAGGCCGTGCTGCTATCGATGCGGGGCATGGGCGGCGAGGCTGCCGAAGCCGAGGCGATCGTCTCGGCGATCGATGCCGGCATGGTTCTACGCGGCTTGGCGCTGATCACCTGCCAATTCAGTGGTGAGGCGTTCAATACTGCGGACATCGTTCACCCGGCTTGGCGGGACGTTCCGCTGCATCCTGCCAGCATGGCGACGTTGACGGCGCTCGCGGCGGCAATTCTGGCGCTCGTCTATTGCGGACGGTGCCTGGTTCGGCGGATCACGCCCTAGCTTTTCTCGACATCGCGGTCGAAGTGCGTTGCAACCAGCATGGCTGCAAGGTGGACGGTGTTCTTCGCACCGTAGCGCTCCTTCATGCGCTCCAGGCGGTGCTCGACCGTTCGGTGCGAAATGCCAAGATCGGCGGCGATCTCCTTGGCCGTCGCGCCTTCGGTCAAGAGCTGGATCACCGCTTCGTCAGTCGCATCCATGCGGGCCTGCTGCTGCGGTGGGTTGAACATGAAGCGGCCGTTCGAAATAGTCAGGAGCCAGGATGGCCGCCGGGCTGTTGTCTTTTGCGGGAGGACCAGTCGCTCGTATTCGAGGTTGACGCCAAGCACCCTCGTCTTGACCAGTTCCATCGATGGTTTCTGTGTGGCGATCACCTCGCGATAACGCGGGATGACGGCTGTTTCCATGTAGGTGCGATCCTTGAATTCGCCGATGCGCTGATCGGCGAAGAGCTTATTGATGTTCAGAAGGCGTGAACTGAAGCCGGACGGTCGCACGACTTTCAGTTGCCATTGTAGTGGATCCTCACCGTCCAGAACGACAAGTGTCATCCTCATCCTGATCGTCAGAAGGTCGATGACGTCACGATAAATGTTTTCCGGCGCGGCGGGCGTCTGCGATGTGGTATGCAACCATGCGTCCAGCAGCTTCTGCGTGACAGTATGAAATGAAGTGTCCTTGTTCATCAACCCATAGGCGATATCTGGAATCGTTGGGTCACAACAACCCAAAATGGGCGTCGGTTCAATAGGCGATCGTGCCAAAATCGGCGTAAGATATTAATTTGAAAAATATATCGCTTTTTGCATCTATTTTGAAGTGAATCCGCCGCAGTGAAATTTGCACGTTAAGCGGGCTTTTAGTCGGCTGTGGATGGTGACGGCAAGCTAGCTGGTGAAACTATAGCGGGCAGGTCGCCGTCGCGACACCGCCATCAGCCGCCGAAATAATCGCGACTGGTATCACTCCTCCGAGTATCGCTGCTCGCGCCAGGGATCGCCGTACATGTGATAACCGTTCTTTTCCCAGAAGCCCGCTGCATCGGCCGCCTGAAGCTCAATGCGCCGCAACCATTTCGCGCTTTTCCAGAAATAGAGATGCGGAACGACGAGCCGCATGGGACCGCCGTGATCGCGCGTCAGCGGCAATCCTTCCCAGGAAGTTGCAAGGATCGCATCCCCTGTAGCGAAATCGGAGAGCGGCAGGTTGGTCGTGTAGCCATCATAGCTTGTCAGCATGACGTAATGGGCTCCCGGTTTCGGCATGGCCTGATCGAGTAAGTCGCGGGTCGAAACACCTTTCCATTTGTTGTCGTAGCGCGACCACGTTGTTACGCAATGAATATCGGTGATTTTGGTACTCTGCTCGAGGGCCAGGAAGGCCGTCCAGGTAAGATCAAGCGGGGTTTCGACAAGCCCACGAACTTCCAGGCGCCAGGTGTCGGTGGAAATGATGGGCTGCTGGCCGAGATCGAGGACCGGCCAATTCTTGACGAGGTGTTGGCCAGGCGGCAAGCGCTCGGTTTCCGGGCCACTGATACGGCCAGTCAGGAATTTTCCTTCGGAGGCCCATCTGCGCTTCGACGTGGTAAGCTTGCTGTCTGTCGGGGTTTGATCGTCGCTCATCGATGGCCCTTTCGCGGTCGCGGCGATTAGGGCATTCGCCTTTGAGGACTGTCAAGCGTGACATTGGCTGGCAGGTGCCGCGAGGGGAGGCCGCCCCGAGCGCGCCTGTTCTCAGCCGGATGATGCCGCAGCGAAAACCGCCAACTGAGCGGCAAATGCACGCTTGTACGCCGGCCGTGCCTCGCCGCGCGCGACATAGGCGGAGAGATTCGGATAATCGTCGAGCATGCCCGATCCTTTCACCCTCAGCAGCACCGATACCATCTCGAGGTCACCAGCGCTGAATTCGCCGTCGAGCCAGTCGGCATCGCCAAGCCGGACGGCGAGTTCCTTTAGCCGCTTACGGATGCGTTCCTCGATCATCGACCGGCGCTGCTCGTACCAAGGTTGGTCGCCTTCCATGAATTTGGCGATTTCTCGATCGATCATCGGCTGCTCCATCGTGGTGAGCGCGGCGAATACCCATGTGATCGCGCGTGCCCGGGCATTCGGGTCCTCCGGCAGCAGGCCAGCATGGCGCTGCGCGATATGAAGCACGATTGCCCCCGATTCGAATATGGCGAGATCGCCTTCTTCATAGGTCGGAATCTGCCCGAAAGGCTGAAGCGCGAGGTGGGCGGGTTCCTTCATCGCTTTGAACGAAAGAAGCCGAACGTCGTAAGGCTGGCCCACTTCTTCCAGCGCCCAGCGAACGCGCATGTCGCGCGCCAGACCTCTGCCGCGATCGGGCGAGCGTTCAAAGGCGGTAATGGTAATCGTCATCGCTGCTCTCCATAGCTTGTCTGCCTTGAAGACGACTGGCTAAACGGGATTCCGACACTTCAGCTTGAGATAATCCTCGTCGTCAGTTTAGCCACCGCTGAAAGGATGCGTCCCCTCGTTCTCGCCGCAGCAGGCTCATCTGTGCAGCGCTTGGGAACTGTGGCATAACTAACCGATGGCGATACATGTCTTGGCAGTCCATCGCGAGACGGTCGGGACGGAACAGGCGGCGGGCGGTTCGCTTGCAAGCGCCTATTCCGTGGGCATTCTCTGCTGGCTGCTATCTGCCGGCGTCTATATCGCCGCGAAATGGGTTTCTTCGGAAATGCCGCCCTGGGCGCTCTGCTTTTGGCGCGTGCTGATCGCCTGGGCGATCCTTATGCCGATCGTGCACAAGCACTTTGGCGATATGGTCGCGCTTGTGCGGGCGCGCGCTCTTGAACTGCTTGTGATTGGCGGCATGGGGCTTGCGATCTGCCAGGGCCTGATTTTTGTCGGTCTCGAACATGCCGACGCCACCACTGCCGGCATCATCATTGCTCTGATCCCGATCATCACCATGATCCTTGCCCGGTTGTTCCTGGCCGAGCCGATGGGAAGCTGGCAGGTGATCGGATCGATCCTGGCCTTTCTCGGGATCGTCGTCATCATCATCAAGGGCAGCCCGGCCGCACTGATGCGTCTCGATCTCAATCCCGGCGAACTATGGATCGTCGCCGGTGCGTTTTGCTTTAGCCTCTATACCGTGCTGCTTCGTCGGGCGAAATTTGATGGGAACCGGCTTGCGCTTTTGGTCCTGCTTCTCGGTGCGGCGGTGCTGACGGCGCTGCCATTCTATCTCTTCGAGCTTGTTTCCGACGAACGGTCGACGCTCAACAGCAGTGGGCTCATCGCACTTGCCTATGTCGCCATCCCCGGCGGGGCGATCATGTATTACCTCTTCAATCGCAGTATCGAGGCTTTGGGCGCGGCCCGGGCAGGCGTCCTCCTCTACGTCCAGACGATCTTCATCGCGGTGCTCGCCTACTTCATCCTCGGCGAGCAATTGCAGCGATACCACCTCGAGGGTGCGGCGCTCATCGTCGCCGGCTTGCTGCTGATAATCCTGTTGAAGCCGAAGGCGAGGGCGGAACCCGTGAGGGCCTGAGGTCGTCGGCTGGAGACGGCACAACGCAGGTGATAGCGGCCCACAATTTCCGAACGCCTTTCACGAAAGATTCTTGAGATAGAGGGACAGCAGTTGCGTCTGCGAGGAGATGCCTAATTTGCGATAGACATTGCGCCGATGAACCTTAACGGTTCCCGTTGAGATACTGAGCTTCAGGCCGATCGACTCGGAGGAGTGGCCTTGGAGGACGAGATCGACAATCGCGGTTTCGCGGCTGGTGAGATTGAGATCGCGCCACACCGCTTCGGCAGGCTGCAGGGAGCTTTCACCAGCATCGCGTCTGCGACTACCGCGATTTCGAGAATGCAGTTGTGCGTCAAAACGGGCTCCTAGCCCAGCCCAGTAGTGGCGGACCATGTTGGCGATCAAGGGCTCGGCTTTCTTCAGCAAGGCAAATTCCGCAGGCGGGAAGGGGCCGGTCTTTTCCTTGCGCATGAGCGAAAGAACGATGGTGATATCGTCATCGGCCGTGACGAAGAAGCCGATTTCCTCAGCAAGGCCTGTCTGGACATAATAGGTCCGGTAGTACTCGCTGGAGAAGAACCGGTCGGGCGCCAGCTCACGCATGCGAAACACGCCGGCGCGCCGCTCGTTAGCGGTGTGGTAGAAGGGATCGAGCAGGTATGGGCCGGCTTGGTAGAGCGTTACGAAAATGATGTGCTCCTTCGGGTCGAAGGTGCTGTAGAGGTCGATCGGCCGATCTTTGCCACGATAGGCGAAGACGACGACGTAGTCGAAGCGCACTAGCGCCGCCATCATCTGCCGAAAGGTCTCGCCGAATTCCGCGTCGCCCATTGCCTGCCGGCCAACGGTGGCGTTGAAGGCTTGAAACAGCGCCTCCAAATCGGTGCTCATTGCCGGAACCTCCTGATCGCCTCGCGAGGAAATCTGCGCTCTCCGTGTATATACCTTCCACGAAGGCTTTATGGCTAAAATACCTCTCTCGGGGTATATACCGCGAGGGAAGGGCGCGCTTAGTCTTTCCGTAACGACGGTGGCAAAAGGCAGCGCTAGACTGCCCAATCCAAACCAACCGCAGGGAACAGACGTGGCATCCGCTTCGACGAACGATATCGAATTCCGTTCGGTCACCAAGAATTATGGCCCGGTGATCGCCGTAACGGACATCAACCTCAATGTGCCGAAGGGCGCATTCCTCGCGTTGCTTGGCCCCTCGGGCTGCGGCAAGACCACTTGCCTGCGCATGATCGGCGGTTTCGAGCAGCCAAGCGAAGGCACGGTGCTGATCGACGGGCGCGAGATGAACGGTGTACCGGCCTATCGGCGTCCGGTGAACATGGTCTTCCAGCATTATGCTTTGTTTCCGCATTTCGATGTCCGGCAGAACGTTGCCTATGGTCTGAAGCAAATGCGGCCCAAGCTTGCGGCAGCCGAAATCGATCGGCGGGTAGCAGAGGCGCTGGAAATGGTGCGGCTCGGCGGCTTCGCCAAGCGCCGCATCCATGAAATGTCCGGTGGGCAGCAGCAGCGCGTGGCGTTGGCGCGCGCAATCGTCAACCGCCCGTCGGTGCTGCTCCTGGACGAGCCGTTGGCTGCCCTCGACAAGAAGCTGCGCTCGGCCATGCAGATCGAATTGCAGACATTACAACGTGAACTCGGCATCACCTTTGTTCTGGTCACCCATGATCAGGAAGAAGCGCTCTCGATGGCGGATATTGTCTGCGTGATGAGCGCAGGGCGGATTCGGCAGCTGGGCTCGCCGCAGGAGGTCTATGACCGCCCCGCCGATCTGTTCGTTGCAGATTTCGTCGGCAAGACCAACCGGGTGAAGGCGACAATGGAAGCGGACGGCGCGACGCTGCGCCTTGCGGACGGTTCCGCAATCGCCGCGGGGGGCCGGACGCGTATTTCGACCGGTGAGGCAATCGTCGCGATCCGCCCGGAATCGATCCGCCTGACACGCACCCAGGCGCCTGATGTGGCGAACTTCAAGGGCACGGTAACCCACCGTATCTTCCTAGGCTCGTCGGCGGAATATGCCGTCACGGTACCTGGGCTCGGCGACTTTCTGGTGACCGCCGACCGCCGCAACATGAATGAAAGCGATCTGGTCGAGCCCGGCGAGGCCGTCTACCTCGGCTTTGATCCCAGTGCGGCCCATGTCTTCTCAGCATCAAGTGCAGCCTAAAATCAAAACAAGGGAACAGCATCGTGAGCAAAGACTATAAGGATAATCTTCCCATTTCTGCCGAAGGCTTCATGGACGAGTTCATGCGGCTCAAGCGTGGCTCTGTCAGCCGCCGCCACTTCCTCGGCATCACCGGCCTCGGTCTTGCGACCGCCGTGATGTCACGCTTCCCGGGTGCCTTGTCGACACCCGCCTATGCCGGCGAAGACCTCGGCACGCAGATGTCGATCGCGACCTGGCCGAACTACCATGATCCGGCGACATTCGAGAACTTCAAGGCGGCAACTGGCGTTGCCGTCGAAGTCAATGTGTTCGGTTCGAACGAGGAAATGCTAGCGAAGCTGCAGGCCGGCGCTTCCGGCTGGTCGCTCTTCGTGCCGACCAACTACACGATCTCGACCTACCACAAGCTCGGTCTGATTGACGAACTGGACCTTTCGAAGATTGCCAATTTCAGCCAGTCGACGGAGAGCCCACGTTTTACCAAGGAAGGCCAGATCGACGGCAAGACCTACGCCTTGCCGAAGAACTGGGGCACGACCGGATTCTCGGTCAACACCTCCAAGATCAAGTCGAAGCCTACGACCTGGAAGGATTTCTTCGAGATCGCTCAGACGGAGGCCGATGGTCGGGCGATGGTGCACGACTACCAGCTGACGACGATCGGCAGCGCGCTGGTGTCGCTGGGCTACGGCTTCAACTCGATCAAGCCGGAGGAACTGGCGAAGGCCGAGGAACTGCTGATCAAGGTGAAGCCGCATCTCTTCGCCATCAATTCCGACTATCAGCCGGCCATGCGTGCGACGGATGCCTGGATGACGATGTGCTGGACGAACGACGGTGCGCAGCTTAACCGCGATATGCCGGAGCTTGCCTACATCCTCGGGACGGACGGCGGCGAAATCTGGACCGACTACTATGCGATCCCGAAGGACGCTCCGAACAAGGCGGCCGGCTATGCTCTTCTTAACTACCTGATGGATCCCGCGAACGCGGTGAAGGAGCATATCGCCAACGGCGCGCCGACCACCGACAGCCGCGTCATTTCGTTGCTGCCGAAGGAGATCACCTCGAACAAGATCGTCTATCCGGATGAAGCATCGTTGACGCCGCTGGAGTTCGGCGCCGCTGTAACCCTGACCGATCCGGGTCGTGCCGAGCTGATGGCGCGGTTCAAGTCGGCGTGACCAGCCTGTCGTCATGCAATGCCTCTTCCCGGTTCCGGGAGGAGGCAAGCCTCCTCGTGGCCACCAACCAGCGAACCTCCAGAATGGCTCTGTCCCCGGACACCAGAAGACGCCTGATCACCACAGCGCTCGTCGCGCCGGCAAGCGCATGGCTGTTCGTGTTCCTGGTCTTGCCGTTCATTGCAATCGTTGTCTTTTCCTTCGGCGAGCGGGCGCCGGAGGGTGGTTACCAGGCGGCATTTACCTTGGCCCAGTTTGCCAATCTCGGATCCCGTGCGGCCGCCTTCAAGAATACGCTGGTGCTTGCGCCGATTGGATCTTTCGTCTGCCTGTTGGTCGCGTATCCGGTCGCCTATTACCTGGCGGTGAAGGCAAGCCCGCAGCATCGACTGTTACTGGTGTCACTCGTCGTGGTGCCTTTCTGGACCAGTCTTCTCGTTCGCACCTATGCGTGGATGTATATCCTCGGCGCGCGCGGCATCCCGCATCTGCTGGAATTTGTCGGCATTGAGAATGTGCGGCTTCTGAACACGCCGGGCGCTGTCCTTCTCGGCATCGTCTATGGCTACCTGCCGCTGATGATCATGCCGATCTATGTCAGCCTGGAAAAGCTGGATCGCCGGTTGCTGGAAGCTTCTGCGGACCTTGGAGCAAGACCGCTATCGACTTTCTTCGGCATAACGCTGCCGCTGTCGTTGCCGGGCGTGATGACCGGCGTGGCGCTGGTCACCATCCTGTTGCTCGGCGAGTACTTGATCCCGCAGCTGCTGGGCGGCGGCAAGGTGTTCTTCATCGGCAACGCACTGGTCGACCTCTTCCTGCAATCGCGCAACTGGCCGTTCGGCTCCGCGATCGCCGTCACCCTCGTTGTCGTCGTCGTCATCGTGCTTCTCGTCGCCATGCGCATTGCCTGGCGCGTTGCGGGCACCCGCCAGGTGGATCTTGTCTGATGCGTGGGCTTGTTACGGCAGTCTATCTGTTTCTCTATACCCCGATCGCGCTGGTGGTCTTGTTCTCGTTCAATGCTGGCCGCAACGCGTCGGATTTCACGGGCTTTTCCACGCAATGGTACGGTAAGGCGCTCTCCAACACCTTCCTCATGGAGGCTCTGCAAAACAGCCTTATCATCGCGCTCACCAGCGCGGCGCTCGCGGCGCTCTTCGGCACCATGGCCGCGCTCGGCATGGAGCGGCTTGGAGCCCGGACGCGAGCCGTATTCGATGGCCTGTTTGCCACTGCAATCGTCGTTCCGGGCGTCGTGATAGGCATCGCGACGCTGGTCGCCCTCGTTGAAGTCTTCGGTTTCATCAACCCGGCCCTGGCGGCGATCTGGCCCGGCGACCAACCGCCGAAGCTGACGCTCGGCTACGGTTCGATCATCGCCGCACACGGGCTTTTCACCATGGCTTTGGTGACAATGATCGTAAAGGCGCGCATCGCCAGCCTCGGGCGCGACATCGTCGAAGCGTCGAGCGATCTCTACGCGACGCCGCTGACGACCTTCCGCCAGATCGTGCTGCCGCAGATCCTGCCGTCGATCCTGGCGGGTTTCCTGCTCGCTTTCACCTTCTCCTTCGATGACTTCATCATCGCGTTCTTCGTCGCCGGATCGAATACGACGCTGCCGATCTACGTCTTTGCCTCGATCCGCCGCGGCGTGACGCCGGAGATCAACGCGATTGCCACCATGGTGCTCATCGCATCGCTTGCCCTCATTCTCATCGCGCGTTTCCTGATGCGCGAAAGGACAACAGCCTAAGTGGGAAATACCATGATCCTCAAGAACCGTGTTGCAATCGTCACCGGCGCAGGGTCCGGCATCGGTCAGGCCGGCGCGCTCGTGATGGCGAAAGAGGGCGCCCATGTCATCGTCGCTGACATCGACTTCATGAATGCCGAGGAGACCGTCAGCCGGATACGTGGGCTTGGCGGCAGCGCTGAGGGCATTGTGCTTGATGTGACCGACGATAATGCCCTCGAGGCAGGTATTGCCGGGGTGGTCGAGCGTCACGGTCGCATCGACATCCTGCACAACCATGCCGGTGCGCAGGTCGCCGGCGATCTGGAGCAAGTGGCGATCGACGGTTTCGACAAGTCCTGGAGCCTGAATGTCCGTGCACACTTCATGGCGGCGCGCTTCGTCATGCCCGTCATGAGGAAGGCAGGCAAAGGGGTCATCCTCAACACCTCATCCTCGTCAGGCGTTCTCTACGATCGCGAGATGATCGCCTATACGACAACAAAGCATGCCGTTATCGCCATGACACGGCAGATAGCCGGCGATTACGCCAAATTCGGCATCCGTGTGAATGCGCTTTGCCCCGGCTGGGTGGACACGCCTTTCAACGAACCCTTTATTGCCCAGATGGGCGGGCGTGACGCGATCGAGACCTATATTGCCGAGAAGGTTCCGCTTGGGCGCTGGGCAGACGTGTCGGAAATCGCCGAGCCGATCCTCTTCCTCGTATCGGACCGCTCCTCTTATATGACGGGTCAGATCCTGGTCGTCGACGGCGGCGAGACTGTGGTCTAACCCGGTTGAGAAGGTTGAATTCTTGGGCCAACTGTTAAATAACAGATGGACTATGACGGGCGCCGTTCTGGCGCCCGCTTGCATTTACAGGACATCCTGGCTCATGCCCATTCCCGCCCGGATCGAGCACGATCTACGCTTCCTGACCGAGCTGCGTCGCGATCTGCACGCCCATCCCGAGCTTGGCTTTGAGGAGGAGCGTACGAGTGGCATCGTCGCGCAGCTATTGGAAGAGGCAGGTATCAAGGTGCATCGCGGCCTCGGTGGCACCGGCGTTGTCGGTACGCTGCAGGTCGGCAACGGGACACGGACGATCGGATTGCGGGCGGATATGGATGCGCTTGCGATGCCGGAGACACCGGATCGTCCGTATAAGTCCAAATTTGCCGGCAAGATGCATGCCTGCGGACATGACGGGCATACAACGATGCTGCTTGGCGCAGCACGGCATCTCGCGGCAACACGCGACTTCTCCGGAACCGTGCATTTCATCTTCCAGCCAGCCGAAGAGGGCAGGGGCGGCGCGCGGAAGATGGTCGAGGAGGGGCTGTTCGAGTTGTTCGCGTGCGATGCCGTCTACGGCCTTCACAACATGCCGGGCCTAGCCGTCGATGAGATCGCCGTCGTCGAGGGTCCCCAATTGGCATCCTCGGACAGTTGGCGCGTGACCTTTCGCGGTGTCGGAACGCATGGCGCCAAGCCGCATCTCGGCAAGGATCCGATTACGGCTGCCGGCACGTTCCTGGCGTCGTTGCAGACGATCGTCGGGCGTGTCGTCGATCCTCTGCAGCCGGCGGTCGTCAGCGCCTGTTCGCTGCAGGCCGGTGACCCCAAGGCGCTGAACGTCATACCCGATATCGTCGAAATCGGGGGGACCGCCCGGGCCTATTCGCCTGAGGTCCGCGACCAGCTCGAGGAAGAAATCGGCCGGCTTGCGAAGGGCACAGCGGCGATGTTCGGCATTGCGGTCGACTACCAGTTCGAACGGCGCATCCCGCCCGTCGTCAACAGTAGCGACGCGACCGCGCGTGCGCTCGGGGCGGCGAGTGCTGTCTTCGGGAAGAAGGTGCGCACGAATTTCCCGCCCTCGACGGCAGGCGATGATTTCGCCTTCTTCGGCCAAAATGCGCCTGGCTGTTATGTCTGGCTCGGGAACGGGCCAGCTGTCGATGGCGCCCTGCATCACAACACCGCGTATGATTTCAACGACAATGCGATCGGCTACGGAGCGGCCTTTTGGACAACGCTGGTCGAGCGCGAGCTGAAGGCTGCGCCGTAAATCACTGGCTTTCTGGCCTGATAATCTATCGGTGTAGTCGAGCGTAGCCGCGGCGAGGGCGCCCGGCGGCGGCGGCCACTATTCGCGCTCGAGGATCTCGATCACCGGGTTTTCCAGCACCTTTCCGGTCGTCACGTCCGCAATACCGCGATCCGTCTGATGCGGGCCGACATTGCAGGCAAGCGTTGCGCCAAAGCAGGCCTTGAAAACGAGGTAGGGCGGCTTCCAATCGACGATCATCTCCATTGCCTTTCGGATCGCCTTGAAGGAGGCGGCTGTTTCTTCCAAGGAGGCCTCGGTGATGAGGCCGGATACCGGCAGCGGCAGATGCGCTTCAACCTGGCCGCTTCTCACCACGGCCATGCCGCCGCCCGCGGCGATCACCGCATTGGCAGCGACTGCCATGTCGCCCGCGTTGCCGCCGAAAACGGTGAGGTTGTGGCTGTCGTGGGATACTGTCGTACAGAAGGCCCCCCGCCATGTTCCCCAACCTGTGAGGAAGCCGACACGCGGCCGGCAGTCGGCCTTTCCGTGCCGATGCGCGACCGCGATCATGGTGCTTTCGGCCGGAGGTACGACGAAACCGTCTTTGACGTCGGTCTCCGCCTCGCCCCATTGCGTGAAACGGGGACAGTCAATCGTGGCGACGCGAACGCGCCTGCCGGTGGTGGGAACCCTGAAGTCATCTTCCGTCAGGGCCGTCAGCTTGACCGAATTCTGCAGCGCCACAGTCTCGAACGAGGGCAACTGGGCGTTCATTTCGCCTGATGTCGAGACGATCACGCCGTTGGCGATGACGGCCTTCGTGGCGAAGCCAACGAGATCTTCGAAAAGCACGATATCGGCGCGTCGGCCGGCGGCAATCAAGCCAAGATCCGAGCGCTTCAATCGCTGCGCTGCATTGAAGGTGGCGGCTCTCAACGCCCATTCCGGCTTCATTCCATAGCGGACGAGCCGGCGGATGACGTCGTCGAGACCACCGCCGTCCTTCAGTTCATCCGGGAAGACGTCGTCGGTGCAGAGTGTGACCGTCGATGGCAGATGGCCGATGCCGCTGAGAGCGGTTACGAATTCCTGCAGCAAATGGTCATGCGAGCCGCGCAGCTCAATCGTCAGCCCGGCGGCCAGCTTTTGCAACAGATCTGCGCTGGAGGTCAGTTCGTGATCGGAGCTGACACCGGCCGTCATGAAGGCGTTCAGGTCAGCGCCTTCGAGTCCGCGCGCGTGGCCGCAGACCAGCTTTCCTGAAGCGAGGCCGGCATTCACAATGTCGGTCATGCGTGGATCGCCGTCGATGACGCCGCGCATGTTCATCACTTCCGCAACGCCCCCAATGCCCCGCCACAGCAGCATTTCGGCGATGACCGATGCGTCGAAATCGGCGCCGGCGACTTCAAGCCCCGGAGCGGAAGGAACGCAGGAAGGCGCAAGCACGATCGTGCGGAGCGGCAGGCAGCGAGACGCTTCGATCGCCCAGCGCACGCCGTCGAGACCATGCACGTTGCCGAACTCGTGCGGATCCCAGACAACAGTCGTGACGCCGCGTGGAACGACGGCTGCCGCATAGGCGGCGGGCGTCACCATCGAGCTTTCGATGTGCATGTGCGTATCGATGAGGCCGGGTGAAATGATGCTGCCTGCTGCATCGACGATCTTGGCTGCGTCGGTGCGGCTACCCGGCGCGTGGACGCTTGCAATCAGCGCTCCGACGATGCCGATGTCGGCCTCGCGGATCAGTCCGGTGACGACATCTAGCAGGCGGCCGCCCGAGATCAGCAGGTCGAAAGGCGCATCACCGCGCGCGGCGGCAACGGCGCGGGTGCGAAGCGCTGGGTCGTTGAGGTCCATCGGCTCCAGTGCGCTCATCGGCTGGCTTCCTTGATCAGTGCGTCGAAGATGATGGCGTGAGCCTTCTCGACGTCGATGTCGACCGCGCATTCCGCATTGAATGCGGCATGCGTGGCCCGCGTCTCTACAACGGTGCGACCGCGGGTGTGCTGCCCCTGCAGTTCCGCGTCGATCCGTGCAGGTCGAAAGCTAACGATCTCGGGTGCGACGAAGGCGACGGCGGCGGAAGGGTCGTAGATCGCCATTCCGGGCCTGCCGCGGCTCGTGCCGATGCCGATGTAGCCGTCGAGCACATCGGCGAGCAGCGTCGCATTGGCACCACCGGCGTTTCGCACCGGGCAAACGTCGTCAGGCGTTGTGATGACCTTGCGGCAGAGATCGAGGTCGACCATGCGCAGCGGCAGATTATGGGCGAGAACGATGGCGAGCGCTTCCGGGTCGGCCAGCGCGTTGAACTCGGCGGATGCCGTGTGATTGCCTGCAGTGACGCCGCCACCCATCCAAGTCAGTTCTGTAATGCGGGCTGCGAGGTCCGGGCGTGCCAGGGCGAGAGCGGCGAGGTTTGTCAACGGGCCAAGCGCCAGGATCCGGTGCGGACCTTCGGTTTCCAGCCAGCGGCAGAGCGCGGTGAACGCGTCGCTCTCCGGCAAGGCAGGCGCGATGGGCAGACCCTGGCCTGCGGTCGGAATGCCTGTTTCGCCGAGGATCGCCTGCGCGGTCTCGAGCGAGCCGAGGACGGGCATGGCGCGGCCGCTGTGGATCGGGAAGGTCCAGCCGAAGGCCTTGGCGGCGCCTGCTGCGTTGACGCGCACCTGCGGCAACGGCGTATTGCCGAAGACGAGCGAGACGCCTGATATGTCGAGCTTTGCGTGGGTCACCACGAGGATCGCGGCGATATCGTCAAAGCCCATGTCGGTGTCGATCCAGACGCCCATGATGTTACCTGTAACGTGAGAGGGGCGCTGCAGCGGCAAGCGGCAGGTCGAAGGGAAGCGCCGTGCCGATCGCATGTGTCGGCAGCTCGGCATCGACCTCTGCCTTGATGGGGCCAAGCGGCGTGTCGAGCAGATATTCGCGGGTGTTCCCGGCAAACGAGGTGCCGCGCACGGTGCCTTGGTAAGGACCTGAACCAAGGCTCACCATGCGCGGACGCCAGGCCAGGCCCTTTGCGGCCTGCGGCGCTGGACCGGCAAGCTCGACGAGATTGTTGGATGTCGCGAGCTTCCCGTTCTCCAGCGCAAAGACGTTTTCAAAGCCGACGAAATCGGCGACGAAGGCCGAGACGGGCTTGTTATAGATTTCCTCCGGCGTGCCGATCTGCTCGATGCCGCCGTTCAGCATCACGACGATCCGGTCGGCGAGTGCGAGCGCTTCGATCTGATCGTGTGTCACGAAGATCATCGTGACGCCGGTTTCCTTCTGGACACGCTGCAGCTCGGCACGCATTTCGAGGCGCAGGCGGGCGTCGAGGTTGGAGAGTGGTTCATCCAGCAGGAGAACCTTCGGCTCCATGACCATGGAGCGGGCAAGGGCCACACGCTGCTGCTGGCCGCCAGAGAGTTCGGCGGGCTTACGATCAGTAAACTTGGCAAGGCCGACGGATTTGATGCCGGCGCTGACCTTTGCATCGAGATCCTTGCCGCCGATACCCTTCAGGCGCAGGCCGAAGGCGACGTTTTCATAGACCGTCAGATGCGGGAAGAGGGCGTAGGACTGGAAGACTAGGCCGACATTGCGCTTGTTGGGAGAAACGCGGGTGATCTCGTCTCCATCGAGCGTGATGCGGCCGGATGCGGGGGCAAGCAGGCCGGCGACTGAGCGCATCGTCGTCGTCTTGCCGCATCCGGAGGGGCCGAGCAAAGCGACGAGCTCGCCCTTGGCGATCGACAGGTCGAGATCCTTCACCGCGACCGTATCGCCGTAGGCAAGCGTCAGCTTGTCGAGTTTGAGATAGGCGTCAGACATAGCGAGAGAATCCCAGGAAGCGTTCGGCAAGGAAGACGATGCCGATGGAAAGGAAGGCGAGCAGCGAGGAGAGTGCCGCGATCGACGGATCGTAGGTGGTCTCCATGTAGCCCAGCATGTCGATCGGCAGCGTGCGCACGCCGGGACCGGAGAGGAAGAGCGAGACCGGCACCTGATTGAAGCTCGTCACGAAGCCGAGGATGAAGGCCGCCAGGATGCCGCCGCGAATATTCGGCATGACGACGCGGAAGAAGGCGCCTGTTCGCGACGAGCCGAGCAGGACGGCTGCTTCCTCCATATCCGAGCGCAGGTTGTTGAGGCTGGCGGATACCACGCGCACGGCGTAGGGGAGCACAAGCGCCGTGTGCGCCATGAACAGGGCCAGCGTGATGTTGAAGCCGAAGGGCACGACGAGATAGCGCAGCAGCGCCAGACCGACGATGATGCCGGGCACGATGATCGGCAGGGATACGATGGTGCGGACGGTTTCGCCTAAGGGCAGCTTGTAGCGCGACAGCGCATAGGCGGCGGGAATGCCGAGGAAGAGCGCCGTCAGCGTACCGACGACGGCGAGGAACATCGACATGGCGAAGCTCTCGCGGAAGCTGTCGATGGTGAAGACCTTGGCGACCCATGTCAGGGAAAGACCCTGCGGCGGGAAGGCGAGCGTGTCGCCTGCCGAGAGCGATGCGGCGATGATGATCAGGAACGGGCCGATCAAGAAGATCAGCAGCAGGGCAAGAACAAGCGGAGATAGAATACGCGCGGTCATCTCTTGTTCCTCGCGGTGGCAACGCGCTTGAGCAGGATATTGGCGGCAAAGCTCATGACGATCAGAATGAAGGCGATGACGCTTGCCGAGACGAAATTGTTGGCGACAGATACCTGCTGATAGAGCAGCGTTTCCAGCATCAGCACCTTCGAGCCACCAAGCACGGCAGGCGTGATGTAGGCTGTCAGTGATCCGGTGAAGACGAGCGTGCCGCCGACGACGAGGCCCTCACGGGTGAGTGGCAGAATCACCTTCCAGAACACCTGGAGCCAGTTGGCGCCGAGCACGCGGGCGGCGGGAATGGCATCCTTCGGCATGTTTTCGAGGGCGCTGATCAGCGACAGGATCATCAGAGGCAGGAAAAGTTGCAGCAGGCCGATGAAGATTGCGGTTTCTGTAAACAGCAGGCGCAGCGGTGTATCGCTCAGGCCAAGGCCTGTGATGGCCTGGTTGACGATGCCGGTGCGGCCGAGGATGACGATCCATGCATAGGTGCGGGCGACCGGCGAGATCATCAGTGGCAGAGTGATGAGGCCGATCATCCTGCCCTTGCCCTTCGGCGGCAGGTTGACGATTGCGAAGGCTGCGGCATAGCCGATGACAGCCGAAACCGCCGTCACCTCAAGCCCCAGGCGGAAGGTCCGCAAAAAGACGGTGCGGTTCAGCGACTCGGAAAAGAAGCCGGTGTAGGCACCAAGCGTCCAGCTGCCATCGATGTGGAATCCTTCGGAGAGAAGGATGACGACGGGCAGCAGGAAGACCAGCACGGCAAAAACTGCTGCAGGCAGGGCAAGCGCCAGGGCTTCTGCGCGGTTCTGAAACATGAAGCGACTTTCGACGGATGGAAGGGCTGGCTCCGACAAATTGCCGAGCCGGCCTGGAGATTACTGGCCGACCTTCTCGTTCCATTCCTTCAGCCAGGCGGCGCGGTTGTCGAGCGCGGCTGCGGAGGGGATGAGCTTCAAGCTCTTGGCGGTTTCTTCGCCATAGGTCAGGTTGTTGGCGGCTTCCTCGGAGAGCTTGACCTCTTTATTTGCCGGGCTGTCGACCAGCTTTTCAGCAAGCTTCGTCTGGATTTCAGTGGAGAGCCAGAAATCCATGAACTGCAGGGCTAGATCGCGGTTCTTCGAGCCCTTGGTCACGACCATGACGTTCATGCCGCCGGTCTGGCCTTCCTTGGGCGTTGCCCATGCGACGGGAACGTCGAGCTTGGTGAAGCCCGCCCAGGAGAAGCGACCGATCGGAGCCGCCCAGATTTCCTCCTGCTGCATCAGCTGCACGAGCTGCGAGGACTTCTCGTAGAAGGTGACAACCTCGTCCTTCTTCTCGCCCAGCGCCTCGATCGGCGCCTTCAGATCCGGGCTGTCGTTGCCGAGTGCCTGGCCGAGCATGTAGAGCGCTGGCGGACCCTGGTTGGTGGTGACGTTCGGGAAGGCGACGTGGCCGACATATTCCGGCTTCAACAGGTCGGCCCAGGACTCGATCTTCATCTTGTCGGAGCGATAGGCGATCGAGGTGGCGTAGAAGGTGTAGCCGACGCTCATGCCGTCGCCGTTCGGGTCCTTGGCGAGGTCGTAAAGCTTGCCGAAGTTGGAGAGCTTCGAGGTGTCGACCTTATCGATCAGATCCTTGCGGGTGGCCGCCAGGGCATCGGCCATGGAGACAACTGCCATGTCGATGACGGGGTTCGCCCTGTTGGCCTCCATCTTGGCAAGACGCTCGACGCTGTTGCCGGTCTCGACGACCAGCTTGCAGCCGCACTTCGCCTCGAAGGGGGCGTAGACGATGGTCTTGAAGTCATCCTGAGCGAAGGCATAGACGGAAATCGTCAGCGTCTTCTCCTCTGCCTTTGCGGCGAGGGGCGACAGCACCAATAGCGCGGCCGCAGCGATAAGGGCATTCTTCATGTCAGCTGTTCTCCGTCTGTCAGGATATTCTTGTCGGGTCCGCCGGTCCGGAGGACTGGCGAACGATCAATTGCATCGGAACGCGGTCGGTCTCGGATGCAACAAGCACGCCCTCGCGGCTACCGCGCGTCTGTATGGTCCGCAGCAATGACGAGATGGCAATTTCCGCGATCGTGTGCATGTCCATCGCCACCGTGGTCAATGGCGGGGTGATGACCGGTGACCAGATGAGGTCATCGAAGCCGGTAACGCTTGCCATGTCGGGCACGTCGATGCCGTCTCGCTGCAATTCGGTGAGGGCTCGCAGCGCTTGCAGGTCGGAGAGCGCCGCAAACGCCGTAAAGCCCTCACGCACCTTCTCAGCGAGGCCGAGGCTGCATCCGCTGCCGTTTTGTCGCTCTAACGTCTCGATCCAGAGGGTTGCAGAACTCATCCCGGCACGGAGACCCGAACGGATTCCGCTTGCTCGGTCATTCTGCACGTTCGAACCGGGATTATTGCCGATGATGAGGATACGTCGGTGTCCAAGCTCGGCCAAATGTTTGGCGATCACCCAGCCGCCTTGCATGTGATCGGCAGCAACCGTGTTGCCTGGTGTGGAGGCCGTATCGATGACAGCAACCGGACAGGCGGCGGCGGAAATTCGAGTCGCGCGGCGCGGTACGATCACCATGCCTTCGACGCCGCGCTCGATCAGCCGATTGATCGCCTCGGTCTGGGTGGTAACGTCGCCTCGGGAGTCGGCGATCAGGACGCCATAGCCGGCAGCGCTTGCGGCGAATTCGATGGCCTGCGCGAGCTTGGGGAAGAGCGGGTTGGCGATATCTGGCAGAACAAGCCCAAGGACGCCGCTGCGACCAGTCCGCAGCGCGCGACCGGCTTGGCTTGGAACATAGCCGAGTTCGGCCGCATGTTCCTTGATCCTCTCCGCCAGCTGCTCGGAAACACGGCCCTTGCCTGACAGCGCATTGGACACCGTCGCGACGGAGACGCCAAGCGACGTTGCAATCCTGCTCAGATTCGGTCCAGGTCGTGCTGGAGGCATGGTTTCCGACGTGCGTAGATTAATCGTTTAATCATTGCGTATATCAGGCCATTGACCTTGTCGAATCCAAAGTTGCCACCGTGGTCACTTATCCGCATTGAAGCGGTGACAGTAATAAAAAAGCCCCGCAAAAGCGGGGCTTCTTGTCTCATGTCGCTCAGCTTGCCTTGGGGGGCGCGGTGGTCTTGGGAGCGCCCGGATTGTAGCCGCCGCCGATGGCGACGTTGAGCGAGACGTAGTCCTTGGCCATCTGCTGGATGGAGGCGGCGAGACTTGCCTGAGCGAGCGACACTTGGCGCTGCGCGTCAAGCACGTCGAGGAGCGAAGAGGCGCCGTCCTTGTAGCTGGCGGTCGACAGCTCCAAGGTTTCCTGCGTCGTCTTCACCTGGGCGCGCAGCGCTTCCACAGTCTGGGCATCGCGGCGCACCGCAGTGAGCGCGTTCTCGACCTCTTCGACGGCGTCCAGCACCGTTGACTTCCAGGCGAGATACTGCGTCTTGGCATCCGACTTGGCGATATCGACATTGGCGCGCAGGCGGCCGCCATCGAAAATCGGCAGCGTCAGCGTCGGGCCGAAGGACCAACTGGTCAGGCTGCCGCCGGAGACGCCGGCCACCTTGGTGTAGGTCGGCGAGATCGAACCCGACAGGGTGATCGTCGGGTAAAGCTGCGAAATCGCAACGCCGATGTTAGCGGTGGCGGCGGCGAGATTGCGCTCGGCGACGCGAATGTCGGGCCGGTTGCGGATCAGGTCAGCCGGGACGCCCGAGGCGATGCCACCGCGGAAGATCGGCTGCGGCGCACCCTTCAAGAGTTCGCCGAGCAGCGATCCGGCTGGCTGGCCAAGCAGCGTGGCGATGTGGTGCGCGGCAACGCGGATATTGGTTTCCAGGCCGGGGATTTCAGCCTGCGTCGACTGTACCAGACCTTCGGCCTGGACGACGTCGAGGCGTGAGGCAGCACCGGCCTCGAGCTGGAACTTGGTCAGCTCGTAGGTTTCCTGGCGCGACTTCAGGTTGGCGCGCGACAGTGCCAGACGCTCCTGGTAGAAGCGCAGGTCGATGTAGGAGTTCACCAGATCCTGCAGATAGGTGAGCTTGGCGACGTCGGCGCTGGAATAGGCGGCATCGAGGCTTGCCTGGGCGCTTTCCTTGGCGCGGCGGTACTGGCCGAACAGATCGAGCAGCCAGGAGACGTTGGCTTCGCCGGCACTGACGTTAGTGGCGCCGCCAGAGGCGCTTAGCTCGCCCATCTTGCCGCTCGTGGTCTGGCTGGCGCCGACCAGCAGGCTCGGCAGCGAACCGGCGCCGGCTACGGTGACGTCGCCAG
The DNA here is from genome assembly GCF_002211315.1 of Rhizobium sp. R693. NCBI lineage: Bacteria > Pseudomonadati > Pseudomonadota > Alphaproteobacteria > Hyphomicrobiales > Rhizobiaceae > Rhizobium > Rhizobium sp. R693. The sequence goes on along the minus strand of NZ_LOKY01000021.1, from coordinate 11,277 downwards.
CGGCCGCATTGATGCGTTCCAGCGCTTGCAGCACCGAGAGGTTCTCGTTCAGCCCCTGGCCCACCAGACCGTTCAGTTTGGTATCACGATAAGCCGTCCACCAGGCCGCCGTCGACACGTCGCCAATGTCCTTGGCGCCGCCCTCGCTGAACTTCGCCGGAAGCGGCATCTCCGGAGGTACATGATCCGGGCCGCTGACACAGCCCGCGAGCAAAAGCAGAAGCGCCGGAGAGGCAAAGCGAAAAGATGCCATTAAAATCTTCCTGTAACTCGACCAAATCTATTCTTGTCAGAAGCCTTCATGGCTTCGCTATCGGCCGCGCTTCGCTCGTACGAGAAACACCATCCCGAAGCAGTTGGCGGCAATGTAACAACGAGTCTCATTTTCTCACAGTGCATTTATACAACACTCACGCTTCATTTTTGGGCCCGCGAGAAGACGCGGCGGATCACAACGAAGAACGAGGGCACGAAGAAAATGCCGAGAGCGGTCGCTGCAAGCATGCCGCCGAGCACACCAATACCGATTGCGTTCTGCGCCGCAGAACCTGCTCCGGTTGCGATTGCCAGCGGCACGACACCCAGAATGAAGGCAAGCGATGTCATGATAATCGGGCGCAGACGCAGGCGCGCCGCCTCAAGAGTCGCCTCGAATAGTCCCATGCCTGTTTCCATTCGGTCCTTCGCAAATTCCACGATCAGGATCGCGTTTTTCGCCGCGAGACCTATGGTTGTGAGCAGGCCGACCTTGAAGTAGACGTCATTCGCCTGGCCGAAGAGCGTTGCAGCGGCAAGGGCGCCGAGAACACCGACCGGCACGGCCATGATGACCGAGAACGGGATCGACCAGCTCTCGTAAAGCGCCGCAAGGCAAAGGAAGACGACGAGGACGGAGATCGCATAAAGCATCGGTGCCTGCGAACCCGACAGGCGCTCCTGGTAGGAGATACCCTGCCAGGCGACGGTATAGCCGCCGCCCAGCTGTTCCGTCAAAGCTTCCATTTCGTTCATGGCGTCACCCGAACTCACGCCCGGCGCCGATGCGCCGTCGAGCGGGATGGCGCTCACTGCGTTGAAGCGGGCCAGCGTCGGGGCGCCCTTGACCCATTCGGTGCGGGTGAAAGCAGAGAAGGGGACCATTTCGCCGCTCGAGTTACGGGCATACCAGTGATCGAGATCATCCGGCTGCATGCGGAACGGCGCGTCACCTTGTACGTAGACCGGTTTGATCTCGCCATTCAGCGTGAAGTCATTGACGTCGCGGCCGGTAAAGATGACCGAAAGCATCGAGTTGACCGCGGAGATATCGACGCCCATCGCGCCGATCTTCTCCTGGTCGATGACGATCTTCATCTGCGGCTCGACTTCCTTGTTGTTGCTGCGCAGTGCAACGACCTTGCCGCTGGAGTTTGCGGCCTGGATCAAGCGCTTCGAAGCAGCGTCCAGAGCGTCGGTGCCATGACCGCCGGTGTCGACGAGATACATGGAAAAGCCGCTCGAGACGCCGAGACCCTGGATCGCGGGCGGCAGCAGCGCGAAGACCTGGGCTTCACGGAAGGTGAAGAAGGTCTTCAGCGCCCGCGTCACGACAGCCTGCGCATGCAGGTTCGGATCCGTACGCTCAGAGAAATCCTTGAGCTTCGTGAAAACGATGGCGCTGTTCTGGCCAGAACCGTTGAAGCCAAAGCCAAGGGCGCCAAAGACGGACTGCACGGCGTCCTTCTCGTTCTCGCGGTAGTAGTTCTCGACCTTTTCGACGACGGCCTGGGTCTGCTGCGTCGTCGAGCCGGGAGGCGTTGTGACGATCGTCAGCAACACACCCTGGTCTTCCTGCGGAAGGAAGGAGCTTGGCAGGCGATTGAACAAGTAGGCGCAGCCGACGCCGATCAGGAGGAAGACCAGCATGACACGGATCGGCCGCTTCAGCAGATAGCCGATGCTCCGGACATAGCCGTTGGTAGAGCGCGTGAAGTTACGGTTGAACCAGTCACCGATCCGGTGCTTCTTGTGTTCGGTCACCGGCTTCAGCATGGTCGCGCAAAGTGCCGGCGTCAGGACGATCGCGACCAGGGCCGAAAGCAGCATCGCGGAGACGATCGTTACGGAGAACTGGCGATAGATAATGCCGGTCGAACCGCCAAAGAACGCCATCGGGATGAACACGGCGGTAAGGACGAGCGCGATACCAACGATAGCGCCGGTAATTTCGCCCATCGACTTCTCTGTCGCCTCCAGCGGTGACAGCTTCTCTTCCGTCATGATGCGCTCGACATTTTCGACGACGACGATCGCGTCGTCGACGAGAAGGCCGATCGCGAGGACCATGGCGAACATCGTCAGCGTGTTGATCGAATAACCAGCCATGGCGAGAATGCCGAACGTCCCCAGCAGTACCACCGGCACGGCGATTGTTGGAATAAGCGTCGCCCGAAGGTTCTGCAGAAAGACCAGCAATACGATGAAGACGAGAACGATGGCTTCGATCAGCGTGTGAACGACCTTCTCGATCGACAGTTCGACGAACGGTGTCGTGTCGTACGGATAGGTGATTTCCACGCCTTCCGGCAGGCCGCGACCGATCGTGTCGAGGGCTGAACGCACACGGGCGGCCGTATCGATGGCGTTGGCGCCGATGGCGAGGTTGACGGCAAAGCCGCTCGACGGCTGGCCGTTGTAGCGGGAGGAGCCGCCGTAACTTTCCTGGCCAATCTCGATGCGAGCTACGTCGCTGAGGCGGACGGTGGAACCGTCCTTTTCAACCTTTAGAATGATGTGCTCGAAGTCGGAAACGGTGGTGAGCTGGCTCTGTGCGGTGATGGTCACGTTGAGCTGCTGACCGTCGACTGACGGCTGCGCCCCGAGCGATCCGACTGAAACCTGGGTGTTCTGCGCTTCGATTGCGGAGGTAACGTCGCCGGTTGTAAGCTGGTATTTGAGCAGCTTGTACGGATCGAGCCAGACGCGCATGGCGTAACCGGAGCCGAAGATGTTGATGCTGCCAACGCCTTCCAGCCGCTGGATCTGATCTTCGATGGACGTCGACATTATGTTGCCGAGGTCCACGGAATTGCGCTTGCCGTCTGTCGAAACGAGTGAGCCGACGAGCAGGATGCTCGAGGTCGAGCGGGTGACGCTGATACCGGCATCAATGACGTCGCTCGGCAGCTGGGACTGGACTAGCTGGAGCTTGTTCTGGACCTGAACCTGCGCGATGTCGGGGTCGGCGCTGGTGCCGAACGTCAGAGAGATGCTGGCAGACCCGGTCGACGAGGTCGACGTCATATAGGTCAGGTCGTCGAGGCCGGTCATGCCGTCTTCGATGATGGTCGTCACCGATTTTTCGACGGTTTCGGCGCTCGCCCCGCGATAGGTCGCGTTGATGCGCACGGTGGTCGGCGCGATATCAGGGTATTGCGAAATCGACAGCGTGAAGATTGCGAGCAAGCCCGCGAGCATGATCGTGATCGCGATGACCCAAGCAAAGATCGGGCGTCGGATGAAAAACTTGGCCATTGGCTTACTGTTCCTGTGCGGCTCTGATCACGGTTCGTCGCGATTACTTCGCGGCGGGCTTCTGTGCTTCACCGGATGCGGCCTGATCAGCAGGCACAACGATGCCCTTATCATTGATTTTCATAGGCATTGGCTTAACGGGCATGCCTGCCGTAATCGACTGCAGGCCGCTGACGATCAGCTGGTCGCCGTCGTTGATGCCGTCGGTCACGAGCCATGCGTTGTTGGAAGGCGATGCATTTTCGAAGATGCGGGTTTCGACCTTGCCATCGGCGGAGACGAACTGCGCGGTCAGCTCGCCATTTGCATTTCGGCTGGTGGCAAGCTGCGGCAGCGCGTAGCCGACCTCTGCGCCGAGCTCGAGCGTCGCGCGCACGTACATGCCGGGCAGGATAACATGGTCGGGATTTGGGAAACGCACGCGGATAATAAAGGTGCCGGTCGTCTCGCTGACCACGGACTTCGACATGTCGAGCGTGCCCTTCTGGTCATATTCCTTGCCGTTCTCCAGGATCAGACGGAAGGCGGCGTTGCCGGCATTGCCCTTGACTTCTCCGCTTCTGATCGCGTCGCGAAGCCGTAGCAGGTTGGTACTCGACTCCGTCAGCAGGATATAGACGGGATCGAGCTGACGTACGGTCGTGAGCGCCGTCGTCTGGTTGGCCGCGACGACGTTGCCAACGTTATATGCCGTCTGGTCGATTACGCCATCGAATGGTGCAATGATCTTCGTGTGGTCGACATCGATTTCGGCGGCGGTCAGGGCCGCCTTTGCGGATTCGACCTCGGCCTGCGCTTGCAGAAGGTTGGTGCGCGCCGTCTCAAGCTCGATCTGCGTCGCGCCTGAGCCGACAAGGCGCTGATAGCGATCGAAATTGCTCTGCGCGCTCGGAACGCTGGCTTCTGCCTTGGCGATGGCGGCGCGCGCCTGCGCAGCGGTTGCCAGATAGGGGGCATCTTCGATCTGATAAAGAACGTCACCCTTCTTGACTTCGCCACCTTCCTTGAAGGGGATCTCCTCGATGATGCCGCTCACCTGCGGGCGAATGTCGGCAATCTGCGAAGCTTCGGCGCGGCCCGGCAGGATCGTGGTGACGGGGAAGCTCGCCTTTGCCAGCGATATGACGCCAACCGGGGCGGCCTGCTGAGCGGCTGCACCTGTTGCACCGGCCGCGCCCTGCTTGTTACCGCTGTCGCTGCACGCGGCAAGCACGCCGCCGATGGCAAGAGCGGTAGAAACGAGGAAGATGCGCCGTATCATTATGGAATTCCTTGTGCGGTGGCGTCCGAACCGATGACCTTCATCAACAACGAGGCCGTTCATCGATCCAGAATCAAATGCCACTGATCCGAATTTAAGAAAGACTTCACGAAGTGACGTAAGTTATGAATCGTCACTTAGCAAGCGCTATTTTGCAGTGCGGCATCGACGAAAATGACGATCTGCTGTGCGCGGTGGACAAGTGTGTCCTTGTCATCACGGGCGATCAGAACCGGATGTAGGACGCTCGCCAGGACATCGGCAACGGTACCGGCGGCATCTTCGGGGCTGCTGCAGTGGTAGCGCCCCTCGGCAATGCCCACCCGTATGATCTCGTCCAGCTTCCGAATGATGCGCTCCCTGTATCGATTGCCGGCCTCAAACTTGGCCTGCACCGTCATCAGGACCATTTCAAAGATGTAGGGGTTCTGCTGGATGTCCTGCAGGTGGCTGTCGAGCAGGCGCAACACGAAGCGCAGCAGCTGCTCGTTTGGCGGCAACTCATCGTCAAAGGCGGCGAAGCGATCTGCTACGTCACCCAGATGGCGTTCCGCGATCGCATCGACGAGGGCGGTTTTCGAACGGAAATGTTTGAAGACGTTGGCAGGCGACATGCCGAGCGAGGCGGCAATGTCGGCAATCGAAACGGCGACGAAACCGCGTTGGCGGAACAACAATTCTGCCATGGACAGAATGTCTTCGCGAGTCTCTTCGGCCTTGCGTCTTGGCCTACGTGCCATCCATTCCCCCGCCGGCCCGAGGCCGGCACCTAGTTTTGCGAATGCTAGCGCCAACGACTGAAAGCCTGCAAGCCAATGTTGCAGGCTTCCTGTCCGGCGACCTTAAGTGAAGTAGGCGGAGAGATTTTTGCGGATGCGCTCGACCGGCGTTGCTCCGCTGTCATCCGGAACGAACTTTTTCGCCGTGATGCTCTCGTAGGCCTTGATGTAGACCTCAGAGGTCTGTTGGATCAACTCGACGGGAATTTCTGGGATTTCGTCCTTATAAGGATCGCAGCGCTCCGCGACCCAAGCGCGAACAAAGTCCTTATCGAAGCTTGTCGGGCGCGTTCCTGCCTCGAAACTTGGCTGGTAGCTGTCGGCGAGCCAGTAGCGGCTGCTGTCAGGTGTGTGAATTTCGTCCGCGAGAATGATGTTGCCATTCTCGTCCGTGCCAAACTCGTATTTGGTGTCCACGAGGATGAGCCCCCGCTGGGCCGCGAGTTCCTGGCCGCGCGCGAAAAGTGCCAGCGCGTAACGCGAAAGCGTATCCCATTGCGCCTTGGTCAAGAGTCCGCGTTCGATGATTTCGGCAGGCGTCAGCGGCTCATCGTGGCCGCCGTCGAATTCCTTGCTGGTGGGCGTAATGACCGCCGTTGGAAGTTTCTGGTTGTCGCGCATCCCGTCCGGCAGTTGCATGCCGTACATCTCGCGCTCACCCTTCTTATAAAGAGTGAGGATCGAGGTTCCCGTCGTGCCGGCGAGGTAACCGCGAACGACGATCTCGACGGGCAGGATATCGAGACGCTTGCCGATGACAACGTTCGGATCGGGATAGTCGAGAACGTGATTGGGGCAGATGTCCTTGGTCGCCTCGAACCAATAGCGTGCCGTCTGCGTGAGGACCTGGCCCTTGTAGGGAATGCAGGTGAGGATCCGGTCGAAGGCGCTCAGTCTGTCTGTGCTGATGATGATGCGGCGGCCGTCCGGCAGGTCATAGTTCTCGCGAACCTTGCCACGGTAATAATTTGGGAGCTCTGGGAAATGGGCTTCGGAGAGGATTCGCACGGGCTCGACCATCCTTCTGCATTGATCGTGAAGTTTCCCCTGCTCTAGTTCCATCATCGGGGATGTCAAGCAAACCCGCTCCTAAAGCCAGAAGAGATAGACAAGAATCAGGGTAAGGCCATAGCTCAACACTGTCAGCGGTGCGCCGGCTTTCAGAAAGTCACTGAAGCGGTAGCTTCCGATCCCCATGGCCAAAGTATTGTTGTGGTGGCCGAAGGGTGTCAGAAAATCCAGCGAGGCGCCTGCTGCGACGGCGATCAGATAGGTAGATGGAGAGTGATGCCCGGTTGCTGCGAAGGCGACGGCGATGGGGCTCATCACGATCGCGACTGTCGCGTTGTTGACAAAAGGCGTCAGTAGCATCGACAGAAATAGAACAAGCGCGACCCCCACGGTCGGTTCGGTCAACGACACCATGGAACCGAGCGCTGCCGCGATGACCTGGGCGGTGCCTGTTGTCGCGACTGCGGAACCGATCGGGATCATCGCGCTAAGCATGATAATAATTGGCCAGTTGAGGTCGGCCATTGCCTGGCGGATGTTCAGGTAACCAAGGAGTGCCAGGACAAGCACGACGCCCGCAAACGCAATGTCAGGCGTGACGAGGTCGAAGGCCGTCGTGGCGACGCCTGCAGCGAAAATGGCAAAGGGCTGCCAAGATGATGCCGACATTCGGGATGGCGGCTGCGACGCCAGCGGCAGACACTCGCACTCCTCAAGCGCTTCAGCGATCGCCCGTTGTTCGCCTTCCAACACCAGAATGTCACCAATCGACAGCTGCAAATCGCCAAAGCGCCCTTCTATCCGCGGTGAGCGCATGGAGAGGGCTGAGATCGTGACATCACGGCTGCTGAACACCTCAAGCGAACGCAGTCGCGAGCCGACCAACGTGCTTTCCGGCATGACGACGGCCTCGACATAATCCGGGCCGGCAGTGGCTGCGCTCGGATCTCGCTGCGGAAGCAAAGTTCCGGATGCTTGAAGCCCGTCAAATACGGTCTCGTCCGCCTCGACCAACAGCAGGTCACCCGCCTCGACAACCAGTTTGTCGGGCGTGCCAAAGATGAATTTGTCGTCGCGAACGAGCGTGTGCGGCTGCAGCGAGAATCGGCCCGGCAAGTCTGAGAGCCGGGCACCGATTAGCAAGGAGCCCGCAGGGATATGTCGTTCCGTGATCCGTCGTCTCGGTGGGGAGACAGGTGCGGCGGAAAGCGCCTCTCCGTCTGTCTTCGGAAATAGCCACGGCGCGAGCCATGCGGTCATGACGATGCCGACGATGGCGACCGGCAGACCGACATAGGCAAAGTCGAAAAGTCGAAAGCCGGTGCCGTTTGCCTCTGCCCAGGCGTTGCTGACGAGCATGTTCGCTGGCGTGCCGATCAGCGATACGATCCCGCCCAAGAGCGCAGCAAAGGAGATTGGCATAATCAACTGTCGTTTGGGGATCGCGAGCGCGTCACTCACGCGCAGCGTTGCCGGCAAGGCGATTGAAAACGCGCCGATGTCGTTCATGAATATTGAGATAAAGCCGGTCGCGCCCGACAATGTGGCGATGACCGCGATATCGGAAAACCTGGCCCGTACAAAAAAGTCTGCGAGCTGATCGAAAAGTTGCGCCCGTGCAAGGACTTGAACGATGAGCAGAATCTCGACGACGGTGACAACGACAGGACTGGCAAAGCCGGAGAAGACCTGTTCGGCGGAATAAAGGTGAAGGGCATAGCCGGCGAGCAGTCCAGCGATTGCAACCACCTCGATACGGAAGCGCTCCAATGAAAACAGGATCAGCATCGCGAGCAGGAGGATCAGCAAGGATGCTTGCTCGAACGTCATGGTTTGCCCCAAACCTCAGTCCATCGCGAGACTGTAGCGGTTCGGCTCGCGCTGTATAGAGCGAAATGTCGCAATCCGCGCTCCATGCCGACCTTGCGCTCAGACCGCAGACCGGCGCCAGGTGCCGGTCTCGGTCATCTCCAGCATCGGGGTGGAAAACACGCCCACTGTTCTTTCCCGCCATTGCAATCCGGCAGCATCAAGGGTCTCGCACCAGCGGCGTGACTGCAGCATCGCGGCACCGATCGCAACAGGCTCGATGCCGCAGCCGGCAAGAAGCCGCAGCCCGGAAACGATCGAGGTACCGCTGGAAATGACATCGTCAATCAGGGCCACGCGTCGCCCCTCCAGGAGCGGCAGCATGCGGGGATCTATATAGAGACGCTTCTGCTTGGTGGGGGTGGTAATCGACGAGAGCGCCACGGACAGGTCGTCGCGGTACCAGAATTTTCGGGACGTCCCGAGCGGCACATATCGTGTGTGCCCCAGTTTCTGCGCTACTGCAGCGGCAAGCGTCAGCCCAAGTGTCGGCAGACCGGCGACAACCTCAACCTGGAAAAGCTTGAGCCTCTCGGCCAGAGATCGAGCCAGTACATCGAGAACCTCGAAGCTTGCCTGATTGATGATCAGAGAGGCCAGTGCGTCTTGTCCGTCTGCCAGTATGCGTACGGGCAGGCGAAGCTGCCGCCCGTCGTCCAGCTCGGCGACATAGGATGTCGAGAAATCGCCATCGCGCTCAAAGGTGCCCGCGGTGTGGATCTCCTGCCAAAACTCGTGCGCAGCCAGTTCCGTCATGCACTCAATTCCGTCTTGCCGTTTCCACACCTGCGCTCCGGCGCAGTTCCTTCAATTCCGCATCCGTCAACGCGCGCACTGCGCCCTTCGGCAGCTCACCGAGCGCCAGGCCACCGATCGCAACCCGCACGAGGCGAAGGCATTCGACACCAAGCGCTTCCAGCATGCGGCGGATCTGGCGATTGCGGCCTTCATCGAGTTCGACCTCGATCCAGGCGTTCTTGTCGCCGCTCCTCAATAGCGTCGCGGATGTTGCCTTCAGGACTTCGCCATCGTGGCGGACGCCATAAGTCATCGCAGCCAGCATCTCGCTGTCCATGATCCGGTTGACCTGGACATGGTAGGTCTTGGTGACATGGGTGAGGGGATCAAGCAGTGCTTGGGCGAAGAGGGTATCGTTGGTAAAGAGCAGCAAGCCCTCGCTCGCCTTGTCCAATCGCCCGACCGGCGAGAGATGTGGCGCTTGAAAGTCGTTGAGACAGTCGTAGACGGTTGGCCGGCCTTCCGGATCATCACGCGTCGTTACCAGCCCTCGCGGCTTGTTCAGCATCAGGTAGATCTTCGCCTCGGCGATCACATCCGTGCCGTCGACGCGGATCTTGGCCGATGCCAGGTCTATCCATGCGGAGATGTCGGTGACTTTGCGGCCATCGACCGAGACGCGACCTTCCAGGATCAGCCGTTCAGCCTGCGTCCGCGAGCAATGGCCGAGCTTTGACAGCGCACGCGGCAGGGTTACCCGCTTGCTGGGCGTTTCGCCGTTCGGTCTCGCGCGCTCGCGCGATCTCTGAGGTGAGCGCCGTTGCCTCACTCTGTTCCATCCCGTCAGTTCCGTTGAGCAGGTTCTGACACGAACACTTTCCCGATGCCAGCAAGTCGCGGACAAAACGCGGGGAAAAATGAGACGCTCAAGGTGGGGAGAGCAAAGAAGCTCAAGAAGCCAGACGGCGCTTTGTGCGCCGTCACATATTCGGGGAGAGATCGGCAAGCCCTAGTGGCAAGCCATGAAGCCGGCGAGTTCCTGCCGGCTGATAACGACACCCGCGGCTGCTTTGGCGGGGTCCGGATGGGTATAGGCCAGGCAAGGCAATTCAGGCAATTCAAGGGCTTGGCGCATGTTCATGATACCGACTGCCTTGCGGCCGTTGACCCCATCAACACTGACTTCGACTATAAAATGCGCTTTCTGGTTCTCCATGAATAGTACTCCCGCCCATTTTGGCCGCAGCCATAACGACTAAACTTGGTTTTTCTAAGACCAAAGTATTACGAGCCGCATTGACGTTCGGATCAGGCGGCTCGCGATAAAAGCGGAGGGTTTCCGCCGGAGCTGTATCAGCGCCACCAGTGGTGTGGCGGCTGCTGGCTGCCGCTCAAGAGATAGCCGGCTAGAAAACCGATCGCACCGGCGAGCGCCAGCGCGGTCGTCGTCGCAGCCGCGTGCTCGCGGGCGGCACCTGCCGCGGCCATGCCCTCTGCCCGGATATGGGCGACGGCGCCCTTCGCGCGGGGGAGGGCATCTTCATATGCCTTGCCGGCACGGTCGCGCACTTCATAGTAGGCTTCAGCACCCTGCGCCGAGATCATTTTCTGCAGGCGCGACACCTCCTGCTGGAGGGAAGCGATGTCCTTGCTGACGGACGCTCTGATGTCGTCGGTATTGGCAGCCATGTCCTTTCTCCTTTCTTTTACACGAACGAGAACACGAGAGAGCTGCGTTAGGTTCCGGGCGATTTGATGCCGTAGGGGGCAAATGATCCTCTTTCGCCGGGTTTCAACCCTCAAACACCGCTTTTGCGCAGTCTGGGTCGGACTAAAAACGGCGGGAACACCGAATTTTGACCGTTTGATAAAGGAATCTCGAGGGCTGCCTGGGCGCGGTTCCGCGGCCAAAGCACCCACTCTTGAAAATCCCTCTTTCATTTCAATCTGTTACAAAAATGTCAAAAAACTTTGTTTGGCGGTGTTGACTTAGAAAAGGGGCAGGGTCTATAAGCCCGATCACTGACGAGGGCGGCGGCGCTGCTGGCGACGAAGTCCTTCGCTCTAAGGTTTCTTTTAAGATTGGCTGAGATGCTGATTGGTTGC
>NZ_LOKY01000020.1:0-47131 GCF_002211315.1 Rhizobium sp. R693 | reverse complement strand
AATGAAAATTGCGCTATCCTCTTTCATGGTTCGCCCTCGCTAAGCATGGGGCAAGGCTCCGGCCAATCCAGAGCAACCCCCGAATTTAGCTTACCGCGGGGGCGGGCCATGCTCACCCCGCGAACATACGGTCTAAGACATGGGTGACAAGCTCGTGCCGAACGGGTTGTCGATGGTTTGCAAGGTCCTCTGCTCCAGGTCGATATATCCGAGATCATAGTGCATGAAGCTGACGAGCCAAATACCGTCGTCGACTTCCTTGATGCCGAGTTTCTGTCCGGCCAGCACGGTGGAGATATTGATCTTCTTGCGGTGCATGCAGATGCGGCCGCAATTGGTCACCAGTGCGTCACGGTCGTGGAACGGATAATCGATCTCCGGTAGCCCGTTATATCGGCGCGCCGATGGCGTGTAGAGATCGACCGGCACCTTCATCGCCAGGGCTTCATGCGGCCGTTCGGTATTGAATTCGCTGACGAATGCATCGAAGCGGGCCTGCTGCTGCAGGATATTTCTGCCGGGTGGACACTGTTTTAATGGTAGCGGAGGAGGGATTTGAACCCCCGACACAAGGATTATGATTCCTCTGCTCTGACCTACTGAGCTACTCCGCCACTGGTCAACGGTGCCGTTCGCGATGCGGAGGCCCGTGGGATGAGCGGCTTATAAGGTGCGCCTCGGCTTTATGTCAAGCGCATGATCGAGAAAATACCACGGGCTTTTTCAGGCTGCGACTGGGCTGGCCAGCAGCGCCTTTAGCGAGGCTTCCGCCGCCGGTTCGCGCTCAGAGCGTTCGATGAAACCACCACCATAAACCCGCGCGTCGTCGCCGGGCGCCGAATAGAGTGCACAGGCCTGGCCCGGCGCAACGCCGGCTTCCCCGATTGCGAGGTCGACATAGATACCGGTCGCATCGGCATGCAGGACAGCGGGTGTCGGTGCACGCGTCGAGCGGACCTTGGCAAAGCAAGCGAAGCCCTCGCCAGAGGCCGCCTCGGCAAGCGGCTCGTCGCCCAGCCAGTTGACATCGCGCAGATAGACACGGTGCGTTTCCAGCGCTTCTTTCGGCCCGACGATAACCCGACGCGAGCGAGCATCGAGATAGACGACGTAGAGCGGCTCGCCGGTGGCAATCCCGATGCCGCGGCGCTGGCCGATGGTGTAATGCAGGATGCCTTCATGCTGGCCCAGCACGCGGCCGTCGAGGTGGACGATCTCGCCGGCGAGGGCCGCATTCGGCTTCAGCTTGTTGATGATGTCGGAGTATTTGCCCTGCGGCACGAAACAGATGTCCTGGCTGTCAGCCTTCTTGGCGACCACCAGACCCATTTCTTCGGCAAGCTTGCGGGTTTCGGCCTTGGGCAGACCGCCAAGCGGGAAGCGCAGATAATCGATCTGCTCCTGTGTCGTCGCGAACAGGAAGTAGCTTTGGTCGCGATCGGCATCGGCCGGGCGATAAAGCGCGCGGCGACCGGGATTGCCGGGAGCCGGATTGGGCCGCGAGCGAATGTAGTGACCGGTCGCCAGTGCGTCGGCGCCGAGCTCCTTGGCGGTTGCCAGGAGATCCGCGAACTTGACGGTCTGATTGCACGAGACGCAGGGGATTGGCGTCTCTCCGGCCACATAGCTTTCCATGAAGGGGTTGATCACCGTGTCGCGGAACCGCTTCTCGTAGTCCAAGACATAGTGCGGGATGCCGAGCGTCTCGCAAACGCGACGGGCATCGTCAATATCCTGGCCGGCACAGCAGGAACCGGCGCGGTGAACGGCCGCACCGTGGTCGTAAAGCTGCAGCGTGATGCCGATCACGTCATAGCCCTGACGTTTGAGAATGCCTGCCACCACGGAGCTGTCAACGCCGCCGGACATGGCGACGACAACGCGGGTATCTTCCGGCTTCTTGTCAAAATCCAGTGTGTTCACGGGTGGCTGCCAATTCTAAGCTTGTTGCAATCCGCCCATCAGAGCCGGCGGATTTCAGGTGTCCGCGCGGGATCGGCCGCCGGACTTTCGTTGGCGAGGATATAGAAAGGATTGGGTTCCGGCGCAAGAGGCGGACAATTTGCGGGCATCTCCGAAAGCGGATTCCCCCCGCAATCGCTTCAGAGTGTCCCGAACAGCCTCCAGGCCATTCCGGCCACTGCACATGCGAGCAGCGTCGGAATAACCGACATTCTGAACCGGAAGATTGCAATGGCGGCGGCGACGCTAAGAACGAGCGACGGCAGGGCCAGCGACGACCATACGGGCAGCTCGATCCAAATAGGACCAAACCGGTGGATGCTGGTCTCGGTAAACAGGAAGTGCAGACCGAACCAGATGGCGAGGTTCAGGATGACGCCCACGACGGCAGCGGTGATAGCCGACATCGCGCTCGCCAGCGTCGCATTGCCCCGGAGCTTTTCAATGAAAGGCGCACCGAGGAAAATCCAGAGGAAGCATGGCACGAACGTCACCCAGGTCGTAAGCATCGCTGCCAGCGTCGCTGATGTGATCGGATCGAGGTTACCGGGATCGCGATAGGCGCCCATGAACCCCACGAATTGTAGAACCATGATCAGTGGCCCCGGCGTGGTCTCGGCCATGCCGAGACCGTCGAGCATCTCCGTCGGGCGCAGCCAGCCATAGTGCTGCACCGCCTCCTGCGCGACATAGGCAAGCACGGCATATGCGCCGCCAAAGGTAACGACGGCCATCTTGCTGAAGAAGACACCAATCTGCGTGAACACATCATCGCCGCCGCGAAAAACATAGAGCAGCAGAAGCGGCCCGAGCCAGAGCGCCAGCAGCACAGCCGAAATCTTAAGCGACCACACCAGGTTCGGCCGCGCATGGATCGGCGTTTCCTCGCCAAGTGCGGAATCCGCATCTGCAAGGGCGTGACCGGCAGCGGCTTTGTGGCCGTTGCCGGCCTGGAAAAGCCGCGAGCCGGACTTCGAACCCACGAAACCTGTGATCGCCGCGATCAGAATGATCAGCGGGAACGGCACGTGAAGAACAAAGATGCCCACGAAGGCCGCGGCCGCGATGGCGACCATCGCGGGATTCCTGAGCGCCCTGCCCCCGATCCGAATGACGGCTTGCACAACGACCGCAAGCACGGCGGCCTTGAGGCCGAAGAACATCCCCTCGACGGCGTCGAGGTTTCCAAACACCACGTAGACGTAGCTGAGGGCAAGGATGGACAGGAAGCCGGGCAGGACGAAAAGGATACCAGCCACAAGCCCTCCCGCCGTCCTATGCATGAGCCAACCGATGTAGATGGCGAGTTGCTGCGCCTCGGGCCCGGGCAACAGCATGCAGTAGTTGAGGGCATGCAGAAACCGATGTTCGCCGATCCACTTCTTTTCGTCGACGACAATCCTGTGCATGACGGCGATCTGCCCGGCTGGGCCACCGAAGCTCAACGCCGCCACGCGCAGCCAGACACGAAACGCCTCGCCAAAGGGGATGCCGTGGCTCGTCCGACCCGCCGTCTTGTCGGCGGGCGTATCCGTCACAAGGTTGGCCATCTCAGTTTCCTTTTTTCGCAGAGGGCCAATTGTGTGTCTCGTCGGTCGCATCGCGGCACCATCGATAGAAGGCATCGTACAAGGTCATACCCGCCTGCAATTGCTCGAGGTCGTCGGCAAACATCCGCGAAAGTCCGAGCGAGGCCGCCAGCAATCCCGCCGCTTCGGGCGCGAGATCGAGCCTCGCAGTGTCGGCGGCCCTGACGATCGTCGCCAGCCTGAGGAGCGGCTGGGATTGAAGAGCGAACTCCTCGACCATGACGTCAAAGGAGCATCGATCGCCGCGGTGGCTCCAGAAGACGTCCTCGATATCGAAAGCTGTTGCCCCGAAACGGTCGGCCACCATCAGCACCTCAGGGGTAGGAACGAACAGGAAAACGGCCGCCGGATCCACGAAACGGCGGATCAACCAGGGGCACGCGATGCGATCGATCTTCGGGCGGCCACGAGTGACCCAAACAGTCCTCCCCTTCGCGTCGCGAGGCGGCAGCTTATCCTCGGGCACTGCGAGACCGCCTGCCTTGATCCATGCCTCGAACCCGCCTTCGAGTGTTTCGGCCTGCACACCCATGACCCGAAGATGCGCGGCAACGCCGTGGCTGAGCTTGGCGCCATGGTGGCAGACGATGACGGCCGGGCTTCGGATTTCAGCGCCCCACAACTCCACATCCTTGAATGGCCTGCGCACCGATCCGGGAATGAGACGGGGATCGGCGGAAAAGTCCTCGTCATTGCGCACATCGATCAAGGCAGGCGCACCTGGCGTCCCGATGAGGCGGTTCAGTTTATCGGTTGAGATTTCGGTAAATGACGGCATCGCGCGTCCTCCGTTCTAGCGGCTTTGTTGGACGCGACTCTTCGGCTGGCGCCTCGTGGGGTGATCGCGACCCCATGAGCCATATGATCCACGGTGGATGAGCTATGTCAACACTTTCCAACAGCCTGCTATGTCGGCAAGCAATTGAGATGTAAGGATTGATGCCGCAGCGGCCAGGCGGAAGCAATGCTGCTCCGAAGACTGCGCGAGGAAAACCGCGAAACGTGTCAGCGCGCTCCGGACCGGTAACGGCTCTTCAGGTCGCCGTCAGATTTTGAAAGCAGAAGACCCGTCGCGGGCAGTTGTGAAAGGTAGTTCGATATGGTCGACGTTGCCGGCTCAAGACCTGCTGCACTACGGGCAATCCCGAAAGGCGTCTGGGCTCTCGG
This sequence comes from Rhizobium sp. R693, assembly GCF_002211315.1. Classification (NCBI taxonomy): domain Bacteria; kingdom Pseudomonadati; phylum Pseudomonadota; class Alphaproteobacteria; order Hyphomicrobiales; family Rhizobiaceae; genus Rhizobium; species Rhizobium sp. R693. The sequence goes on along the minus strand of NZ_LOKY01000020.1, from coordinate 42,413 downwards.
CTTCGTCTCGCTATTCATGGACATCTCCTCGGAGATGATCCACGCTCTCCTGCCGGTCTACATGGTTGCCGTCCTCGGCACCTCGGCGTTTGCGGTCGGCCTGATCGAAGGCATTGCCGAAGCGACCGCCGCCATCACCAAGGTATTTTCCGGAGCATTGAGCGATTGGCTTGGCAAGCGAAAGCTGCTTGTAGCCCTGGGCTACGGCATGGCTGCGTTGACAAAGCCTATCTTCCCATTGGCACCTTCGCTGGGCTGGCTGGTGGCTGCGCGTTTCGTGGACCGCGTCGGAAAGGGTATCAGAGGTGCACCACGCGACGCCCTGATCGCCGACATCAGCCCAAAGGAGATCCGTGGCGCCAGCTTCGGGCTGCGTCAGTCGCTTGACACGGTTGGCGCGTTCCTCGGGCCAGCGCTGGCTTTGGGTTTGATGTGGTGGACCGCCAACCACTATTCGACAGTGTTCTGGATCGCTGTCATCCCGGCGTTCTGCTCCGTCGCAATTATCATCTTTGTCGTCAAGGAACCGCCGCACGCAGACCAACGGCGCGCCCGGATACCGCTCCGAACCTCGGAGCTCGTTCGGTTGCCTGCGATCTACTGGCTGGTCGTCGCCGTCTCTGCGGTCTTCACGCTTGCACGGTTCAGCGAGGCTTTCCTGATCCTCGACGCCCAGCGAATGGGACTTCCCGTCATGTTCGTTCCGATCGTCCTGATCGTCATGAACATTGCCTATGGGTTCTCGGCCTATCCGGTGGGCGTCATGGCGGATCGTCTCGACCGGATCACCCTGTTGATTGTCGGGCTCGGGCTTCTCGTTCTCGCCGACCTCAGCCTTGCGTTTCTTCCCGGGCTGGCGGGCCTCGGGATCGGAGTATTGCTGTGGGGTCTTCACATGGGATTTACTCAAGGGCTGTTGGCGACCCTCGTTGCGGATGCCGCACCCGCCGAGCTGCGCGGAACCGCCTTCGGCATCTTCAATCTCGTTGCGGGCATCGCCCTCCTTGCCGCAAGCGTGTTTGCCGGTGCGCTTTGGGATTGGGGCGGGCACCAGATGACATTCCTCGCTGGTGCGGTTTTCGCGTTGCTCGCCGGCCTCTCGCTGCTGCCCCTGAAGAAGCGACTAAGAAGTGGTTCGTAAGGCCAGAAGTGGCCATCCGGCCGTTCGCCAGGTACAGCATGCCAACCACCACAAGCCGTGGACCAGAACGGAATTGCGCCGGCTACGATGCCCAGACCGTTGGCGACCAGCAGACAAACGTCAGGCCCTGCCGGCACTTCATCCCGCTGAGGCAACAGGAACATCGTCGCAACAAGGCTGCCAGCACTTGCGACGCAATGATTTCAACGGCCGACCGCAGCGAACAAGGGGGATGCGCCGCCTTCGATCAAGGCCTCCGCTTCCGCTTGCAGCATCGGCCTGCCAAGCAGGAAACCTTGCACCTCGCCAAAGCCTTCGGCACGCAACTTCTGCAATTGTTCCTCAGTCTCGATCCCTTCGGCAAGCGTCGTTGCATTGAAGCCTGAGCCCATGCCGACGACCGCGCGCACAATGGCCAGATTGCCGGGATCCGTTTCGATACCGGAGACGAAGCTGCGGTCGAGCTTGATCTTGTCGAAGGCGAATGCCCGCAAATAGCTGAAGGACGAATAGCCTGTGCCGAAATCGTCAATGGCGATGCGGATGCCGAGTTCCTTCAATGCCCGCAAGAGTGGCAGGCTTTGCTCGACGTCGGCGAGGAAGACGGATTCGGTGATCTCGATTTCCAGGCGCTCTGGACGCAGGCCGGTCTCATCCAGTGCGGCGACAACAGTCGCAAGCAGGCTGGTATGCCGGAACTGGCACACGGAGAGATTGACCGCGATCTTTAAATGATTGGGCCAGCCCGCCGCCACGCGGCAGGCTTCGCGTAACACCCACTCGCCAATCTGAACGATGAGGCCGGTTTCTTCTGCGATGGGTATGAATTCCATCGGTGGGATCAGACCTCGGACGGGATGGCGTCAGCGGATCAACGCTTCGAAACCCGCAAGGCCGTCGTCATCAAGTTGCACGATCGGCTGGCAGTGAAGTTCGAACTGGCTCTTTAGCAGCGCCTCGTGAAGGTCGGCCATGAGCATGTGCCTGCGCTCTACTTCCAGGCGCATTTCCTGCAGATAGAAGCGGTAGGTCGAGCGACCGCTTTCCTTCGCCGCATAAAGCGCGAGGTCCGCATGCCGCATCAGCACATCGTCATCCTTGGCGTGGTCGGGAGCAAGTGCGATGCCGATACTACAGGTCACGTGTTCGTTGACACCGTCGAGATCGAAAGGTGCCGACAGCGACTTGGGCAGACGTTCGGCAAAGCGCTCAATATTCTCGCGCCGCTCCAGACGCAGAAGCAGGGCAAACTCATCGCCGCCGAGGCGTGCGACGAGGTCTCCGTCGGCCACCAGTTGCATCAAACGGGCGGCCACCTGACAGAGCAGCGCGTCGCCCGCGGCATGCCCTTTGCTGTCGTTGATGTGCTTGAAGTGGTCGAGTCAAGGTAAAGCAGTGCCAACGGCTTTTCCGCCGTGGCGATCGCTGCCTCCCGCTGGATGTGATCGGCGAAAGACGCGCGGTTCGGAAGGCCGGTCAGCGCATCGTGCATTGCCATGTAAGCGAGACGGGCCTCAACCGATCGCTCCTCGGTCACGTCCTGGGAAATGCCGAGCACGTAGCGCGGCGCTCCGCCGTCAGGGGCCGGCAGTGCACGCCTGACAGTCCGCAGAATTCGCGGCGTCCCATCGGCGCGCTGCATTGTCTCTTCAAAGCTGATCGCTGCTCCCGCGCCAGCGCCCTGGAATCCTGCTCGCAAAAGATGGCCATCTGCTTCTCATCGAAAATGATGCGATCACTCTGGCCGATAATGTCTTCAGGGTCGTGCCCGGCAATTACACCGCACGCTTCGTTGAAAAGGATGTAGCGTCCGTCTTCTTCCATATCCTTCACGAAGACGCCGACGGGCAGGTTGTCGAGCATCGAGCGCGTATCGTTGACCTGACGCTGGGCGGCATTGACCTCGGTCCGGTCCTGCACGATTGCGAGGATCGCGTCCCGGCCGTCGAAGCGAACGGCCCGTCCATAGGTCAGCACCTCCAGCGTTTCACCATTGGCCTTCAAATGTGTCCAACGCTCGGCACACTCCATGTCCGTGGGGGCCTGCACGGCCTCGAGCATTCGCTTGCACTCACGCTCGGGCCTGATATCGAGGACCGTCATGCGCTCATAATCCTGACGCGAATAGCCATAGAGATCGATCGCGGCGTTGTTGACGATCAGAAAGCGAAGGCTGCCGGGATCCTAGACCCACATGGGTGACGGATGAGTGGCGAACAGCGACTGAAAATCGTCGTTCGGCGCATCGATCGGAACAAATGCTCTTTGGAGACCGGTCATAAGGAAGTCACAATGAAATAACGGCAACGAGCGGACAGGTTATAGACAGAAAAGCTAAATAAAATCAGAATCATAGTCCGCACAAACTTTGGGCGGAACGCCTTAGTATTGTGCAACGCAGTATATCTTGCGGCTCTATTTTGGGTTCTTTGGACCCCGGCTGCAATCGACCGTCAATGACGGGCGTGACTGCACTGGCCGTGATCCGCCAATACCTCGATGACACGGCACTGGTCAACGCGACCATGACCGCAGCCTTCCACCATCAGCTCCAGCTCTGCCTTCAGCGCCATCAGGCTTCGTATCCTCTGCTCGACTTCGATCAGGCGGGCCTTGGCGATTGCGTCGGCAGAAGCACACGACTGATGTGGATCGTCCTGCAGCGTCAGCAGGGTGCGGATGGCTTCCACCTCGAAGCCAAGCTCGCGAGCATGACGGATGAAGGCGAGCCTGCGCAGATCCGCCGGCTCGTAAGCGCGTTGATTGCCCTCGCTGCGGTTCGGTTCCGGGAGGAGGCCGATACTCTCGTAATAGCGGATCGTTGGCACCTTGACGCCGCTTGTCCGCGAGGCTTCGCCGATCGTGATCTTTTTCATGATTTTCCTCTTGCACCTCTAGTCGCTAGAGGATGTAGGAAAGATGCTTCTGTCTGACAAGGAAGCTGATCATGGGTGAAACGGTCGAGAAACGGTATAGGGTTGGCGGCATGGATTGCGCCAGCTGCGCTGCCAAGATTGACACTGCTGTCCGACGCATCCCGGGCGTCGACGACGTTTCTGTCTCGGTGACCGCTGGAACGATGACTGTGCGTCACGACGGCAGCAGTGATCTGGCCGCCATCGAGAAGAAGGTGACGAGCCTCGGCTATTCCGTTTCGCAGGTCGCTGGAAGGTTGCCGGTGGAAACACCACCGCCAGATCATTCACACCACGACCACAGTGACCATGATCACGCCGGCCACGATCACCAAGGGCACGCTCACGAGGGGCACAATTACGAGGGTCATAAACACTCTGGGGAAAAGGCTATCGACTCACTGGGGCTTCACGGTCACGACGCCCCGATGGCCGGACCTTGGTGGCAAACCAAGAAGGGTCGCCTGACAATCCTCTCCGGCGCAGCCCTCGTTGTTGCCTATATCATCGGCCACCTCGTGCCGGCGATAGCGTCCTATGCATTCATCGTGGCAGTGCTCGTCGGGCTTGTTCCAATCGCTCGACGCGCCGTCGCCGCCGCCTTTGCGGGCACACCCTTTTCGATCGAGATGCTGATGACGATTGCGGCGGTTGGCGCGGTAATCATCCATGCCGGCGAGGAAGCCGCGACCGTGGTCTTCCTGTTCCTGGTTGGCGAACTGCTGGAAGGCGTCGCCGCCGGCAAGGCGCGCGCAAGCATCCAATCTCTGACGACCCTAGTCCCAAAACGGGCTTTCCTTGAAGAAAATGGCACGACTCGGGAAGTGTCGGCCGAGAGCCTCGCCGTCGGTTCGACAATTCTGATTCGTCCGGGTGACCGCATCGCGGCGGATGGCACCATTTTGTCGGGCGAGAGCGCAGTCGACGAAGCCCCGGTCACCGGCGAAAGCACGCCGGTGCGCAAAGGTGTAGGCGACACGGTTTTTGCGGGCACTGTCAACGGTGACGCCGCCCTTCGCGTCAAAGTGACGGCAGCCGCCGCCGACAACACGATTGCACGCGTCGTCCGGCTGGTAGAGGAGGCGCAGGAATCCAAGGCACCGACAGAGCGCTTCATCGATCGTTTCTCTCGATACTATACGCCTGGCGTGGTCGTCGTTGCTGCCCTCGTCGCAATCCTGCCACCACTTCTCGCAGGCGGCGCCTGGGACGAATGGATCTACAAGGGCCTCGCCATATTGCTGATCGGTTGCCCCTGTGCCCTGGTGATTTCGACGCCTGCCGCGATCGCCGCCTCGCTTTCTTCGGGAGCGCGCCGTGGCCTGCTGCTGAAAGGCGGCGCGGTCCTTGAGAACCTTGGCAAAGTCACCGCCGTTGCCCTCGACAAGACAGGCACTCTGACGGAAGGCAAGCCTCAGGTGACCGACGTAATCGCTTTCGGAAAGAACGAAGCCGAAGTCCTGAAGTATGCTGCTGCGCTTGAGACAGGGTCGAGCCATCCGCTGGCGCTCGCGATCCTGGCACGGGCTGCAGCCGCAGAGATCCCTCTCCCCGCGGCGACCGATGCCAAGGCTCTGGGAGGAAAAGGCATGACCGGGGTGGTCGCGGGGCAGCCGGTCTTCTTCGGATCTCCCAAGGCCGCCGGCGAACAAATTCCTCTGTCATCCGATCAGACCGCGCGCATCACTGCACTCAACGACGACGGAAAAACAGTCTCCGTGCTGATCGTCGGCGACACGCTGGCAGGTGCCATCGCCATGCGCGACGAACCCCGCGACGACGCCAAGTCCGGCCTTGAGGCATTGACCGAGGCTGGTATCAAGACCGTGATGCTCACGGGTGACAACCACCGCACCGCGGAGGCCATCGGCAGGCAGCTCGGCATTGAAGTATGCGCCGAGTTGATGCCTGAGGACAAGCAGCGCATCGTGAACGAGTTGAAGCGTGGCGGCTTGATTGTTGCCAAGGTTGGCGACGGCATCAACGACGCCCCTGCCCTTGCGACTGCAGATGTCGGTATCGCTATGGGCGGCGGCGCCGATGTGGCGCTCGAAACCGCTGACGCCGCGATCCTGCATGGCCGAGTCACCGATGTTGCGGCAATGATCGCGCTCTCGAAGCGCACGATGCGCCACATTATCGAAAATATCGCCATCGCACTCGGCCTGAAGGCCGTGTTCCTGGTGACAACCATCGCCGGCATCACCGGCCTCTGGCCCGCTATCCTGGCCGACACCGGCGCCACCGTATTGGTTACGATCAATGCGCTGAGACTGCTGAAGCCGGCCAAGTAACAGGTCGGCGAAATCCGATCACGCGGCACCGCTCTTACCGTTTCTCCCCGAGGGACTGAAAGAGCGTTGCCTTCCATCGCTGATCGTGAGTTGCCTGAAGGACCGCAACGTCGATTGCCTTGCGATAGGGCCGACCGAGCGGCATGGCGAGCCCGTAGCTTTGCGGCTCGAAGTCGACATCCAAGACCTGCACGGTGCACGAGAAATGCTGTTCCACGGTCCAGGCGAGAAGGGGCTTGTCATAAACGAAGGCATCGATTGATCCGGCTTCGAGTGCCCTGAGCCCGTCGGCAACCTGGACAAACGTGCGATGCTTGATGCGCTCGCCATCCAGGAAGCCAATCGTCGCCGAATTGGCAAGTGTCCCAACACGCACGCTGGGCAAGTCCTCGACGCCATTGACCAGCCCACGCATCTGCCTCGTCGTCAAGGCGGAGGTGACGCTGGCGGTAAACACGGCAATCGTAATGATCGAGACAACCATCCAGATGATCGCGAGCGCCCTGCCCGCGATCGTGATCGGCCCGCGGTGACCTGTACTTGCCTGCGTCATGGCCTCGGCCGACCACCAGATGCTCGCCCCTAGTCCGCGTCCCAGTGGTCCTCCGAAGTCGTCGTTGTGACGCCGCTCGAACAACCATACCAACGCACCGACAAGCAGCGAGATACCGATCAAAGCACCTGCCGCCTGCAGGAAGCCGGCGGAAATCATCGTCCGGACAATCTCGCGCCACACCGACACGCTGTTGACCGAGACCGCAATCCCGAGCCCGGTATCATAGAAGGGCTGGCTGAAATCCACGCTGCCTTCGCGATCAGCTGTGATTGTGATCGCCGCGACGGAAACATCGTAATCGCCCCGCGACGTGGCTTCGATGAGTTTCTGGACATTGGGCTCTTCGGCGAGTCGAAACTTCAGCCCGAGCCTCTGCGCGACCTCGCGCCAGAGGTCGATGGAAATGCCGCTCCAGTTGCCGTCGGCATCCTTCATCGCAAAGGGCAGCGCCTCCTTGGTGCCGATCACGAGTTCACGCTGGGGAAAGTCTTCCCCATCCGCCTGCTGCTGCGGCATCTGAGCGTAGGTGTTTTCGCCGCCGATGGCGGTAAGGAGCGCAAAGACGACGAATGCGTAACGCCCTTTGCGAAATACGGCATGCAGCCACGCCGGTCCACGGCTCGCCAGGAGAGCCACAAAAGGGACTGCCATCGTGCTCGTTCGCACTTGGCCCTCCAACATAGAAAAGATTCTCCGCAACAAGGCTGACGAACCGGTCGCAGCCTCTCGCCCCCATAAAGGTTCAGGCACACCCGAAGAGGTGGGTACGAAGCGAGACACGAGCTGGCGTAGATTGGAAGTACGTAACAGTAAAATGCGTGGAACGGCACATGGAAGGCTCTCGCGAGCTTCCCTCGCCAAGGGCGCATCGTACCGGCAGCCTCACAGGGCGTTCACGGAGACTTGCGCGTATTGGAACATTTTACGCGCCAAGGAGTTAACGTTTAGAGGAGGAGTAACATGACAAATGACTTCAACAAACCAAACCCGATGAATACGTCGGCGTCCAAGAGTAAAACCATCTGGATTGTTCTGGCAGCGATCGTCGTCATCGTGGCCCTGGCAGCCACCTACTGGCCGAGGTCACAGAGTTCGTCGACAGCGACGGCACCCACCGCGCCAGCTCCGACGGCTTCCGAACCGGCTTCGCCACCGCCTGCATCGACCGCGCCGGCAACGCCAGCGACGCCGCCAGCAGCGAACGCACCCGCTGAAGCTCCAGCAACCCCTACGGCTCCTGCCGCTCCAGCCCCGGCTGCTCCGGCTCCGGCGACGCCGCAGTGATCGCGAGCCCGCTTGGACTGGCGGGCTATGCTACGTGGACGCAAAAGGCCGGCGGCGCGATTTAGTTCGCGCCGGCCTTGAGGATACGATGGGTGCTGGCATCCAGCGCACTGCTCGCCTCCCTACCGTCCTTGGCAAGGCCGTTCGCCGTGTTTGCGCATGACGAGAGGCTGATAAGCGATGCCAGCGCAATGGCGATAGCGACGGCTGACTTTGTCATGGAAGCTCCTGAATTGACAATCGATTGAGAAGCAAAACGAGAAAACCCGGCGCAGGTTCCCACGCCGGGTCTTCTCATTGCCTTGGGAGCAAAACTCAATCGACGGCGAAAACCAGCGGCTTCGCCTGGCGGATCGCCGGGTTCGCCATCAGCTTGGCGAGAACCTCGTCGCCAATCGGACCGTCGACGTAAAGCAGCGCGATCGCATCGCCGCCCTGCTTGTCACGGCCAAGCTGGAAGTTCGCGATGTTGACGCCGGCGGCACCAAGCGTCGTGCCGATGAAGCCGATCATGCCGGGCACGTCTGTGTTGGTGATGTAGACCATGTGCGAACCGACATCGGCATCGAGGTTGATGCCCTTGATCTGGATGAAGCGCGGCTTGCCATCCGAAAACACCGTGCCGGCGACCGAGCGCGTCATCGTGTCGGTCTTGACGGTGAGCTTGATGTAGCCGTCGAAAACGCCGGTCTTGTCGCGCTTGACCTCGGAAAGGACGATGCCCTTTTCCTTGATCATAACAGGCGCCGAGACCATGTTCACGTCGGCGACCTGCGGGCGGATCAGGCCGGCAAGCAGGGCGCTCGTCAGCGCTCGCGTGTTCATCGTGGCGGTTGCGCCATCAAAGAGAATCTCGATTTCCTTGATCGGCTCTTCCGTAACCTGGCCGACGAAGGCGCCAAGCACGTCGGCGAGCCGGATGAATGGCTTCAGGATCGGTGCTTCTTCGGCAGTGATCGAGGGCATGTTGATGGCGTTGGAAACGGCACCCTTGACGAGGTAATCCGACATCTGTTCGGCGACCTGGAGAGCAACGTTTTCCTGCGCTTCCGTGGTCGACGCACCGAGATGCGGCGTGCAGACAACATTCGGCAGGCCGAACAGAGGGCTTTCCTTGGCGGGTTCGACCTCGAATACGTCGAAACCGGCACCGGCAACATGGCCGGACTTGATGGCTTCGGCAAGAGCTGCCTCATCGACCAGGCCGCCGCGGGCGCAGTTGATGATGCGAACGCCGGGCTTGGTCTTGGCGAGGTTCTCCCTGCCGAGAATGCCGCGGGTCTTGTCGGTCATCGGTACGTGCAGGGTAATGAAGTCGGCCTTGGCCAGAAGCTCGTCGAGCTCGACCTTGGTGACGCCCATTTCCTGGCCGCGCTCGGCCGACAGGAAGGGATCGTAGGCCAGAACATGCATGCCGAGGCCGATCGCCTTCTTGCAGACGATGCCGCCAATATTACCGGCACCGATGACGCCGAGCGTCTTGCCGGTGATTTCGACACCCATGAACTTCGACTTTTCCCATTTGCCGGCCTGCGTCGATGCATCGGCCTGCGGCAGCTGGCGAGCAACGGCGAACATCAGCGCGATGGCGTGTTCGGCTGTTGTGATCGAGTTGCCGAACGGCGTGTTCATGACGATGATACCGCGGCGCGATGCGGCCGGGATATCGACGTTGTCGACGCCGATGCCGGCGCGGCCGATAACCTTCAGATTGGTCGCCGAGGCGATCAGCTTCTCAGTCGCCTTGGTGGCGGAGCGGATGGCGAGGCCATCGTAGTTGCCGATAATTTCGGCAAGCTTGTCCTTGTCCTTGCCAAGCTGCGGCTGGAAATCGACTTCGACGCCGCGATCACGGAAGATCTGGACGGCGGTTTCCGACAGTTCGTCGGATACGAGAACGCGAGGTGCCATTGGGGCTTCCTTCAAAAAGTTCAGCGATGGATGAAATCAGGGATGCGAGGCTCCGCCCGGCGAGCGGAGCCGGATGCGATCAACTCAGGCAGCAGCCTGCGAAAGCGTCGCCTTCTGCGTTTCGAAGGCCCAAGACAGCCATGGCATCAGCTTCTGCATGTCAGCCGTTTCGATCGTGGCGCCGGCCCAGATGCGAAGACCTGATGGAGCATCGCGATAATGGCCGATGTCGTAGGCGACACCTTCCTTGTAGAGCAGGCTGACGATGCCCTTGGCGAAATTCGCCTGGCCGTCAGCGTCGAGTGCCAGCACGTCCTTGTCGACGATTTTCAGGCAGACGGAGGTATTGGAGGCGGTTTCCGGCTTGACCGCCAGATTAGCGATCCAGTCGTTGGCAGCCACGAAGTCTGCTATGACCTTGGCGTTCGCATCAGCGCGCGCCATCAGGCCCTTGAGGCCGCCGACCTCTTTCGACCACAGCAGCGCATCGATGTAGTCCTCGACGCAGAGCATCGACGGAGTATTGATGGTTTCGCCGCTGAAGATGCCTTCGATCAGCTTGCCGCCCGAGGTCAGGCGGAAGATTTTCGGCAACGGCCATGCCGGGGCGTAGCTAAGCAGACGCTCGACAGCACGCGGCGAGAGAATGATGACGCCATGTGCGCCCTCGCCGCCGAGAACTTTCTGCCAGGAGAAGGTGACGACATCGAGCTTGGCGAAATCAAGGTTCTGCGCGAAGGCAGCAGACGTCGCGTCGCAGATCGTCAAACCTTTGCGATCGGCAGGGATGAAATCGGCGTTCGGAACGCGGACGCCAGAGGTCGTGCCGTTCCAGGTGAAGACCACGTCGCGGTCAAAATCGATCGTGGAGAGATCGGGCAGCTCGCCGTATCCGGCTTCGATCTTCCGGACGTCCTTGAGCTTCAGCTGCTTGACGACGTCGGTGACCCAACCTGCGCCGAAGCTTTCCCAGGCGACCATGTCGGCGCCACGCTCACCGAGCAGCGACCAGAGCGCCATTTCAACGGCGCCGGTATCGGAGGCCGGAACGATGCCGATGCGGTAATCCGCCGGTACTTCCAGAACGTCTCGGGTAAGATCAATAGCCTGCTTCAGCTTTGTCTTTCCGATCTTCGCGCGGTGCGAACGGCCAAGAGCCGCGTCGGAAAGGGCTTCGAGCGACCAACCGGGGCGCTTCGAGCAAGGGCCAGAAGAAAAATGAGTATTTTGCGGACGTACGTCCGGCTTTGCGGTCTTCGCCATGCGCTATCCTTCCAGATAGATAGCTCCTCGTTGGGGAGGAGTGTCCCGCCGCCGTGGTTATAGAGCAGTGAGATCGAAGTCAAGCAGCCGGCGTCGCTGTGAGAGAACTTTTTGGCTTATGCGCGTCATTGCGTCGCTGACTACCAACCGGCGATGCGCAAGCCGATACGGATTTCATGCCGCGCCAATCCGTCGTCGCGGCCGCTTATCCCGGAGGAACCTGCGAACATGCTACCCCCGGCAACATCGGAAAAGCGATAACCGAAATCGATCTTGATGTGATCGTTGATTTCATAGCTGAGGCCGGCCATCAACGCATAGGCGAACCGCCAACTGTTCTCGCCATTGAAATCTTGCCGGGAGAACGTCGCCCCCGAACAGGTCGAACCACTATCCACGCACTCGGGTTGCGAATGCACGTTCCCCCATCTGACGTTGGTTATCCCGATACCCGCGCCAACATAGGGGGTGAAGCCGGCAATCGTCGCGAGGTCGGCATAGCCGTTTGTCATAACGCCATAGGCGCGAAGATCGGCGTGCACACCCGAGGCACAGCCGGTCCCGGTGGGAGCGGATGCAGCACAAGGCAAATCGGTACGGGCGTTGCCGGTAAAGTCGCTCTTGAAGAAATCCCCTGTGAGGTCGGCGCGCCAAATGTCGGTGAATTGATAGCCGATCCCGGCGCTGCCGGAGATCGGTCTGGAGAAGCGTGCCGAATCGAATTCGCCACCAACGGAGGCGCCGCCAGTGTCATCGAAGCGGTAGGCCGGAGCCTCGTCACCCGTCCACGGCGTATAGCCAAGATCACCACGAAGATACCAGCCCATCGCCGATGTATCGCTGGCAATACTGACTTCGGGTACCTCTGTAATCGGGAGATCCTCCGCCATTGCCGGACCGCCGAACAGAGCGAGGCTTGCCGCGGTGACGAGGATTATGGCGGACAATTTCATTGCAATTCCCGATCGGGCAATGCAGTGCCCGCATGACTGACCAATACGGGCATTATTTCAGCGAGATGCTAACGTGTAGTTAACTATGTTTGTTAACCTCGAGCGAGTTCGAGGCATACGAAAAAGGCCGCCATGGCGGCGGCCCTGAAGTCGAGGCTCTCACAGCAAGGAACGAAACCGGTTATTGCAGCGAGTAACGCAGGCCGAGTTTGAAATCGTGCGAGGTAATGTTGTTGAAGTGCATAGGGCCGGTATCTACGGTGTTGTCATAAGAGTGAATCCGGCCGGTCTGTGCATCGCCTAGGTTGAGGTAGGTATAACCGAAGTCGACCGTGAGACGGTCTGTCACCTGATAACCGAGACCAGCATGCAGCGCCCAGGCAAAGTTCCAGGTGGAATCGCTGTCAGCATAAGCAACGCCTTGAGTCGGGACATTGACGTCTCTGAAACTAGAGATGGTGTTGCGTGAGGTACCGATACCGGCCCCGACATAAGGCGTGATGCCATACCAAGTGCCGATATCGACGTAGGCGTTGGCCATCACCAGCCATTCTGACTTGGCGCCGTCATAGTCATTCGTGGCATCCCAGACAGCCGCCCCCGTCGCGTCGGTGTGACCATAACGATCGAGCGCGGAAAAATCGGTCTTGCCGCGATACTGGACAATCGCATCAGCACGCAGCCACTGATTGAATTGATAGCCGATGCCCAAGTCGCCAAGCGGCCCGCTGTCAAAGCCGCCGTCGTCGAGAAATTCGTGGAGCTCCACGTCGTCAAACAATTCGTGCTGCAACCCACCAAGACGCTGGTTGGTCATACCTATATCGCCGCGCAGATACCATCCGCCGAAGGTCGGGACGGGTGCCGGTGGGTCAACATAGAGATCAGCGGCGAGAACGGGGCCGCCGCCCACCAGCGCCGCAGCCACGGCAATCAAAAATCTCTTCATAGTATTCTCCAAGAAAAAACCAACACCCGGCGCGCATAGATCGACCACGCCCGGCTTTATTCATCCTGGAGTCTTACAAACTAGAGTTAATGTCAGATTAAATTTACAGGATCTTTATCATGATTTCGCGTGCTGGACCGGACGCCGAACAACGCCCGGCACGCAATGCATACGGACGTCACGCGGCGTCGCGCACACCACCAATTATGCCTACCAGGTCATTGACGATGCGTTCGATCTGGCTGCGGTCATCGCCTTCAGCCATGACCCGGATCAGCGGTTCAGTGCCGGAAGGACGGATGACAAGGCGGCCGCCATGGCCAAGCTCCGCTTCGGCATCGGCAATTGCCTTCAGCACACGGCCATCTTCAAGCGGCTTGCCGCCAGAAATGCGGACATTGCGGAGCAACTGCGGCACCGGATCGAAACGACGGCAAACTTCGCTCACCGTCTTGCCGGTGCGCTTGACCGCAGCAAGGATCTGCAGTGCCGCCACCAGACCGTCGCCCGTCGTGCCGTAGTCGGACAATACGATGTGTCCAGACTGCTCGCCGCCGACATTGTAGTTTTGCTGGCGCATATGCTCGACCACGTAGCGGTCGCCGACCATCGTGCGCACAAGGCCTAGTCCCTTGTCTTCCAGGAAGCGTTCCAGTCCGAGATTCGACATCACTGTCGCAACGATACCGCCGCCGCGAAGCTGTTGGCTTTCGGCAAAGCTTTCAGCGATGACAGCCATCAGCTGATCGCCATCGACGACCGCGCCATTCTCATCGATGATGATCACCCGGTCGGCGTCGCCGTCGAGCGCAATGCCGATATCAGCCCGTACTTCATCGACCTTCTTCTGCAGAGCGACCGGGCTCGTGGAGCCGCAATTGAGATTGATGTTCGTACCGTTAGGCTCATTGCCAATGGTGACGACGTCAGCGCCGAGCTCCCAGAGAACCGCGGGGGCCACCTTGTAGGCTGCCCCGTTTGCGCAGTCGATCGCGATCCTCAAGCCCTGCAGCGTGACGTCGCGCGGTAGTGTGCGCTTGGCATGCTCGATATAGCGGTCATGGACGCCGTCAACGCGCTTGGCGCGGCCGATGTCGTCGGCCTTGGCAAGCTGCGTCGAGAGATCCTTTTCGAGCAGATCCTCGATCTGCATTTCCAGATCATCCGACAGTTTGTAGCCATCTGGCCCAAAGAGCTTGATACCGTTGTCCTGATAGGGATTGTGGGAGGCAGAGATCATCACGCCGATGTCGGCGCGCAAAGACCGCGTCAGCATGGCTACGGCTGGCGTCGGGATAGGACCGAGAACGAACGCGTCGACGCCAGCGGCAGTAAAGCCTGCGACCATCGCATTCTCGAGCATGTAGCCAGAAAGGCGCGTATCCTTGCCAATAACAACTCGGTGACGGTGGTTACCACGGCGAAAAATAGTTCCGACTGCAATCCCAACCCGCATTGCAAGGTCTGGCGTCATCGGGAACACGTTGGATTGACCGCGAATGCCGTCCGTACCGAAATAGCGTCTTTTCATATGCACCCCTGTGCCTTGGCGCGCCTACAGGCTGCGCAGTATTACTTGCAAAATCACACCGCCACGGGCGGAATGTCGCTACAAGAGCCTCGAATGAGGCCTCCCTATGTCACCGGCATGACATAAATTGCCGTCACCATCACGTAAATTAGCAAGAAAACCCATTACATCGCGTTACCGACACAAAAGGCCGGAGTCCATAGGACCCCGGCCTTTCGTGCATTTTCAAGAGAAATCAATGCGGCTGTGGCTCCAAGCCGGCTTCCGGCTCGTCACCCTTGGTCGCCGGGCGCGTACCGGTCTTCGGCACGGCCGAACCGCGGCTGGGAGGCGCATCGTCGCCAAGATCGCGCGAAGGCTTCTCGCCACGAATCAACGCCTTGATTTCCTCGCCCGTCAGGGTCTCGTATTCGAGCAGCCCTTCCGCAAGCGCAACGAACTCGTCGTGCTTGTCCGTCAGGATGTCACGAGCCTGGGTATAGGCTTCATCGATCAGGCGGCGCACTTCGTTGTCAATCTTCTGGGCCGTCGCCTCGGAGACATTCTTCGACTGTGAAACAGAGTGGCCGAGGAAGACCTCCTGCTGGTTCTCGCCGTAGGCGACCTGACCGAGCTCGTCGGAGAAGCCCCACTGCGTGACCATCGCGCGGGCAAGCTTGGTTGCCTGCTCAATGTCAGAGGACGCACCGGAAGTGATATTCTCCTTGCCGAACGTCAGTTCCTCGGCAACGCGGCCGCCCATCATGATGCAGAGGCGCGAAACCATCCACTTGTAGCTCATCGAATAGCGATCGCCCTCCGGCAGCTGCATGACCATGCCAAGCGCGCGGCCGCGCGGGATGATCGTTGCCTTGTGCAACGGATCGGCGACAGCGACGTTGAGTGCCGTGATCGCGTGGCCGGCTTCGTGATAGGCGGTGAGCTTCTTTTCCGCTTCGGTCATCGCCGAAGAACGGCGCTCGGCGCCCATCATGATCTTGTCCTTGGCGTCTTCGAATTCCTGCATGGTGACGACGCGCTTGTTGCGGCGTGCGGCCATCAGGGCAGCTTCGTTGACGAGGTTCATCAGATCAGCACCGGAGAAGCCGGGCGTACCGCGAGCCAGAACCTTGAGATCGACATTCGGTGCCAGCGGCACGTTGCGGGCGTGCACCTTCAGGATGCGCTCGCGGCCAACGATATCAGGATTCGGAACGACGACCTGACGGTCGAAGCGGCCCGGACGCAAAAGCGCCGGATCGAGAACGTCGGGACGGTTGGTCGCTGCGATCAGGATGATGCCCTCGTTTGCTTCGAAGCCATCCATCTCGACCAGCAGCTGGTTCAGCGTCTGCTCGCGTTCATCGTTGCCGCCGCCGAGGCCGGCGCCGCGATGGCGACCGACAGCATCGATTTCGTCGATGAAGATGATGCAAGGCGCATTCTTCTTGGCCTGCTCGAACATGTCGCGGACACGGCTCGCACCGACGCCGACGAACATTTCAACGAAGTCGGAACCCGAGATCGTGAAGAACGGAACGTTCGCTTCGCCTGCAACAGAGCGGGCGAGCAGCGTCTTACCGGTACCGGGAGGGCCAACGAGCAGCACGCCGCGCGGAATCTTGCCGCCGAGACGCTGGAACTTCTGCGGATCGCGCAGGAATTCAACAATTTCCTCAAGGTCTTGCTTGGCTTCGTCAACACCCGCGACGTCATCGAAGGTCACGCGGCCATGCGCTTCGGTCAGAAGCTTGGCCTTGGACTTGCCAAAGCCCATCGCGCCGCGCGAGCCGCCTTGCATCTGCCGCATGAAGAACAGCCAGACGCCAAGGATCAGCAGCATCGGCAGCAACGTACCGATATAACTCAGGAAGCCCGACGAACCATCGGTTTCCGGGCGCGCCGAAACGAGGACGTTCTTCTGCTGCAAACGGTCGAGCAGGCTGCCGTCGACGACAGGCGTATAGGTCTGGAAGGTGGTGCCGTTTTCAACATAGCTACCGGTGACGCGGTTACCGGTGACGACGACTTCCTTGACGCGGCCCGCATCCACTTCACGCAGGAACTGCGAGTAAGGGATTTCGCGGGAGCTGGTCTGCGCCGGCGACGTCTGGAACATGCTGAACAGGGCAATCAGCAGGAGTGCTATGATTGCCCACAAGGCGAAATTACGTAAGTTAGGGTTCATCGAACTCCCCAGCACTGGAACAGCGGCCTCATGGCAACCGTCTTATTTGGTCTCTAACATAGGATTGCCTTAGGTGAATGCCAAGGAAAACTGGACTGTTAGATAGATTTTCCGTCAATAAGACCTAAAGGCGGTTTTGGATAGGGGCGTGTTCCAAAGGCAGCCGCAAGGCTCTCCGCAAAGATGAAATCAAATCGTGTCAAAAAACGGTCGAAGGGCGAAAAATAGGGTGTGATGCCGACTTTCTGGGCAGCACTGACGGAAGCATCGTTTCCTGCCACATCAACGATACGCGGCGCCGCTGCCAAGGCTCGCCTGACAACGCCTCTAGGTAGTTGAGCGCGTTGCGTCTCGGATCGGCCAGCAGCAATGCCGATTTCCAACGAGGTTCCGTTTTCAACTAGATAGCGGCCGTCCCAAACACCACGCCCGCCGGGTGCTAGCGTCAACGGCAAGATGCCGCGGTTTTCCCGAACGAGAAAGAGCCCATCGCGCCTGAGGTCGAACACTACCCGGCTCGCGGTCATCCGCCCCAGATCACCCTTTTCGATCAGAGCCAGCACGTCGTCCATCTGCTTGCGCCCGAGCGCGAACGCTTGACCGCCGAACACTGCCGCAAGACGTGCGACGGCATAACTAAGGATCTCGCGATCGACGGTCAGCCCGGCCGGCATCACCTGGCCGATACACGGAGGGTGGAGAACGAAATGCTGATCCAACCATAGCGCAGCTGCAGCGGCGGCGCCCGCGCGCAAATCGCCAACCGCATCCGCAGCCGGATTGGCGTCTGCCTTGTCGGCGAAGCCCGACCGTACGCGCACACGTTCGTATTTCGGATCATCATTGCTTGGATCGTCGATCCAGCCGACCCGTCGTGCACGAAGGCAATCACGGATCACTTCCCGTCGGCAACCGAGCAACGGGCGAGCAATCCACAAGCGGCGATCAAAAAGGACGAGATCGGCAATGCCAGTGCTTGGCTGCTCCGAACGTTCCCGTCGCATGGCAAGCGTCTCACGCTGATCATCAGCCGTGTGCGCGGTCACAACAATGTCCGCATTCATGTTTTCGGCGGCATCGGAAAGCAGCGCATAGCGAGCGTCGCGTGCTGCCGCCATGATGCCGGCTTTTGGCTTCTCGCCCTTCCAAACCTTGATCAAGTGGGGAATTTCAAGCGACCTGCAGAAGGCTGCAACCTCGTGAGCTTCCTCGGCGGATTCTGTCCGCAACGCATGGTCGACGGTTACGGCACAAAGCGAGATTCCAGAATTGGGAGTGGCCTTGAGAGCTTCGACGAGCGCCAGAAGCAGGCCAGTTGAATCGCTACCACCCGAAATCGCAACAAGGATGCGTGAGGGCTTGATCAGCGAGTCAAGGAAACGGCGTACCGCCGTCTCGGGTAGAAGGGGGCCGCCCGGACGCAAAGCCGGAGGACCTAGCAGGCGAGACGCTTTTGCTCGCTGGCAACCTTGGTTATGACAGCACGTGAAGCCTTGGGGTAACGCTTCGAGACTTCACGCAGCGTCGCGCATGCGGTTTCGGTATTGTCGAGCGCCGCAAGCGACATGCCGAGCTTGAGAAGCATTTCCGGCGCCTTTTCAGAGCTGCCATACTTCTTATGCGCGTCGAGGAACGTCTTGGCGGCCTCGTTGTACTTGCCCTGCGAGTATAGCGCTTCGCCAAGCCAGAAATTGGCATCGGCTGCGCGAGCGCTGCTCGGATACTGAGCGATATACTGGGTGAATTCCTGTTCGGCCGTCGAGTAGTCGCCGGAGAGCACGTGGCCGTAGGCGGCCTTGTACTGGTCGGCTTCGCTGCCGAGCGATGCGGTCTGCGACGAACGGCCGGAATCGACGCCCGGAAGCGGGCCGGATCCAACTGAGGCGCCCTCGTTGACCGAGCCACCGATCGGGTTGCCGTTCTGGTCGAACTGCATCGAACCGAGCTGCTTCGGCGGCTGGCCGAGGCCATCGTTCGCCGGGACATCGGTCGAGGGAGCCGTTTCGGCTCCCTGCGGTGCTTGGATAACACGAGCGACATCATCGCCGCCGCCCTGACCTTGAACCGGAGGAGGCGCGTCGGCCTCGCTCTTCTTCATCGTCTTGGAGCTGCCACCGGCACTGCCGCCGCCACCGCCCTTCTCCAGCTGCTGGAAGCGGAATTCGTTGTCTTCCTGCGCCTTGCGGATCGTTTCCTGCATCTGCAGGAGCTGGAAGCTCATCTCCTCAATGCGGCCATTCAGCTGACGCAGCTGCTCTTCGAGCTGCTGGATACGAACTTCGGCGCCCCCGGCCTGCACGTTTACAACCGGTGCCTGCGGCTGCCGATCCGCGGCCTTGCCGCCAATCTGCCAGCCAAAAAGCGACGTCGCATTCGCCGATTGGCCCGCCCCGGCCACGGCCGCGAGGCACAGCATGCCCGCAACGACAAGTTTTTTCATATGGTTCGTCCTGTCCCAGTGATTCTTCGCGCCCTTTGGCACGAACAGGAGATTTTTCCAATTACTTTCAAAAAGCAACGGAAACTGGCCAAAGTGTGTTCAAAAAGAAAAGGCGGCCCGCAATGGAGCCGCCTTTTGAAATTGTAATATTTCCCGGCAATTACATGCCGGCGCCACCGAGAACGGTAACGGCGCGGCGGTTCTGCGACCAGCAGGAAATATCGTCGCAGACGGCAACCGGGCGTTCCTTGCCGTAAGAGATCGTCTTCATGCGCTGCGCCGGAACGCCACGCGAAGCAAGGTAATCCTTGGTGGCGGCGGCACGGCGAGCACCGAGAGCGAGGTTGTATTCGCGCGTGCCGCGTTCGTCGGCGTGGCCTTCGATGGTGATCGCGTACTTCGGATAGCGGGCGAGCCACTGAGCCTGACGATCGAGCGTCTGGGAAGCGTCCGCGCGGATCGAAGTGGAGTCGGTGTCGAAGAAGATGCGGTCGCCGACGTTGACGGTAAAGTCCTGGGCGGAGCCAGGCGTTGCGGCACCGGCACCAAGGCCGAGATCGCCGGCGCTGTTGGCCATGTTCTTCTTGTTGGCGCAACCGGCCAGAGCGAGACCGGCGACAAGCGCGATCATGACAGGGTTGCGGGCAAAATTCTGCATGCGGCTCATTGCCGGGGTGTGAATTCGGCTCATGGCCGGTCTCCTTGCGACTTGATTAAGGTTGCCGGACTGTAACCTCGTTGGGTTAATCGGCATTCAAGAATTATGGTTAACAGATCGTTGATTTGGCCCTCAGTCGCCCCAATCAGGGATTTTTGCGGCGACAAAAAGGCACATCCACAGGCTTTCCTACTCGAGAAGTGGAGACCAGGCCGGGTCCGAAGCGAAGGTCGGAGTCTTGATGAGCTGCTCGTTGTAGCCCGTCAGATCGATCGAATAGAGCTGCGGACCACCGGCACCTGCCGCCTGGCGGAAGAACATAATGACGCGGCCATTCGGTGCCCAGGTCGGGCCCTCATTGTGGAAGCCCGTCGTCAGGATACGCTCGCCCGAACCGTCCGGCTTCATCACGCCGATCGAGAACTTGCCACCAGACTGCTTGGTGAAGGCGATCAGATCGCCGCGGGGAGACCAGACCGGCGTGGAGTAGTTGCCGTCACCGAAGGAGATGCGCGTCTGGCCGGAGCCGTCAGCGTTCATGACATAAATCTGCTGGTGACCACCGCGGTCGCTTTCGAAGACGATCCGGTTGCCATCGGGCGAATAGGACGGCGAAGTATCGATCGCAGCAGTGGACGTCAGGCGCGTCGTGGTGCGCGAACGCAGGTCCATCGTGTAGATGTTCGCGTTGCCTTCCTGTTGAAGGCTCATGACGACCTTCTGACCGTCGGGCGAAAAGCGTGGCGAGAAGGTCATGCCGGGGAAGTTGCCGACCACCTCGCGCTGTCCCGTCTCAAGCTGCAGCAGGTAAACCCGCGGCTGCTGGTTGGCGAAGGACATATAGGTGACTTCCTGACGGTTCGGCGAAAAGCGCGGTGTCAGAACGAGGTCGCTGCCGTTCGTCAACATGCGGACGTTGTAGCCGTCCTGATCCATGATGGCGAGCTGGCGCTTGCGCTCCTGCTTGGTGCCGGACTCCGAGACGAACACGACACGGGTATCGAAGTAGCCTTCCTCGCCGGTGATCTGCTTGTAGATCGCATCGGCGATGATGTGGGCAACACGGCGCCAGTTCTCCGGCTGGGTGTAGAACTGCTGCCCGGTCATCTGCGTGCCAGCAAACGTGTCCCACAGCCGGAACTCGGCGCGAAGGCGCCCGTCGCTTTCCTGCGTCACGCGACCGGTGACGAGTGCTTGCGCATTGATGACCTTCCAGTCCTCGAAGCGCGGAGCGGCATCCGGGTTCGAGATCTTCTCGATGAAGGCGTTCTTGTCGATCGGCTTGAAAAGACCGGAGCGCTGAAGGTCGGCGGCGACCACCTGTGACACCTGCGCGCCCATGTCGCCCTGCAGGAAGTCGGTGATCGCGATCGGCAGTGGCTCGACATTGCCCTTGTTGATGTTGATTTCGACAAGCGCGTTGGCCGGCGTGGCGACAACCGCAGTGGTTATCATGCCAACGGCGACCATCAAGGCGCGAATGAGGGAACACTTGGTCATGAGGGGCAAGCCTTTCAGCATTTTAAAGGGCTAGATCGCTAGGATCGAAGTTGACGACGACCTCATTCCAGGCGTCGTATTTATCTTTCGGCAGGTTCGAGAATGGGGCCGACTTCATGATGGCGCGATAGGCCCCGCCCTTGAGAGCCTGGCGAGTCGAATCGTTGGTGCCGCCGGTGGCTTCGACCTCCGGCTCGCCGATGATGTTGCCATCCCGGTCCAATTTCATGCTGACCTTGATGCGCACGTCAGCGGCGCCTTCCATCCCAGGGATGACAGACCAATTGCCGGCAATGGCGCTCTTAAGCGCATCCATCTCGCTCATCGAGAGCTTGGAGCCATTGGACGCCTTTTTCGATCCGAGCGAGGCAACTTCCGTCGAGCGCTTGGCGCCACCGGACGACGGATCCTGCTTGTTCAACAAAGCGGCAATATCGTCGGCGTTGAAGTCGCTCTGTTTCGAAGAAGCGGATTTCGCCTTCTCCTGCTTCTTGTCAGCCTTCTTCTTGTCCGTCGGCTTTTCGTCTGCGTTCGCCTGATCCTCGGTCTTTTTTTCCGAGGGCTTTTCGGCCGGCTTCTGTTCCGGCGGCTTCGGCTGCGGCTTCACGACAGGAGTCGGGACCTTGTCCGGCAGCGCTTCGGCGTCCGGCTTCGGTGGCTCGGGCTGTTCCTGGGGCGTTTCCTCGGGCTTCGGCGGAGTTGGGGTCGGCGGTGTGATCTCGGGCTTTGGCGGTGTGATGGAAGCGACCTGCTTCGGCTCGACATCCGTCTCCTCCTTCACAATCTCCTTCACCTCGTTCGGCACCGGATCATTCTGCGGAAGAGGCTTTTCGGCAGCCTTCGGGGCAGCAGCGCTCTCGTTGTTGCTGGGCTTGGCGTTCGGAACAGGCGGCGTCTTGAGGTCGACCTTGTTATCGCCCATGTTCTCGGCGTTTTCGACTTCGGTCGGCCTTGTTGTTGGCTTTGGAGCTGGCTTTTCGCTCGGCTTGGCCGTCTTGTCGCCCTGCTGCATCTGCGTCATTTCTTCGACAGGCACGAGGTCAACGGGCATCGCCTCGAAATCCTCGACCTTGAACTGCTCCGGGGAGCCGATCGAAATCAGCGCCCAGGCAAGCAGTGCACAGTGCAGAGCCGCAGATGTGACGATACTGGCCTTCATAGCGTTCGCTATTGGTCCTTCTTCTGCTGCGTCACGAGACCGATGTTCTTGTAGCCGGCACCCTGGATGCGGGCCATGACGTCGGCGATCACGCCGTAAGGCGCGGTCGCGTCGCCGCGAACGAAGATGCGTTCATTGTAGCCGGTCGTTGCGATCGCCTCGAGCTTCGCGGCGATTTCATCGACCGGGATCGGTGTTTCCTGCAGGAACACCTGGCCGTCGTTCTTGACCGAGATCGTGATCGGCTGCGTTTCGGAATTCAGCGCCTTGGCCTGTGTTTCCGGCAGGTCGACCGGCACGCCGACCGTCATCATCGGTGCTGCGACCATGAAGATGATCAAAAGCACGAGCATGACGTCGACGAGCGGCGTTACGTTGATTTCGGAGATCGCGCCACCTCTGTGGCCACCACGACGACGACCACCGCGGCCACCGCCACTACCGCCACCGCTTGGAGCACCCATACCCATATCGTTGACTCCGTTCCCGTCGATTACTGCGCGGCCTGGCGCGGCTGCAGTTTCTCGTCGATCTGGCGCGAAAGGATGGCGGAGAATTCATCCGCAAAACCTTCCATGCGACCAGAAAGCTTGCCGGCATCGGCAGTGAACTTGTTGTAGGCGATAACGGCCGGGATAGCGGCAACAAGGCCGATTGCGGTTGCAAGCAGCGCTTCCGCGATACCGGGAGCAACCACCGCGAGGTTCGTCGACTTCGAGCCGGCGATCGCCTGGAATGAAGTCATGATACCGACGACCGTACCGAAGAGGCCAATGAACGGCCCGGCGGAACCAATCGTTGCCAGCGAGCCGAGGCGGGCTGAGAGGAATTCGGATTCACGCGCCAGCGTAACGTCCATGGCGCGGTCGATACGCATCTGCAGACCGATCGGGGAGCGCGCACCGCGCTCGAACGACTTCTTCCATTCGCGCATCGCCGCAACGAAGATCGCGGCAAGGCCGGTATTGTTGCGCTCCGACAGCGTGCGATAAAGCTCTTCCAGCGACTGGCCCGACCAGAATACCTGCTCGAACTTCTCGAACTGGCGCCGTGCGCGACCATACGCCAGGTACTTGTCGATGACGATCGCCCAGGTCCAGACCGAGGCTGCGATGAGCCCGAGCATGACCAGCTTGACGACGAGACCTGCCTGCATAAACAGCGACCAGAGGCTGACGTCGGCCGTTGCTGCTGCCAATCCTACTTGTTCCATTGATCCAAAATCCCCGAATCCAAACGCCCGGCACTTGACCGGGCGGCACAAAGTGATCTCGCAAGAAGTGTCTGGCGGCCGCCGCCCAAAGCCCTGGTCAAGCTTCCAAGCTCTTATCCGCCTTCCTTGCCGTCAAATTTGGTCAAAGGAAGGCGTGCACCGCACAAACTCTGACAATCCGAGTAAGACACTATTATGGTTAACAGTTCGTTAGCGCCGGATCATGACAGCGAAACTATCGGCGAAAGATTTATCCCTTGGATTACTTGGTCAGATCTAGGTCGATGATCACAACAGCGCTTATCTTCCAGCGCGCGAATTCCTTCACACAAAACTCATGTTTATGCAAGGCCGGAATCCCGCGTCTTTTCAGCGTTCGCGATCAACCCAGGCGAATCGCCGCACACAAAGGGTGGCGGCAAGGGCTCAGGGCCCGCGGAGCGGCTTGCTGCCTTCGAGAAACTTCTCGGCAAGCGTTTCCGGCAGGCGTCGCGGCCTGGCATTAGCATTGATGACGGCGATGATCACCTTGGCGGCGATCAGCAGCGTTTCGCCGCGCCGGATCTCCTGATTGAGGACCATCTTGGCGCCACCTGCTTTTTCGGTGTGCGTCAGCACGGTCAGGATGTCATCCATCCGCGCAGGCTGCTTGAAGTCGATCTCCATGCGGTGGACGACGAAGACAAGTCCCTCCTCGTCCGCATTGATAAGCTCTCGCTGCTCGACGCCGAGGCACCGCAAATAGTCGGTGCGACCGCGCTCGAGGAAGTGCAGATAGCGGGCGTGGTAGACGAGGCCGGAAAAATCGGTGTCCTCGTAATAAACTCGTTGCAGGAGCCGGTGACCCGTTTCCGTGAGTTCACCCGAAATCGAAAAACCGTTGTCCGCCATAATTTTCTCCAAAGTCACGCGCCCTCTTTGGCGGAAGACTTTCCGCCTTGCAAGCATTGAACAATTGTCACGCTTCCTAAGTAATTTTTGACAGAAACAATCAAGCAGGAGACGACGCGATGAAGATTGCAGTGATGGGCGGAGACGGATTCATCGGTTGGCCGACATCATTGCATCTCTCCGACGCGGGGCACGAGATCCATATTCTCGACAGCCTCTCGCGACGGTGGATCGACACCGAACTCGGGGTCCAGTCGCTGACGCCGATGGACTCGATCCAGGAGCGCACGCGCATCTGGCACGCGGAAACTGGTCGACGCATCCATTTCAACCTGATCGACCTCGCCAAGGATTACGAGCTCCTCAAGAAGTGGCTCGCCGAGAACCGTCCGGACGCCGTCATTCATTTCGCCGAGCAGCGTGCCGCCCCCTACTCGATGAAGAGCGACCGCCACAAGAACTACACCGTCAACAACAACGTCAATGCCACTCATAACCTCCTGAATGCGCTCGTTGAACTCCAGCTCGACGCGCATCTGATCCACCTCGGGACGATGGGCGTCTACGGCTATTCGACGGTCGGAGCGGCGATCCCCGAGGGATATCTGCCGGTTGGCATAGAGACGGCGGACGGCGAGACCATCAGCCAGGAAATCCTCTACCCTTCCAATCCCGGCTCGATCTATCACATGACCAAATGCCTGGATCAGTTGCTCTTCCATTTCTACGCCAAGAACGACCGCCTTCGCATAACCGACCTACACCAGGGGATCGTTTGGGGGACGCATACCGAGCAGACCCGCCGGCACCCGCAACTCGTCAATCGCTTCGATTACGACGGCGACTACGGCACCGTGCTGAACCGCTTCCTCATCCAGGCGGCGATCGGATATCCGTTGACCGTCCATGGCACCGGCGGCCAGACCCGCGCCTTCATCCACATCCAGGACTCCGTGCGCTGCATCGAGCTTGCCTTGAACAACCCGCCTGCCCGCGGCGCCCGTGTCGAAATCTTCAACCAGATGACGGAAACGCATCGGGTGCGCGATCTGGCGGAAATGATCGCCAAGATGAGCGGTGCTGAAATCGCCTGGCTGCCGAACCCGCGCAAGGAAGCGCCGGAGAACGAGCTGATCGTCAAAAACGAGAAATTCCGCAATCTCGGCCTCGATCCGATCACCCTGCAGACGGGGCTTCTCAGTGAAATCGTCGACGTCGCCAAGAAATTTGCCTATCGCGTCGATCGGTCGCGCGTGCCCGCCGTGTCCGCCTGGACGAAAGACATTGCCGTCACGATCAATCATGATCCGGAAGGCAAGAGGCTGAAGTCCGTTTCATGAGTGAGCCTCGACAAGCCTACATCACTCTCGTCACCAACGACGATTACGCCATGGGCGCCAAGGCGCTCACAGCATCGTTGCGCCGAACCGGCACTTCGGCTGATATCGTCGTCCTCCACACGGAGGGTGTTGACGACGCCAGCCTTGCCCCGCTCCTGCAATACGGTTGTCGCCTGGTGCCGGTCGAGCATCTGCCGCTGTCAGCCGAGTTCAATGAACGTCATGCTCGATCCAGTCTGCACGCCGCCGCCCCCTTCACGAAGGGACGCAAGCCGGCATTTCACTCGCCGCTTGACAATTTCTGCAAGCTGCGCCTCTGGCAGTTGACCGAATATACCAGCTGCGTCTTCATCGACGCCGACGCGCTCGTGCTGCGAAACATCGACAAGCTCTTCCGCTATCCCGAGTTTTCCGCCGCCCCGAACGTCTATGAATCCCTTGCGGATTTTCACCGGCTGAACTCCGGCGTCTTCGTCGCTCAACCGTCCGAGAAGACATTCCAACGCATGCTCGAACGGCTGGATCAGCCGGGTGTGTTCTGGAAGCGGACGGACCAGACCTTCCTGCAGGAATTTTTCCCGGATTGGCACGGCCTGCCGGTCTATTTCAATATGCTCCAGTATGTATGGTTCACCATGCCGCGGCTTTGGGACTGGCAGAGCATTTCCGTCCTGCACTACCAGTACGAGAAGCCATGGGAGACGAATCATCCGAAGGCCGATAAACTGCGACCGCTGATCGACCTGTGGCATGCATTCTATGCCGGCGCTGACCTGCCGGATCTATCGACCATGGCAAACCCTGAAGAGACAGCATGAAGGTACTGGTATCAGGCGGAACAGGTCTCGTCGGGCGCTATATCGTCGAAGAACTGCTTGCCGCCGGCCATACCGTGATCATCGGCGGCCGCCACGCGCCATTGCCTCGATTCTTTTCACGTCCGGTGGAGTTCGCCGCGCTCTCGCTCGATCCGGCACACGATCATCGCGAGGCCTTCGACGATGCCTATTTCTTCGTGCACGCCGCCTTCCACCACCTGCCCGGTAAATACCGCGGCGGCGAGGGCGACGACCCGGAGACGTTCAGGCGCTTCAATCTCGACGGCAGCGTCCGGCTTTTCGAAGCCGCGAAACGCGCCGGCACGCGCCGCTGCGTCTTCATTTCCAGCCGCGCCGCCTACGGCGAACACGCACCCGGAACCACGCTGAAAGAAGGTATGCAAGACAAGCCCGAGACCCTTTACGGCCAGGTCAAGCTTGATGCCGAGCGCAGTCTCGCACACCTTGCGGCGCCCGGCTTCGCAACGGCCAGCCTGCGATTGACCGGCGTCTATGGCGACCTTCGGCCGAACAAATGGGATAAGTTGATCGAGGATTACCTCGCCGGCCGTCCCTTGCCTTCGCGTGCCGGAACCGAAGTCCACGGAAGAGACGTCGGCAAAGCCGTGCGGCTGATGCTTGAGGCAGACGCCGCACGCATCTCCGGCGAGACCTTCAACGTCTCCGATGTCACGCTCGATACCTGGGACATTCTCGAACACATTCGCTGGGAGCGCGATTGCCTGAACAGGCTGCCGCTTCCTGCCGACAAATCACAGCTGACGCCGATGGACACGGCGAAAATCCGCGCTCTCGGCTGGTCGCCAGGCGGCATGCCGTTGTTCAATGAAACGATCCATACGCTTGCTACGGGCACATAGGTGGAGCGGATAACGCACAGGCCCACGCAAGCCTGAAGTTGCAGACTGCCGCGGATAGTGCAATCCGGAGGATAGTATGCAGGTCGGTTCCGCATCAGCGCTCAACATCCTACGCAACAGCTACTCGACCGACAATCTCAGTACCACGGCCGACGGCACCAACGCGCGATTGAAGATATTGCAGAATGCAGCAAAGGCGCAGGAAAGCTTGCGAGAGAGCATGGCGACCTCTGCCGAAGCCACCAAGGCCCGCGCGGCACGAAAGCTTGAGGAAGCCAAGCAGCAACTCGAAATGCTGAAGAGCGGCGGCTACCCGCCAGAGGTCGTCGCCCGATTGGCGGCCGAACTTGCCCACAAGATCAGCGCCGCCGCAGCGGAATTTGCATCGGCTGTTGCTGCCAGCGCGACAAGCGCGGTATCCACCGCCAATGCAGCCGCCACAGCCACCGATACCGGAGCGGCGACGGCAGACGCCACAACCGACGCATCGGCCACAAACGCAACGACGTCTTCGTATAGCTCTGACGCGAGCGCGGCTCAAGCCGACGAGCCGGACGGCACAACCGCGGCACGCAATGCCTACCAGAGCATCGTCGAAGACGGAAAGCAGGCATCAGCAGGTATCTCCACCGAAGATCGCAAGACGATGGAAGAGTTCAAGGCCATGCTGCGGGAGGTCCGGCAGCTCATGGACAAGGCCATGCGCGACTTGCGCGAAAGAACCGGTCAACAGACCTCCGGCGCGAACGCCTATTCGTTTGAGGCACAGTCCAACGCCTTGGCCAGACCAACCAGCATCACGATTTGACCTGATCGGCTCAGGCAGGCGGTCAAAGGTCGCATTGTTCCGTTGAAATGATCGGCCAGACCATTATCGTCTGCTGAAAACAACGTGATGGACCGCATGACCCCGAAAGAACTGAAAGCCGAAATGCGTACCGGCCGGCTCGCACTGCGCGACGCGATCCCGGAAGACACTCGCATCGAGATGAGCCTGGCCATGGCCGAGCATGCGGGCGAGGCGGTCGCATTCGAACCTGGTACAATCGTGTCCGGGTTCCTGCCGATCCGCTCCGAGGCCGACATCCGGCCGCTTATGGCGCGGTTCCAGGCTCGTGGAGCGCGGCTTTGCGTGCCCGCCATCCTCGACAAGCAGACGATCGCCTTTCGCGAGCTCGTGCGCGGCGTGCCGTTGGTCAGCACAGGCTTCGGCACGTCTGGTCCGCCGGCGGACGCCGCCGTACTCAATCCCGAAATCATGCTGGTGCCCCTCTCCGCTTTTGACAATCGCGGCCACCGCATCGGTTATGGCGCCGGCTATTACGACCGCGCCATCGAGCGTTTGCGGCAAAAAGGCCTGCATCCCAAGCTGATCGGCATTGCATTCGACTGCCAGGAAGTGGCACATGTGCCCGACGAGCCGCACGATGTCAGCCTGGACGCCCTTCTGACGGAAAGCGGGCTGCGCTTTTTTGCCTCTTGGATTGGATAGCAATGCGACTGCTTTTTCTGGGCGACATGGTGGGTAAGACCGGACGCACTGCCGTCTGGAACCGCCTCCCCGGCCTTATTTCTGACCTGAAGCTCGATTTCGTCGTGGTCAACGGCGAGAACGCCGCCGGCGGTTTCGGCATCACCGAGGATATCTTCCTCGAAACGATCAACGCCGGTGCCGATGTCGTCACGACGGGCAATCACGTCTGGGATCAGAAGGAAGCGGTCGCGTTCGCTGGACGTCACGACCAGTTCCTGCGACCGGCCAACTACCCGCAGGGCACACCGGGCCGCGGCTCGGGGCTTTTCTATGCCCGTAACGGTGCGCGCGTGCTGGTCGCAAATGTCATGGGCCGCGTCTTCATGCATCCCGAACTCGACGACCCGTTCAAATCCGCCGAAGCGATCCTCGATGCCTGCCCGCTCAAGGAACAGGCGGATGCGATCATCTTCGACTTCCATGCCGAAGCGACCAGCGAGAAACAGTGTTTCGGCCATTTCGTCGACGGCCGCGCCAGCTTCGTCGTCGGCACACATACCCATGTCCCGACGGCTGATCATCAGATCCTGAACGGCGGCACCGCCTACATGTCGGACGCCGGCATGTGCGGCGACTACGACTCCTCGCTCGGCATGGACAAGGAAGAGCCGCTGAACCGCTTCATCTCCAAGATGCCGAAAGGTCGTATGGAGGCGGCGACCGGTCCCGCCACAATCTGTGGCGTAGGCGTCGAGATATCCGATGCGACCGGGCTCGCTGAAAAGATCGCTCCGCTGCGCCTCGGTCCCCGGCTTGCCGAAACCATCCCGGAGTTCTGGCGCTAGTTCAGGCACTTCCCCGGCATGACGCAAAAGTGAGCAGCGGCTCCGGATTTCAACTGGACCGCTGTGGCGCCTTGCCCCATCCTCCCGAGCTTACCCGTGAGAGCGCTGGAGGAAGTGGCATGAAGCCGCGTTTTCTTGTCTTCGCAATCGCCTGCCTGATAGTCTTGGTCGCCGCGGAGGCGGCTGTCGCCCAGGAGGAGCGAAAAAACGTCAGCCAGTGCCAGGCCATCGCCCAATCGATCCCGCAAGCAACCTTTGCCAGTTTCACAGGTCCAGCGCCGATCATTGGCGCCGGCGTCACCGACCAGTCGGTCACGCTGACCTACATCGGACATTCCACCTTCCTCATTGAGACGCCGGGCGGCGTAACGATCGCAACCGACTACAGCGGCTGGTACTCGCCGCCACAGGTGCCAATGGTCGTGACCATGAACCGCGCTCACTCATCGCACTATAGTTTGGTGACCGACCCGGCCATCAAATATGTGCTGCATGGATGGAGCGACGTACCGGGCGAGAAGGCCAAGATCGATCTCGTCGTTGGCGATACCTACATCCGCAATGTCACCACGGATATCAGGGGCGGCTTCGGCGCGCCGCAGCGGGATGGGAACTCGATCTTCATTTTCGAGGTGGCCGGTCTCTGCATCGGTCACCTCGGCCATCTGCATTACGAATTGACGGACGCCCACTACACCGAGATCGGCAGGCTGGATGTCGTGATGGTTCCGGTGGATGGTGGCCTGACGATGGGCTCCGACAGCATGAGCCGCGTCATCAAGCGGCTGCGTGCCTCGCTGATCCTCCCGATGCATCAGCCGCGGCCGCTGCAAAGCTTCCTGTCGATGTTCGGACCTGATTTCGATATCAGCTACGCGCCGACGAACACGATTTCGGTATCACTGCGCACCTTGCCGAAAAAGCCGTTGATCTATGTCGCGAAGGGAATGCGGTAAAAACCCGGAGCGTGCCGGGTCAGCTATTCTCAAGCGAACTGCAGGTGCTGCCTGATGCCGACATCGGGCATCTTGTCATCGTCGAGATTGGCTTTGGCAATCTCCCAGCCGAACTTGAGCTTGTTGCTCGTCGAAACCCAGATCTCGGCGTCGTCGACATGCATTGCAAGCATCGTCAGCTTCGGGTCCTTTTTGCCATCTTCGTACCAAGCGGCGACAATGGAGTTCCAATACTCATCGATCTTGGATGAGTCGGGACGCACTTCGATCTTACCGGCAAGGCAGGCGTGATAGTCGTGCTCCTTGCCAACGACGCAGAAATGCGCCCGCGTGCCCGGCTTGATCGCACGCGCAATCCCTGCATCGGACTTCGTGTAGAACCAGATCGTGTTGGTCTTCGGGTCGGGATGTGGGGCCATCGGCTGCATATGCATATCCACGCCGTCTATCCCCAACATACCGGCCTGAATGTCGTTCACCTGATCCCAGAGTTGGCGTGCCGGATGTTCCCGCGCCTCGTTGAAACTAGCCATGGCACTTCCTTCCGTTTCGAGGGTTCGTAGTTTGAAACGTCAACTTTCAGGCTTTGTTCCGCACTTCCGGATACATGAGCAAGAGGCGGAACGAAGCCGTTTTCCCTTGAATGCGGCCGATTTCACTCTTATAAGGCGGCCCATTCCGACAATAAGACGTGAACAGGGGTGCCATGGCTGGCCATTCACAGTTTAAAAACATCATGCATCGCAAGGGCCGTCAGGATGCCGTGCGGTCGAAAATGTTCTCCAAACTCGCGCGCGAAATCACCGTTGCCGCCAAGGCGGGTCTGCCCGATCCTTCGATGAACGCCCGCCTGCGCCTGGCGATCCAGAACGCCAAGGCACAGTCCATGCCGAAGGACAACATCGACCGCGCCATCAAGAAGGCAGCCGGCGCCGACAGCGAGAATTACGATGAGGTCCGCTACGAAGGTTACGGCCCGGGCGGCACGGCGATCATCGTCGAAGCCCTGACCGACAACCGCAACCGTACCGCGTCGAACGTCCGTTCGATCTTTACGAAGGCAGGCGGCGCACTCGGCGAAACCGGCTCGGTTTCCTTCTCCTTCGATCACGTCGGCGAAATCACCTACAAGGTTGCCGCCGGCG
Source organism: Rhizobium sp. R693 (assembly GCF_002211315.1). Lineage (NCBI taxonomy): Bacteria > Pseudomonadati > Pseudomonadota > Alphaproteobacteria > Hyphomicrobiales > Rhizobiaceae > Rhizobium > Rhizobium sp. R693. The sequence continues at coordinate 10,129 of NZ_LOKY01000020.1, read as the reverse complement.
ATGCAGACAAGGTGATGGAAGCTGCGATCGAGGCCGGCGCCGACGACGTCGAAACCGATGAAGAAGGCCACTACATCACGACCGCCTTCGAATCTCTCGGTGAAGTCGCCAAAGCCCTCGAAGGCTCGCTAGGCGAAGCCGAGACCGTCAAGGCCGTCTGGCGTGCACAGAACAACGTGCCGGTCGACGAGGAGAAGGCGCTGTCGCTGATGAAGCTCATCGACAGTCTGGAAGACGATGACGACGTCCAGAACGTCTATTCCAATTTCGAAGTGGACGAAGAGGTTCTGGCCAAGCTTTCGGCCTGATGCCTGCAAAGGAAGTATCGTGTTAGGCGTCGGCCGGATCGCTCCTGCCGGCGCTTTCGTTTCAGGGACGCTCCTTTTCGGGCGCCAAGCCGGCTCGCGCGGTGAAATTCTTGCGGAATACGGCAAGATCTTCGGCACTGGCATCGGATATCGCCCAGAAGACCAGTCCGCCATTCGACCATTCGCTGATATTGTATCCCTCGCGTTCCGCGCTGCCCTGTGCCGTCGACGCACCCGGCCATATGAACAGATTGATCACGTGGCCGCGGAGCCGGTAGATAAGCGCCACGACGACCCTTCCGCCGATGTAATCGACCCTGCCCCCGATCAGGGGGAATCCTTGCGCCGCCAGATCGACGACCGGCGGCGAGAAGTCGACCTTGCCGTTGAACCAGGGCTTGACCGTGTGCCGATCCGAGGTCTGCACATCAGCCAGATGATCGGCAAGCAATGAGTGGACATGGCTGGCAACGATCTGATCTTCGATATCTACCCCACGCGGCAGATTGACGAAAAGGAAGACGCTTGCTGCCAGCGCGGCAAGCGACGGCACAAGGCTCCATTGCCGGATGAATGGGAAAATCTGCGCCCAGATGCCGTCTTCAGCCGCAACCAACTTCTCCGAGTTCGCGGCATTCTCCAGTGACAGGCTGTCCAGAACTCGCGAACGCGCCTCTTCCGGCATCCGCCATTTGACCCCGCCTTCGCCGATGACCTCCCGCATCGCGGTCACCCTTTCCAGCGCGGCGCTGCATGAGGCGCAGCCGGCAAGATGCGCCTCGAATTGCGCCGAATGGATCGAATCGAGCTCGCCATCGACGAAACCATGCAGCATGTCGCTCCACTCGGGGCAGCCTTTTTGGCTTTCATCGCTCATGGCGCGCCACCCCGCCCTTCTCCATGGTCATCCAGGCCTTGCCGAACTCCTCCCGCGCCCGCGCGAGCCTGGACATGACGGTGCCGATCGGCGCGTCGATGACTTCGGCGATCTGCCGGTAGGGAAGGCCTTCGAGCTCCCGCAGCACCAACACCTCCCGCATCGGATCGGAAAGATCGCTGATGACCTGCCGGACGCGTTCCGACTCGCTCTTACGGATGACGGACGTTTCCGGCGTGTCATCGTCGGATGCAATCTGGCAAGTCGCGGAATCCGCTTCGCCGGCCCAGGCGTCCTCGGCCATCGGCACCTCGAAACGGGCCTTCTGGCGGTCGTCGAGCAGCCAGGCGCGGTAGCAGTTCCTGACGATCGAAAATATCCAGGCGCGCGGATCACCACCACGATAGCCCTTGAAGTTCCGATAGGCGCGCAGGAAAGCTTCCTGGACGATATCGCCCGCGGCATCGGCATCGCGGCTGAGGAAACGAGCAAAATTATAGGCGTCGTCAAGCTGCGGGAGGATGGTTTTCTGAAAGCGCTGCATTGTATCGGCAGGCGTGCGCGCCGCCGCCGCATCCAGCAGCGGCCGCGTCATCTCCAACGACATACCAATCATGGCGGACAGGGCTTTCAGAAAAGGCACCATTCGCGCGGCACGGGCAATCACCCAACCACCGCCCCATGCAGGGCGCCGGCTCTCGAATGAACGGAAATCCGCGATCTCAGCCTCTGTCATCGTCTTCCTCGGTGTTCGGCCGACCGCATCGGACCGCTCGCTTGCCTCAAGATAGATCGCTCCGGTCGTCATTTTATTCCGTCGCGCCGCCGTTTTTTTTGCAGGCAACGTCCACGGAAAGCGTGTATCCAAAAAATCTCCCATCCGTTTCAGCGACTTATGGCGATCTCTCCGTATACCGGGAATAACCGCGGGCGGCCTCCGATCTTGTCTGATAGCGGCCGCACCCATTGCCCTGCCGCCGCCAGCGCACACAACGCGACAAGAGGAGACTTGCGATGTTCACCATGACACGCCGTACCGTCCTTGGCACCGCCACCACGGGCGCGGCTTTCGGCCTTGCTTCGAAACTCCAATTCGTTTGGCCGGCCTTTGCCGAAACGGCCGACGAGCCGACCGTCGGTTTTTACAGATATAGGGTCGGATCGGTCGAGGTCACCGCCATCTATGACGGCATCTGGCGAAAGCCGCACGACCCGGCCTTTATCAAGAATGCCTCCATCGAAGACACTAAGGAGGCTCTCGCCAAGGCCGGCCTGCCAACCGCGTTCATGCCGATCCCGCTCACCGTTGTCGTCCTCAGAATGGGCGACCGGCTGATCATGATGGATGCCGGCTCGGGTGTCGGCCAGTGGCAGGCGAATGCCACGCACCTACCCGCCAACATGGCGGCGGCAGGCATCGACTACAGGAAGATCAACACGATCATGATCTCGCACTTCCATCCCGACCACGTCTGGGGCCTGATGGAGAAAGGCACCAATGCGGCCGTCTTTACCGATGCCGAACTGATCGTCAACGCAACGGAGTATAACTGGTGGACGGAACCAGGCCGCGTCGAAAAGCTTGCCGAAAGCAGGAAGGCCGCCGGACAGCGCATCGCTAACGTGTTCCCGAAATGGCAGAACTGGAAACTCGTCGAGGACGGCGCCGAGGTAGCGCCCGGCATCCGCATCTTGTCGGCGCCGGGACATACGCCCGGTCACTCCGCCTATCTAGTGGACGGCGGAAACGAACAGCTGATGGTGTCCGCCGACATCATGTATGTGCCCGCCCTGCTCGCCCCGCACCCGGAATGGCAGGGGGCCTACGACCAGGACGGGCCGATGGCGATCGACACACGCCGCAAGCTCATCGACCGTGTCATTACAGACAGGATCGCGATCTGCGGCTCGCACTTTCCATTTCCGGGCTCCGGCACCTTCGTCAAGGACGGCAACGCTTACGGCTTCACGCCCACCATCCAGGCCTGAGAGGCTAAAGGAGGCTATCGCCATGAAAAGACATATCGCCAACTTCGCCGTTCTCGGCGTCATGGGCTTGTACGCACTCTCCGCCGCTGGTTCCGCGATCTCTGCACTGACCGCCGCTCCGGCCTTCGCCATCGACAATATCGAATCCACCAATGCGCCAGATTTGACGCAGGCGCGCGCCAAGATCGCTGCGGGAGACTATCAGGGGGCGCGAGACGAGCTTCGCGGCCTTGCGGAGAATACGCAGCAGGCAGACGTCTATAATCTGCTTGGCTTTACTCTGCGCAAGACCGGCGACTACAGGACCTCGCTGACCTATTACACGAAGGCGCTGGAGCTCGAGCCCGATCACAAGGCGGCCCGGGAATATCTGGGCGAGCTTTACGTCGAGACCGGCGATATGGCCAAGGCAAACGAGCAGCTCGCACGGCTGACGACGCTTTGCCCGAACGGCTGCGAGGAGCGCGACGATCTCGCCAAGGCGATCGCTGTAAAGATGGCGTGGAAGGCAGGTAACTGATGATCAAAGGGAGCAGGCAGAATACCTCCTGCTCCCCTAGGCAAAGCAGGAGGCCATGTCAGGAACCGGCCCCACCGAGGAAGGCAAGTCGGGTGAAGATCGTGTAGTGCGACTCGGATGCCATCATCGCCACGAAAACGAGAACGAGCAGCGGCGGGAGCAATATCGCGTAGACGAGCGCCAGCCGCTCCCACGCCATATGCATGAAGATCGCAACGATCAGCCCGGCTTTTAGCATCATGAAGACAATGATGAGCGTCCAGCGCAGGTAGCCCTGAATGCCGAGATAATCGACGAGATAGGAGAAGGTGCTGAGGACGAACAGTAATCCCCAAACGACGAGATAGAGCCGGATCGGATGCTGTTGGCCGGAATGCGCTTGTGCCTGTGCCATATTGCGACCTCACCACAGATAGAAGAAGGCGAAGATGAAAACCCAGACGAGGTCGACGAAGTGCCAATAGAGGCCCATGATCTCGACGATCTCATAGTTGCCCTTGCGGCTCGTGAAGAAGCCGCGCCGACCGGTATCGAAGTCCCCGCGCCATACCTTGCGCGCCGTAATCAAAAGGAAGATCACGCCAAAGGTTACGTGCGTCCCGTGAAAACCGGTGATCATGAAGAAGGATGATCCGAACTGCGCCGCACCCCACGGATTTCCCCAGGGACGCACGCCTTCGGTGATGAGCTTCGTCCACTCGAACGCCTGCATCCCGACGAAGGTGGCACCGAGCGCGGCGGTGAGAAGCATCAAGGCAGCCGTCTTGCCGCGCTCGCGGCGATAACCAAAGTTAACGGCCATGGCCATCGTGCCGCTGCTGCTGATCAGAATGAAGGTCATGATCGCGATCAGGATCAGCGGGATCTTCTGTCCGCCGATATTGAGCGCAAAGACCTCGCTCGGATTGGGCCATGGAACCGGCGTCGACATACGGGCTGTCATGTAGGCCAGCAGGAAGCAGCCGAAGATGAAGGTGTCGCTAAGGAGGAAGATCCACATCATGGCCTTGCCCCAGGAGACATTCTTGAACGCCCGCTGGTCCGAGGCAAAGTCGACCGCCACTCCACGCAGACCGGCGGGCGGCCCCATGGTTACGTCGTCAGTTTCCATTCGGGTCAATTCAGCCATCGTCCACACCTTAAGAAACGAGTTGACGGCAGAGGTCGACGAAGTCGTTTGCCCAGCCGGCGAAGAGCGCGAAGAGTAGCAGCCAGACGACGAGCATGAAGTGCCAGTAGGTGGCGCAGAGTTCGATGCCGAGGCGCAGCCTGGCGGACGGAACAGAGCCGCCCGCGAGCAATCTCACCCGGGTTCGCGTCAGCACCACAAGCCCGCCGAGAATGTGGAGGCCATGCAGTCCGGTCAGCATGTAAAAGAAGCTGTTTGCCGGGTTATCGGCGAGCACATACCCGGCTGCAACGAGCTGCAGCCAGGCGACGATCTGCCCCGAAAGAAACAGCACCGCGGTCGCTAGTGCCGCGTCGAGCCCCAGTCGCACACCATCATCCGCACCGCGCCGCGCTTGAACCACAGACCACTGAAGCGCCGCACAGCTGGCAATCAGGACCGCCGTGTTCGCCCAAAGAAGGCGGGGAATGGGGATCGCCCACCAATCGGCGCCTCCCATCCGCGACAGATACGCGCTGGCCAACAGCGAAAAGAGCGCGCCAACCACCGCGAGGAAAATGCCGAGGCCGATCTTGGCAGTGGGGATCGGCGGTTTCGCCTGCCCCTCGATGTCATCAAGGGTGCCGACCTCCATCCACGGCTTCGACATCAGCCTTTGCCCGGACATCCACCAGATGACGATCGCAGCTATTCCCGCGAGAAAGACGAGAACCACACTCATGCCGGCGCCCTCGACAATCCGGCCATTGACGGTTGGTTCTGGGGTATGAAGTCTTCGGGAGCGCCAGGTACGCTGTAGTCATAGGCCCAGCGATAGACGACGGGGAGGTCCTTGCCCCAATTGCCATGGGGAGGCGGCGTCTGAGGCGTCTGCCATTCGAGGGTCGTCGCCCGCCACGGATTGCCGCCGGCCAGGCGACCATGGAATAGGCTCCAGACGACATTGAACAGGAACACCAGTTGCGCCGCGCCGACGACAAGCGCTGCCACCGAAATGAACATGTTCAGAGTATGCACCGACGGCGGAATGAAAACCGTGTCGCCAAGCTCGAAGTAGCGGCGCGGCACGCCAACCAGTCCCACGTAGTGCATGGGGAAGAAGATCGCGTAGGCGCCGACAAACGTAATCCAGAAATGGATCCGTCCGAGAACCTCGTCGAGCATCCGCCCGGTAACCTTCGGGTACCAGTGATAAATTGCGCCGAAGACCACCATAATGGGCGCGACACCCATGACCATGTGGAAGTGTGCAACCACGAACATCGTATCGGACAGCGGCACATCCACCACGACATTGCCGAGGAAGAGCCCGGTCAGCCCACCATTGACGAAGGTCACGATGAAGCCGATGGCAAACAGCATCGGCAAGGTCAGGTGGATATCACCCCGCCACAGCGTCAATACCCAATTATAGACCTTGATCGCCGTCGGCACGGCGATGATCAATGTTGTCGTGGCGAAGAAGAACCCGAAGTTCGGGTTCATGCCGCTGACATACATGTGGTGTGCCCAAACGACGAAGCTCAGCGCCCCGATGATCACGATCGCCCAGACCATCATGCGGTAGCCGAAGATATTCTTGCGTGCATGGGTGCTGATGAGATCGGAGACGATGCCGAATGCCGGAAGCGCGACGATGTAGACTTCCGGATGGCCGAAGAACCAGAAGAGATGCTGAAACAAGATCGGGCTACCGCCATCGGATTTCAGCTGTTCCCCCATTTCGACAATCGCAGGCATGAAGAAGCTGGTGCCGAGCAGCCTGTCGAACAACAGCATGACGGCTGCGACGAAGAGTGCCGGGAAAGCAAGCAATGCCATGACGGTAGCGGTGAAAATGCCCCAGACGGTCAACGGCATCCGCATCAGCGTCATGCCCCGTGCCCGTCCCTGCAAGACGGTGACGACATAGTTCAATCCACCCATTGTGAAGCCGATGATGAAGATGATCAGCGAAGACAACATCAGGATGATGCCCCAGTCGCGCCCGCCCGGCGTGCCTGATGTCAATGCCTGCGGCGGATAGAGCGTCCAGCCGGCGCCCGTCGGTCCGCCTGGCGCAAAAAAACCCGAGATAAGCACGATGACGGCGAGCAAATAGAGCCAGTAGCTCAGCATGTTCGCGTAGGGGAACACCATGTCGCGCGCGCCGACCATCAGCGGAATGAGGTAATTGCCGAAGCCGCCGAGGAAGAGCGCGGTCAGCAGATAGATCACCATGATCATCCCGTGCATGGTGATGAACTGATAGTAGTGATCGGCGTCGATAAAGGAAAAATAGCCGGGGAAGCCAAGCTGCAGGCGTATCAGCCACGACAGGACCAGTGCCACGAAGCCGATCGCGAACGCCGTCATGGAATATTGGATGGCAATGATCTTGGCATCCTGGCTGAAGACGTATTTCGTCCACCAGCTCTTGGGATGATAGAGTTCGACATCCGCCACTTCGGCAGGCGGGATAACGTCGCCGGCACTGGTTGGAATATCAACCATCGCATGCCTTCCTTCCTCCTCCCATTACGGCCGCTCCCCCGGCCGTAACGCCGGCCTACTTGGCCGGTTCAACTGCTGCCATCAGCTGCGAGAACGTCTGTTGCTGCGAAAGCCACGCCTGATAGGCGTCTGCCTCATCGACCACGACTGTTCCTCGCATCTGTGGATGTCCAACACCGCAGAGCTCAGCGCACAGCACTTCGAACGTGCCCGTGCGTGTCGGCGTGAACCAGAAATAGGTGACCGAACCGGGGATCATGTCCATCTTCGCCCGGAACTCCGGAACGTAGAAATCATGCAGCACATCGACCGAGCGCAGGTGAACACGGACCGGCTTGCCGACCGGCAAATGCAGTTCACCGCCTGAAATGATGATGTCGTCGAGTCCTGCCGGATCGTTCCTGATCACGCCGAGTGGATTGTCGGCTGTCACCGCGCGATTGTCCGCCCTACCGAGCTTGCCATCGGCGCCCGGCAACCGGAAATTCCACAACCACTGCTGCCCGACGACCTCTATTTCGCCGGCATCTGCCGGAACCGTCACGAACTGGTGCCACACAACGAGACCAGGCGCGAGCATCGCACCCACACCGAGGGCGGTGCTGCCCGCAAGCCACCATTCGAGGCGCTTGTTCTCCGGCTCATAAGCCGCCCTGCTGCCGGGACGATGACGGAAGCGATAAATGCAATAGGCCAGGAACGAAATCACCGCGACGAAGACAGTGCCGGTGATCCAAAACGTGATGATGATGGTGTGGTCGATATAGGTCCAGTTCGAAGCGATCGGCGTCCACCACCACGGACTGAACAGGTGGAATGCCACCGAGCCGACAACGACCAAAACGAGAACCAGCACGACAACCATGCGTTCCTCCCAAGCGCTCTACGGCTGCAGAAATTACCCGCAATCCGTTGGCACTTACGTTAGGACTATCTCACAAACAAAGCGTCACGGCAATGGCACGAACTCGATCTCACCGGACGGTCAGTGAGGCTTTAATAAACTGATTTCATTTCGAGAATTGCTTGAGATAAGCGATCAAATTGGTGATATCGGCGTCGTCCTTCAGCCCGACGAACACCATCTTCGTACCCTTAACCTTCAACTTTGGGTCGTGAAGATAATCGCGCAAAGTCGCTTCGTCCCAGACCAATCCAGCAGTGCCCGCCGCCTTCATCGCCGGCGAATACGCAAAGTCCGGATGCGTCCCGGCTGTTCGGCCGAACACGTGGTTCAGCGACGGTCCGACCTTGTTCTTGTCGGTATCGGCAATGTGACAGACGGCACACTTCTTGAATACGGTTTCCCCGGCCGCAACATCGCCCTCTTGGGCAACAGCAGCCGAGGTGGGAAGACAGATCAGTGAAATCAAAACAGCAAGATCACGGTAGTGCATAGCAAGCCTCATCCTCCAAAGGTTGCTCGAAACCGGCCGCGCGCGATTTGCGGCGTGCGCCGTCCATCACACTCGTATCGCGCAACGCCGCCAAAACGACATGCGTGATCAAGCAAACCTATGGCTCGGCTGCATTAAGTCAATTCGCACAAACGGCTATGGGGCCCCATGCCCCCGGGGCTCGCGGCATTAGGCCGCGGCGCGGAGGAAGTTCCCAAGCCCCGCAAAAAGCTCGACCGATTTCAATCTCGCTTCGATATCGTGGATCGGCATGGAGATGATGACCTCGTCCGCTTCCGTCTCGGCCAGGAACTCCGTGAGTTTTGCTTCGGCCGTCTTCTGTGAACCGACGACGGCATAGCGCAAGGTATGCTCCACCGTCAGTTTTTCCATCGGTGACCAGAAGCTCTCCATATCCTCGACCGGCCGAGGAAACTGACCGCGCACATTGCGGCGCAGATTGACGAATTGCTGCTGGGCAGAGGTGAAATGATACTGTGCCTCCTCGTCCGTCCCGGCGACGGACCCCATGACGCCGACCATGACATAGGGCTTGTCGAGCACGGCGGATGGCTTGAAGCGGCTGCGATAGATGTCGATGGCATCGAGCAATGAATCCGGCGCGAAGTGTGAGGCGAAGGCATAGGGCAACCCCAGCATCGCGGCGAGCTGGGCGCTATAAAGACTGGAGCCCAGCAACCAGATCGGCACGTTGGCATTCATGCCGGGAACCGCGAGGATCGCCTGGTTCTCAACCGGCGCGCCAAGCAGCTGCTGCAATTCAACCACGTCATTCGGAAAGCTCTGTGCCCCGGCATCCAAATTGCGCCGCAGCGCCTGTGCCGTCCGCATGTCGGTGCCCGGCGCCCGGCCAAGACCGAGATCGACCCGCCCCGGAAACAATGCTTCCAGTGTTCCGAACTGTTCGGCAATGACCAGCGGCGAATGGTTCGGCAGCATGATGCCGCCCGAGCCGATACGAATGCGCTTGGTCGCCGCACCGATATGGCCGATCACCACAGCCGTCGCTGCGCTGGCAATCCCCGGCATGCCATGATGTTCTGCCAGCCAGAAGCGGTTGTACCCGAATTCTTCGGCCTTCTGCGCCATGCGCGCCGAACTCTCGAGCGACTGGCGGATCGTGCCGCCCTCTGGAACAGGAGAAAGATCGAGAATGGAGAAGGGAACCATGGCGAAGCCTGTCGGTGGTTGGAAGGACAGGTTTATGTAAGTGTGAGCTCCGCCCATTCCAAACGAGCCAGAAAAGAAAAAGGGCCGGCAACCGCCCGTCAGACTGCTGACAAACCCCTGGCGTTTGCCGGGGGTTTTTGATTCACTGGGTTATGTTGAAGAAACCCGCTGCCGAACAGACTGCGCTCGAGATGGTGACGCTCGATAGCCTGGTTCCGAAGGATC
>NZ_LOKY01000019.1:0-47490 GCF_002211315.1 Rhizobium sp. R693 | reverse complement strand
AAAGCTCAACCGGCGAACGGGTTAAGCGTGGTAGGATCACCAAGGCGGGCAACCAAAGGGCGCGTCGGGTCCTCATCGAAGGGGCCTGGACATATCGCTTCCCGGCCCGTGTAAGCTCGAGGATCCAAGCGCGGTCGCAGGACCTAGCAAAGACCGATCTGTTACCTATGTCTCCGGGCTGGACAATAATTGTGATGGCGGAGAGGAAGGGATTCGAACCCTCGATACGCTTTTGACGTATACTCCCTTAGCAGGGGAGCGCCTTCGACCACTCGGCCACCTCTCCGGTGGGAGCCTGATAGAGTCATTCGACAGGTGACGCAAGCGCTTTTTCGGCTTTTTCACCTGATGCTGAGGCCAGCGGCCTCAGCTCAATAGCTGCTTGAGATCGGCAGATGCGTCCTCAATGATCGCCCTGTCGGGATTGATCCCCGATTCCAGCATCTTCTTGCCACTGACATAGGCCTTGGCGTCATTGATCGCATCGACGGCGATGAACGACCCGTTCTTGAAATACCAAATGGAATGCGCGCCGTCGCGCGCGCCAGGGCGCAGAATTGTGTCGTCATAGCCCATATTGAAGCCGGCGATCTGCAGCTTCACATCATACTGGTCCGACCAGAACCAGGGTTTGGGATCATATGCTTCGTTCCCGCCGGCAATGATGGCGGCAACAGCCTCCGCCTGATCGACGGCGTTCTGCACCGATTCGAGACGGATGCGTCCACCTTGCCACGGCAGGACCGCGCAATCGCCGGCAGCAAAAATCGACGGATCGGACGTGCGGGCGAATTCGTCCACAATGATTCCGTTCGCGACCTCGAGACCGGCCTCCTTGGCAAGCTGGTCGTTCGGGACGACCCCAATGCCGACGATGACGAAGTCGACCTCGATCGTAGAGCCGTCGGAGAGTTCGGCAGCGACCACTCTGCCTTCGTGGCCGACTAGATGCTTCAGTCCGGTCTTCTCACGGATGACGACATCATGCGCTTCATGAATCACCCGCATGATATCGGCCGTCTCCTTGGCGGCGACGCGCTGGAGGATTCGGTCGGCCATTTCGATTACCGTGACCTCGAGGCCGCGGTGACGGGCGACGGCCGCAGCCTCGAGTCCGATATAGCCTCCTCCTATGATAAGGACTCGGCGACCCGGCCGCATCTCGTCAGCCAAGAGGTCGGCATCGCGCTTGTCGCGCGCTACATAGACGCCTTCGAGTTCTCCACCGATCGATGCCGGCAGCGCACGCGGCGTCGATCCGGTCGTCAGTGCCAGCGTGCCATAATCCAACGCCGAGCCGTCTTGGAGGAGGACCTGCTTCTTATCGCGCACGATCTGTTCCGCCCAGGTCGAAAGCCTGATCTCAACATCGTTGTCCGCGTACCAGTGCTCCGGTCGGAACAGCAGGCGATCGAACGCCATCTCACCGAGCAGATACTTCTTTGTGAGCGGTGGCCGCTGATAGGGAAGCGCGTCTTCCGCACCGATGATGGTGATTGGGCGTGTATCCTTGAGTGCACGCAATTTCGCGGCCAATGCAAAGCCAGCCTGCCCCGCGCCGATGATCACCAGTCTGTCCGTCACGTTCTCACTCCCAGCATACAGCCGCGCGTTTCAGCAAAGGCCTACCCCCTGCCTCCAGCGTCGTCAACCTGAAGCGGATCGGCCTATGCGATCTCGATCCAGCGGCGCTCGTGGAATGACTGTGCCATGGCGTGAACAGACTTCTCTATCCTAAGACCGTCTTCGAATGTCACGATCGACGACGGCTCACCGGAAATTGCGCGGATCAGTTCGCGGCATTCGATAATTTTGAGATCGTTGAAACCGAGCCCGTGCCCGGGGGCCGGAATGAAGCGGTCGTAGGGCAGATGCGCCGGGCCGGCCAGTATCTTGCGAAAGCCCTGTTCTGAGCCGCGGCCTTCCGCCTGATAGAGTTCGAATTCGTTCATGCGCTCCTGATCGTATGCGATCGAGCCCTTCGAGCCGAAGATCTGCAGCGCGATTCGCCCTTTACGCCCCCAGGCGGCGCGGTTTGCCATCAGCACCGCAGAGATTCCACGGCCCACACGCATCAGAACGTTGGCCGCGTCGTGATTCTCGACATCGCGGCGACCGCCTTCCTTCAGCGGCCGGCTACCGTAGGGCTTCACCATGTCAGTGATAACAGCCTCAACGTGGCCGAACAGATACCAAAGCAGCGACAGAGGATGCACGGCGAAATCGTCCAGCGCCCCGTAACCGGCGGAAAGCTCGCTCTTCCAATAGAAGAAAGCATCGGGATCGGCCATGAAGTCCTCGTCCATCTCGACACGGATATGATTGACCGCACCGATCGCTCCTTCCTCGATCAAGGCCTTGATATGCCGCATGACGGGATTCTGGATATAATTGTAGCCGAGAACGGCGACCTTGCCCGCGGCTCTTGCGGTGTTCAGCATCCGCTCGGCATCAGCGTATGCTGGCGCCATCGGTTTCTCGCACCAGACATGCTTACCGGCTTCGAGCGCAGCAATCGCCATTTCGGCGTGGAACTGGTTCGGCGTGGTGACCGACACGACATCGACTTCGGGATCGGCGATCAAGGTGCGCCAATCGGCTGTTGCCTTCTCGAAGCCAAATTCGGAGGCGCGCTTATCGGCAAGGTCGGCATTGGCTTCCGCCAGATGGACCAGGCGCGGGCGTTCGACATCGCCGAATACGGTCTTTACCGCATTCCATGCGAGAGCATGGCATTTGCCCATATAGCCGGTGCCAATCAGACCGATTCCCAGTGATTTCATCCTATCTCCTCCAGATGCCGGCCGGATTTTTGGAATATTTAGATCATTTTGACAAGCGGCCCTTCCCGCATATCTTTGCTACGGTGACCTCGAAAACTGTTCAAAACACTTGGATTTCAATGCAATAAAAACAATTGGGCTCGCGCATGAAAATCATCTATGCTCGTAATTATGGAATGTTTATTTCGTTCAATGGACAGCGTGCATGGACAGTGACAGCAAAACGCCCACCAGGGTTCCGCGCGACTTCGAGAGCCTGCGCAGCATCATCATCGAACGGAAAGCAACCATGCCGAAGCGACTTGCGCAGGTCGCAGCTTTCGCACTCGCTAACCCCGACGAAATCGCCTTCGGCACGACGGCCAGCATCGCTACGGCATCCGACGTGCAGCCGTCGACCCTGGTGCGCCTGGCACACCACCTCGGCTACGAGGGCTTCTCCGACCTTCAGAGCATTTTTCGCGAGCGCCTGCGCGATCGCACGCTGACATATGAAGAGCGCTTGGTGACGCTGGAGCAGGCAAGCGGCGAGGACGAGGACGCCAACCTGCTTTCCGGCTTCATTTCGGCCGCGAGCCAATCGGTCAACCGGCTGGCGGCCACCGTGCAGACGGATACCTTTGCCAAGGCCGTCGACATTCTCGCGGCTGCCGAGACGATCTATCTGATCGCCAAGCGACGCTCCTATCCGCTGACCGCGCATATGACTTATGCCTTCTCGAAACTGAATATCCGCCACCAGATTGTCGCGTCGCCGAACGGCGTCGATCCGGAAATGGTGCAATTCGCGACGCAGAATGATGCGGCAATCGCAGCGAGCTTCTCTCCCTATGCCGCTGACAGCCTGAGCCAGGCCGAAGCGCTGGCGGATCGGGGCGTGCCAGTCGTTGCAATCACCGATTCGGCTTTTTCACCGCTTGCCGCCCGTGCCACTTGCTGGTTCGAGGTAGCGGAGGCGGATTTTGCCGGTTTTCGTTCACTCTCGGCCTCGATGGCCCTGACGATGGCGCTCCCGGTCGCCATCGCCGAGCGGCGGCGCAAACGAACGCAGGCAAAATCGACAAAATGAAAAATGGAACAAACATTCCGAATTGACAAAAATACGGAACCGATGTTTCATTACTCGCAATCAGCAGGCGCCAAGCCGTAGCTAAAATCTAGCGGGAGGACATGATGGCACAACCGAACCCGGGCTCACAGCCGGAACCGTCGCTTGACGTGATCACGATCGGACGCTCATCGGTCGACCTCTACGGGCAGCAGATCGGCTCGCGGCTTGAAGACATCGGCTCCTTTGCCAAATCTGTCGGCGGCTGCCCTGCCAACATCGCTATTGGGACGGCCCGCCTGGGCCTCAGGTCGGGCCTGATCACCCGGGTCGGCGACGAGCAGATGGGCCGCTTCATCATCGAGCAGTCAGCCCGCGAAGGGGTCGAGACGAAAGGCATCAAGACCGATAAGGAGCGCCTTACGGCTCTGGTGCTGCTGGCCGTCGAGGCTGAAGGCGTGTCGCCGATGATCTTCTATCGCTCGGACTGCGCCGATATGGCGCTCGACGAGAACGATATCGATGAAGGCTTCATCAAGTCGTCGCGCGCGGTCCTGGTGTCGGGCACGCACTTTTCCCGACCGAACACGGAAGCCGCACAGCGCAAAGCGATCTGCATCGCCAAGGCCAACGGCCGCAAGGTGATCTTCGACATCGACTATCGGCCTAATCTCTGGGGCCTTGCGGGCCACGCCGAAGGATTCGAGCGCTATGTGAAGTCCGATCGCGTCTCCTCCAAGATGAAGGAAACGCTTCCAGACTGCGACTTGATCGTGGGAACCGAAGAGGAAATCCTGATTGCCTCCGGTGCCGATGACGTGCTCGGCGCGCTCAAGGAAATCCGCCGTCTTTCGCCGGCAACGATCGTGCTCAAGCGCGGCGCCATGGGCTGCATCGTCTATGACGGCCCGATCAGCGACAATCTGGAAGATGGCATTGTCGGCGAAGGCTTCCCCATCGAGGTGTTCAACGTGCTCGGTGCCGGCGATGCCTTCATGTCCGGCCTCCTGCGCGGCTGGCTGAAGAACGAGCCGCTGAAAACCTGCGCGACCTGGGCCAACGCCTGCGGCGCCTTCGCCGTCTCCCGCCTGCTCTGCTCGCCGGAATATCCGACCTGGGCCGAACTCGACTTCTTCCTGAAGCATGGCAGTAAGCATCGCGCCTTGCGCAAAGACGAGGCGATCAACCACATCCATTGGGCTTCGACGCGCAAGGGCGACATTCCGCTTCTCATGGCGCTTGCAATCGACCATCGCTCGCAGCTCACCAGCGTCTGCGACGAACTCGGCGTCAATTACAAGAAGATCGTCGCCTTCAAGCGCCTTGCGGTAGAAGCCGCCGCGCGTGTTGCCGGTGGCCGCAACGGCTACGGCATGCTGATCGATGAGCGCTTCGGGCGTGACGCCTTCTTCGATGCGGCGACCAAGAACTTCGCCTGGATCGGCCGGCCGGTGGAACTGCCGGGGTCCAAGCCGCTGCGTTTCGAGTTCAGCCAGGATATCGGATCGCAGCTCGTCGAATGGCCGCTCGATCATTGCATCAAGTGCCTGTGCTTCTACCATCCAGATGATCCGGCAGAACTGAAGACCGAGCAGCAGGAGAAACTGCGCACGCTCTTTGAAGCCGCCCGCAAGGTTGGCCGCGAATTGCTCGTCGAAATCATCGCGAGCAAGAACGGGCCGTTGGCCGACGATACGATCTCGACGGCTATGGAAGAGCTTTATGCGCTCGGCATCAAACCCGACTGGTGGAAGCTCGAGCCGCAGGCTTCGACGGCTGCCTGGAAAAAGATTGAAGCCGTGATCGTCAAGAACGACCCATGGTGCCGCGGGATAGTGCTGCTCGGTCTCGAGGCTCCGGCCGACGAGCTGGTGAAAGGCTTCGAGGCGACATTGGCTGCTCCTTACGTCAAGGGCTTTGCCGTCGGCCGCACGATTTTTGCCGAGGCTGCCCGCGGTTGGCTTTCCGGCAAGTTGAATGATGAAGAAGCGATATCAGACATGGCCGGACGCTTCCGCCAATTGACCGAGGCCTGGTTGAAAACGCGCGGTCTACATTAATTAAAGCATTTGGGAGGTGCCTCATGGGCAAGACTGTACGTTTGACGATGGCTCAGGCCGTTACGCATTTCCTCAAGAAGCAGGTGACGGTCGTCGATGGCAAGAAGATACCGATCTTCGGCGGCGTCTGGGCGATCTTCGGGCATGGCAATGTGGCCGGCATCGGCGAGGCGCTCTACCAGGTGCGTGGCGAACTGCCGACCTATCGCGCCCATAACGAGCAGGGCATGGCGCATGCGGCCATCGCCTATGCCAAGGCGAACTTCCGCCAGCGTTTCATGGCGTGCACGACCTCCATCGGCCCCGGCGCGCTCAATATGGTGACGGCCGCTGGTGTCGCCCACGTCAACCGCATCCCGGTACTCTTCCTGCCTGGCGACGTTTTCGCCAACCGTGCACCGGATCCGGTGCTGCAGCAGATCGAAGATTTCGGCGACGGTACGGTTTCGGCGAACGACGCCTTCCGTTCGGTGTCCCGCTATTTCGACCGCATCACGCGGCCGGAGCAGATCATCTCTGCGCTGAAGCGCGCCATGCAGGTGCTCACCGATCCCTATGATTGCGGCCCGGTCACGCTGTCATTGTGCCAGGACGTGCAGGCTGAAGCCTTCGATTATCCCGAGAGCTTCTTCGAGGAGCGCGTCTGGACCACGCGTCGTCCGCGCCCGGATGCCGACGAGCTGACAAACGCCATCGCTCTCATCAAGAAATCCGAAAGGCCGGTCATCGTCGCCGGCGGCGGTGTCCTCTACTCACAGGCCACGAAGGAACTGACGGCGTTTGCCGAAGAACACCGGATCCCCGTCGTCGTCACGCAGGCTGGCAAGTCGGCGATCGACGAGCGACATCCGCTGGCGCTCGGCTCCGTCGGCGTTACCGGAACATCGGCTGCCAATGCCATCGCAACGGAAACGGACCTGATCATCGCCGTCGGTACGCGCTGCCAGGATTTCACGACAGGTTCCTGGGCGCTCTTCCAGAACGAGCAGCTGAAAATTCTCGGCCTCAACATTGCCGCATACGACGCGGCCAAGCACGACGGCCAGACATTGGTGGCCGATGCCCGCGAAGGGTTGAAGGCTATCTCGAGCGGGCTCGCCGGCTGGAAAGCACCGGCCGCGCTGGCGGAGAGGGCCGAGCGGGAAAAGAAGGTCTGGATGGACGCCGCCGCGAAGGCGATGGCGAGCACCAATGCCGCCCTGCCCTCCGACGCCCAGGTGATCGGCGCCGTTACCCGTTCGATCGACCTTGAAAAGGCAATCGGCCTTTGCGCTGCAGGCGGCCTCCCGGGAGAGATGCACAAGCTTTGGCCGGCGACCGCTCCGGGTAGCTACCATATGGAATACGGCTTCTCCTGCATGGGCTACGAGATTGCGGGCGGCCTTGGCGCCAAGATGGCGCATCCAGAGAAGGAAGTTTTCGTCCTCGTCGGTGACGGGTCCTACATGATGCTGAACTCCGAGCTCGCGACATCGGTCATGCTCGGCCTGAAGCTCAATATCGTCCTGCTCGACAACCGTGGCTATGGCTGCATCAACCGGCTGCAGATGGCGACCGGTGGCGCGAACTTCAACAACCTGCTGAAGGACGCGCATTATGAAGTCATGCCTGAGATCGATTTCAGGGCGCATGCCGAGAGCATGGGCGCGATCGCGGTCAAGGTTGCATCGATCGCCGAGCTCGAGAAGGCGATTGCCGACTCGAAAAAGAACGATCGCACCTCAGTCTTCGTGATCGACACCGATCCGCTGATCACGACGGAAGCCGGCGGCTACTGGTGGGACGTTGCGGTTCCCGAAGTCAGCCCGCGCGAGCAGGTCAACAAGGCGCACGCGGCTTACGTCAAGGCGCGCGCCGCCCAGCGCATCGGCTGATCGACTGATTTCACGGGAAGAGCGGCCCCGCTCTTCCAACAATGCCTTTGAGGAGACTATTGATGAAGGCCAAACTTGGCATGTCGCCGATCGCCTGGTGGAACGACGATCTTCCTGAGCTCAGCGACGACGTATCCCTGGAAGAATGCCTGCGCCAGTCGCGCAGCGCCGGCTTCACCGGCATGGAACAGGGCCGCCGCTTTCCGAACAATCCGGCCGAGATGCTGCCGATCCTGCGCGCCGCCGATGTGACGCTCTGCGGTGGCTGGTTCTCCGGCACGCTCGTTGACGAGGATCTTTCCGCCAATAAGGACCGCATCGCGCCGATGATCGAGCTGTTCAAGGCCGTCAACGCGCCTTGCATCGTCTATGGCGAGGTCGGCCGTTCGATCCAGGGCGATCGTTCCAAGCCGCTCGCGACCAAGCCGCGCCTGTCGGATGACGAGATGAAGGCCTATGCGCGCAAGGTCACGCAGTTCGGCGAATGGTGCGCCGAGCAGGGCATGCCGCTATCCTATCACCACCACATGGCAGCCGTCGTCGAGACCGAGCCGGAACTCGACGCCTTCATGCGCAACTCGGGCGAAGGCATTCCGCTTCTGCTCGATGCCGGTCATCTGGCCTTTGCCGGCGGCGACGTTTTGCGCGCCATCGACAGCCACCACGCTCGCATCAACCACGTGCACGTCAAGGATATCCGCAAGGCCGTCGTTGACGGGCTCGACCGCAGCAAGCAGTCCTTCCTCGACGCGGTGGCGCTCGGCGCGTTTACCGTGCCGGGTGACGGTTCGCTCGATTTCGGCGCAATCGTCCAGAGACTGGCCGATTATGGCTACGAAGGCTGGTTCGTCGTCGAGGCCGAGCAGGATCCGCGAAAGGCGCCCCCGCAGAAGATGGCAGAGATCGGCCATGCCGAACTGATGCGTGTCATGACCGCCGCGGGCTATACCGTGGAAACGGTAGGCTTCCCGAAGGGATAACGTTCTGCCTGCGTAAGAGCATTGATATCGATTGAAGGAAATCAGTTCATGCCGAACCTTCTCGTAAAACCAAGGGGTGACCGCGGCCGAGTCACCCATGTAACGCCGGAAACCGCCGGGTGGACCTATGTCGGCTTCGACTTGCATCGCCTGAAGCCGGGCGAGACTGTCTCGAGCGAGGCCGGCGACCGCGAGGCCTGTCTCGTATGGGTGGCCGGCAAGGGCAAAGCAACCGCCGCAGGAGAGGATTTCGGCTCGGTCGGCGGGCGCATGAGCCCGTTCGAGGGTGCGCCGCATTCGCTCTATGTGCCGGCCGGCTCCAGCTGGTCGGTGACGGCGGAAACCGATCTTGAACTTGCCGTCTGCTCGGCGCCCGGTGGCGGTGACTACAAAGCGAAGCTCATCCCGCCCGGCGTGCATCCGCAATTCCAGCGCGGCAAGGGCTCGAACGTGCGTCTCGTGACCAATATCATGCCCGAGGACGACAACTCCGCCCACTCGCTGCTGGTGGTGGAGGTCATCACGCCGAACGGCAACACCTCCTCCTACCCTTCTCATAAGCACGACCAGGACAATTTGCCGAATGAGAGCCTGCTGGAGGAAACCTACTACCACCGTATGAACCCGCCGCAAGGCTTCGCCTTCCAGCGCGTCTACACCGACGATCGGTCGCTCGATGAGGCAATGGCGGTGGAAAATGGTGACGTGACGCTGGTGCCAAAGGGTTATCACCCCTGCGCCACCGTCCACGGTTACGACCTCTATTATCTCAACGTCATGGCCGGCCCGAAGCGGGTGTGGAAATTCCACAACCAGCCAGAGCATGAATGGCTGCTGAAATAAGTCGATGTAGAATCGCTAACTATGTGACAGCGGGCGAGCCGTGCAGATGGTTCGTTGCCTCCACCGAAACCGAACCGATGGAGGACTACCATGCACGGCTCAAGCACCATTCACAGCCACTTCACTTCTTCGTCCCGGCGGGCCGATGGTCAGACCCGGGCGGAATTCCGGCGCGTAGCGCGGCTTCGGCGGTAATGAGCAGAGACCGCTAAAGAATTCGACAGCGATGGCAATACCCTAAGTGGTCGATTACCTCTTCGGGACCAGTGGCATGCTCGGATATCGACTTGTCCCGTGCAGCGGCGTGCCCAGATCGCCTCAGTAAGGGCGAGGCTCATCACGTTGCATCGGTCGCCAGAGTGATTTGCCGCCGGCGAATATATCTGGCCAAACTGCGCAAGCGCTTAGAGTGCGATTTCACCGCCAGCCGGAACCTACCCCGTTGTTTTCAGCCAAGCGGCTCAATCTCATGTTCGTGGCGCCCCGTCCTTGGAGCGCCACGAGTATTTGAGCGCTTACGTGCGCGGCTTCAGATTTTCCGGGTCATAGATCGGCTTGTACCCGACGCCGACCACCTCCACTGGATAACTCTCGGCAAAATACTCGACATTCAGCTTGCGTCCGACTTGGCAATGCGACCAGGGTAAGTAGGCCAAAGCAATATTCTTTCCGACCGTCGGGCCGTAGGCGATCGAGGTCGTGTAGGACCGACGGCCAAGCTCGTCGACCAGAACCTCTCCCGTGGCCGGATCGACGACCGGCAGGTTGCCGACGGGATAACGCTTCACGCCCAATTTGTCGGTATTCTCCGTCATCACAAGCGTACAAAGCACAGCCGGCTGGTGCTCACGCGCCTTGTATTGCAAATGCTTAGCCTTGCCGCGGAAATCGGCTTCCTTGACCTTCGGACGGGCGAGATCGCTTTCGATTAGGTTGTACTGGGTCAGGAGGTCGGCGTTCTGCAGACGTAGGCTCTTTTCCATGCGGCGTGAGTTTGCATAGGTCTCTACGCCGAAGGCCATCACGCCGGTCGAGCGCAGCGCATCCCAGACGACAAGGCCGTCTTCGTATTTCATATGCAATTCCCAGCCCTGCTCACCGACGTATGAGATGCGGAAGGCGGTGACAGACTTGCCTGCGATTTCGATCGGCTTGATCGCCGCAAAGGCGAAGTTTTCCTGTTCGAGCCCGGTCGGATCGGCCACAGCCTTCTTCAGCGTGTCGCGCGCGTTCGGACCCCAAATGCCGATCGTCACGAATTTTTCCGAGACGTCCGTGATGATAACGTCAAGGCCACGGTCTTCGGCGACGCGCTTCATATAGTGCAGGTCGCGTGGGCCGGCATCGGCGCCGTTGACGAGACGGCACCGGTCGGCCATGCGGAAGACGGTGAAGTCAGCGCGCACCATGCCTTCGTCGTCGAGGAAGTGGGTGTAAATGCCCTTGCCAATATTTGCATCGCCGCCGACCTTGGCGGCGCACAGCCATTCCATCAGCTCGACATGGTCAGGTCCCTCGATATCAACCATGTGGAAATGGCTGAGATTGACGATACCGCAATCCTCGCTCATCGCCAGATGCTCGGCATTCGACACGCGCCAGAAATGACGGCTGTCCCATTCGTTCTCTCGAACCGGGACGCGGTCGGCGTATTTCTCCAGAAGGTGCTCGTTGGCGGCGTAGCCGTGCGCGCGCTCCCAGCCGCCAAGTTCCATAAAGTATCCGCCAAGCTCCTTTTCGCGTTCGTAGAAGGGCGAGCGCTTGACGTTACGGCCGGATGCATAGGGTTCGCGGGTGTGAACAGCCGGGAAATAGATCTTCTGGGCGGCTTCGTAGCAGCGGCCTTCAATGAACTCTTCCGTCAACTGGTGCGGATAGAAGCGGGCGTAATCGATGCTGTTGTGATCGATTTCAGTACGGCCGTCGGTCATCCAGTCGGCGATTAGCTTGCCGTAGCCCGGGCCGTCCTTGACCCAGATGGCAACGCAATACCAGAGACCGCGCACCTTCTGGCTCTCGCCACAGGATGCGCCGCCGGCGGCGGAAACCTGCAGCAGGCCATTGAAGGAGTGACCTTCGTTATAGCCGAGTTCGCCGAGGATCGGCGTCAGCTCCATGGCGCGCTCGAGCGGCCCGATGATCTGTTCCATCTCGAGATCGCGCTGCGAGGGCGAAAGGCGCGCTTCGTGTTTTTCGAGAAGATCGCGCGGATGGCACATGCGCGGATTGGTGGTTTCGTAATAGCCCCACTCGATCTGACCGCCCTCCGTCGTCGCCGGATCGCCGGTGTCACGCATATAGGCGGAGTTGCCCTGGTCGCGCAGCAGCGGGAAGCCAATTTCCTTGCCGGTGCCTTCAAACTCGGTATAGGGACCGAAGAAGGTGAGCGGGTGGTCGACCGGCATAACCGGCAGGTCTTCGCCGACCATCTCGGCGATCAACCGTCCCCAAAGGCCGGCGCAGACGATGACGTGATCGGCCATGATCGTGCCGCGATGGGTGACAACCCCTTTGATGCGTCCGTTCTCGACAATCAGCGACTTGGCCGGCGTATTGCCGAAGACCTGCAGCTTGCCAGCTTTCTCGGCGGCGTCGACCAACTTGCCAGCAACAGTCTGCGAGCGCGGGATGACCAGGCCGGCATCCGGATCATAGAGGCCGCCCATCACCTGATCTTCCTGGATCAACGGGAACTTCTCCTTGATCTCGGAAGGGCTCATATAGTGGGCGCGAGTGCCGAAGGCGCGTGCCGAAGACAGCTTGCGCTTGATTTCTTCCATCCAGGCATGGTCGCCGGTGCGCGCCACTTCGAGGCCGCCGATGCGGGCGTAATGGCCCATCTTCTCGTAGAAATCGATCGAATATTGCGTGGTCCAAACCGACAGATAGTCGTGGCTCGTGGTATAACAGAAGTCCGAGGCATGGGCTGTCGAGCCGATATCGGTCGGGATGCCCGATTTATCGATGCCGACGATATCGTCCCATCCCCGCTCGACGAGATGATGCGCGATGGAGGCGCCGACGATACCGCCGAGCCCGATTATGACGACCTTTGCCTTTTCCGGAAATGCTGCCACGTGCTGTTCCTTCTACTTACTGGACGAATTTAAAATTTGCTTACCCGCGCTCGACTTACGCTTCGCGTATAGAACGCTGCGCGCGTGAAGCCATGTCAGCCTCGCAAGGGTGTCACATTTACCAAAGCTGCGGAACCTCCATACCTCTTCTCATGAAAGCCGCAACGAGGGCATTATGCATAGGGCTCGTGATCGTCATTGGTCCTACACCGTCTGGTACCGGTGTGATTGCGCCAGCCCGGACTAAGGCTTGAGCCATTCCCCGTTACGATCCTGTCCCAAATGGGACGCCTAACTCGGAGGATCACCACCATGAAGAAGACGAAGTGCGCTGCATGCGACTGCGGACTCGGACCGGATGCGATCAGCGTCAAGCTCGGCGGCAAGATGGTCGAAATATGCTGCGAGGAATGCCCCGAGGCGCTGAAGGAAGCGCAGAACGCGGCAACCGCCGCCGTTGCCACCAGCAAGGACTGAACGCGAAAGCCACCCCTATCAGGCGCAGCTTTCGGCTCTCAAGCGGGCAGCAGGCCGTAGCGCTACCCTGCTTCTTCTGGCGGGGCGCAGAAGCACCCGGCCCGCTAGCGAAACGTGCACAATTCCGCAAACACCGGCGGCATGCACATGCCAATCTCGCCGAAGAGATGTTGCAAAATGACAATCACCCGCGCGGGTTGCACGGGCGATCTGCGCCAAAGCGACAAGATGGCTCAAATATCAAGAACGAGGTGGGGAACACCGTTCGACGTCTTGCGCGGCGATACGCCGCTGCCATCGACCTGCGCACTAATACGCTGACGGAAAGCGGAAAAGCTCTCGAATGTCACGACGTCCACCGGCTCGTCGAAATGAATGGTGATCTTGTAAAACCCGCCTCCCGGCTGACCAGCGAACGCCAGGATCTTGCCGCTGAACGGCTGACCGAGGTAGCGGCCACACACCTGCGAGCCGACGGAAAGCGCCGCGATCGGCTCCCAGTTCGGCCGCGTCGCAAGCGCGGAAAGTGTGTTCCAGTCACGAACGCCATGCTGGTGGGCAACGAGTTCGAGGGCAGCGCTGTGAGAGATCGCAGTGCGGCGCACTTCCATCGCCTGGCGAAGACGCTTGGCCTGCGATTTGAGTTCTTCAATTGTCGGATATGCGGTGGTCACGGATTCAGCCTTTCGGAAGGCATGCCATTTCGACCGTTACAAGGAGCTCGCGTTGCCTGCAGTCAGCATGCACCAAATGGCGGTGACTGAATTTTGCCGAGGACTTCACCATGGACTTCGTCCGCGAGCGGCCGGCGCCTCGAGCCACCTTCGATATGCTTCAGGGGCGGCGGCGTGTCAAGCCGGACCGATCTGTCCTTCCCTGCCCAATAATGAGCCATTCTGCTTTCCAGACGGACATACGATTCGAATTGCAGAGGGATTGTTCAGAAATTGTCAGCAATCTTGCGCTAGTCTCGAAGCGTATAACAAGCGGAGGCTACCATGGCCTTTCAGATGCACCTCGACGCAGAGCACCCGCAGCCAGAGCAGACTTACCGGGAATTTTCACTTGATCGCCCCGGCAAGATCATCTTCGTCGGCCACCACCTCAGCACCGGAACGCAGGTCCGCTGCCTGATCCGAACGATCACGCTGGCCGGCGCCGTGCTGGAGGTCAACCCGAGCCTCGAGGTCCCTAACCACTTCTTCCTTGAGATTTTGGGTATTCACGACGAGATCGGCGCGACGGTGGTCAAGCGTGAGGGAGATCTGGTAACGATCAGCTTCAACATGCTGATCAATCCGGAGTTCCTGCATCACGTCCTAAGGCTGAATTTCGAGAGCTGAAAAGCGGGTACGAACGGCGAAGTCCGTATCCACATCAACCGCTTGAAGTCTGACTAGGCCACCAGATGTCGTTCGATCTGCTCGACGGGCAAATTGATATAGTCTTTGGGGACCTCCGCCGAAATTGCAGCCTGAACATCTGGGGTCAGATTGCCGCGCAGCGCGCCGAGTGCCCGCGGTGGCGCGACCAGGACGATGCGACGCGCCTGTTTCTCGCGCACCAGCAAGTCCATCTTTGCAGCCACTTGTTTCAGAAACTCCGTTTCGGCCTGCTCGTGCCAATTTGTCTGCTGCATGGCACTGCCACTCAAACCATCTGAGGCATGAGTTCGACCGGGCTTGTCCGAGCCGATGTCCCGATCCGGTTCATTCGGCTGAGACAAGGTTTCCTCCACCTTGAGGTTCAGATATTCCACATCGCCCGCATTTCGCAGGATCAATGCCTTCGCACCATCGCAAACGACCACCCACGATTTTGACGGGACTCTGACATCTATCATTTTGATTTCCTCGCTCTGCAGTTCTGGAGCATGGGACGCGCCGCCGACAACTAGGCAAACGTGCAAACTCGCAAAGAGTTCGATGAACACTTCGCGACAATTGCGGCACTTGGCGATCCAATCATCATCATCCCGCGCGCAAAGCCAATCTTGTGGCGCCAGGAGACGACCGCGGCGATGACCAAGCTGGATCTCTGCTAAAGCATATTTCTCACCGCTTTCCGCGTGACCGCTCGAACACTCAGTTAGGGCGCGCAACAGGCGCAAAAAGGCTGTTTCGTTAAAATTGTATTTTCTTCTTTGACAATTGCGCAAAGCATTCGTGTGAGGCTCCCATGGAAGAGGACCTAGATGAGCCAGGTTCAACGGAGACACGCGGGATGTCGATGCTTCGCGCCACCCACCTTGCGACCGTGAAATCCGCGGTCTACGAGACGCGCTGGGAACAATTCAACGTAAGACGGCCCGCGCGGATCGTTGCGGTTCGCCCCTGCCTCACTGGCATTTCCATCCGCAGTGCCGAGATCGTCGACATCTCACGCGGTGGCGCCACGTTTGTCGTTGCTTCGACCGCCGGCCTGCCAAAGCACTACTACCTCAATATCCTTGGCCTCGCCTATCGAATCGGTTGCGCGGAAGTTTATCGCAACAACGAACGCATCGGCGTGCGGTTCATCAATACGATCGACCCAGAAATCCTCCGCCGGGTGGTGCGCGCCGACTTTATGGCTGGCAACGTGGAAGCGCTCGAAGCCCGCGGATCCGTTCGCATATAAAATCGCCTACACTCGGGAATAATGTTTCTTGCCTTGGCAGCCGCAGGTCCTATTGTCGGTTCGATTTTTCACATCACTCAGGAAATCGCTCCAGCATGTCCGCCTTCTCGCGCTTCACGCCGCTTGCTAGCGCCCTTCCCTCCACTGTTCCTTTCGTCGGCCCAGAAGCGATCGAGCGCCAGCGCGGTCTTCAGGTCAAGGCGCGCATCGGGGCCAACGAGAATGGCTTCGGCCCTGCCCCGTCGGTGCTTGCGGCCATGCGCGATCAAGCTGGCGATATCTGGAAGTACAACGACCCGGAAAACTATGCGCTTAGGGAGGCACTTGCCAACTATCTTGGCGTCGGAATCGACACCATCGCGATAGGTGGCGGCATCGACGAACTGCTCGGCCAGATCGTACGCCTCGTTGTCGAGCCGGGGGCGCCTGTCGTGACGTCGCTCGGTGGCTATCCGACCTTCAATTTCCACGTTGCGGGCTTCGGCGGACGGCTCGTCACCGTGCCCTATGCCAGGGATCGCGAAGATCTCAACGGCCTTCTGGAAGCCGTCAAGCGCGAGAGCGCGCCTCTGGTCTATTTCGCCAATCCGGACAATCCGATGGGAAGCTGGTGGGATGCAGAAAGCATCGTCGCCTTTGCTCGCACACTACCGGAAACCACGATGCTGATCCTCGACGAGGCCTACAGCGAAACCGGTCCGGCCGGATCTCTGCCTTCGATCGACGCGCTCATCGATCTACCCAACATCGTGCGCACACGCACCTTCTCGAAGGCCTATGGTCTGGCCGGCGCGAGGGTCGGCTACGTGATTTCGACACCCGGCACCGCCCGCGCGTTCGACAAGATTCGCAATCATTTCGGTATGAACCGGCTGGCGACGGCCGCAGCGCTTGCGGCGCTCAGGGATCAGGAATATCTCGCCGAGGTGGTGGGAAATATTCACCGTGCCCGCGACCGGATCGCTGGTATCGCCAAGGCCAACAACCTGCTTCCGCTTGCCTCTGCAACAAATTTCGTTGCGATCGACGCCGGACGCGACGGCACCTATGCCCGTGCGATCGTCGACGGCCTGATGCAGCACGGCGTATTCATTCGCATGCCAGGTGTTGCTCCGCTCAACCGCTGCATTCGCGTCAGTGTCGGACCGGATGCCGACATGGCGCTTTTCGAGGAAGCACTACCGCAAGTGCTCAAGACGCTGGGCTAACGCAAAGAACCGTGCCGGCCTTGTTCCTGCCGGTCACGGTTACTGTTCGTGGCATAGGCCTTGTCTAAAGCCCGCCAGCCCCTCTCTTTTGAGGTTGTTATTGGTTTCGCGCCCCGCGTTGGCGGGGAACGGTCCTTAGTGGACCGTCATCCATTCGCGAGCAGCCCGTAGTGCCTCTACGATCTGCATCTTGTCCATGCCCGCAGCGACATCAGCGCGAAGCTCGGCGGCGCGGTCGTTGCCTTTGATCGCCGCGATGTTCAACCACTTGTGAGCGGCGACCAGATCCACGGCACAGCCGCGGCCGGTCGCATACATCAGACCCATTTCGCAGAAGATGTCGGCGTTGTTCTCGCCACCCATGGTGGCCATTTCAGCATTGTGCATTTCAAAGCGTGCCATCGGTTTTGTCCCTGTTTAGCCTGTTGTCGACTTACCCTGTTTTACCTTCGGGGCCCGCCGTCTATCGCGGCTTTGATACCCTTCGGTTCGGCGAGTTTGCCCCGCTCGTTTGATGGCTCCACTATGCCAACGCGCCTTCAAAAAACGCCTAAAATGCATGATTAATTTGAGACAAACAAAGTGCAAATGCTTGGTAAAATTGGATTTTTGTTAAACATCGGATTCCCTGCCGATTAAGGATTTTCGACACAATTTTACGGAATATTCAGATCTGAAAATTAACCTTCCGTTCACCACGAAATCAGCTTCAAATAGCTGAAACGGAAGATTTCACCGCCTTGCGGTCACCAAAAACACTCGTTTTTAGCGGCAGAAACGCATTTACGTTTACGTTCGCGTCATATACTTTCCCGCCGGGACATTAGGGAGGAACGAATGATCCGCACACTTATTCTCGCTGGCGCAGTGGTGTTTGCCGCCGGAGCAGCACTCGCAGACGAACCGATCGTCGGTAATTGGAAGACGGCTTCGGGCGATACCGCCCACATTGCATCCTGTGGCGGCAGCTACTGCATCGTACTCAAGTCCGGCAAGTACGCCGGCAAGAAGATTGGAACGTTCGCGGGAAGCGGCGTCACTTATACCGGCCAGATCACGGATCCGGCCAATGACAAGACCTATAGCGGATCGGGCAACGTTCTCGGAAATTCGCTGAAGATGAAAGGGTGCGTCCTCAACGTGCTCTGCAAATCGCAGACCTGGACCCGCCTATAAAAGGACAAACATCAAGAAGCAGCGCCCGGACTAGCCGGGCGCTTTGTCTTATCCGTTGTCAGCGAGCGCGCTGATTGAAAAGGATCTTTTGCGCTTCCTTGTCATCGGCGAGATTGCTGCGCTCGCGCTCCTCCTTGCCGATCGCCGTACCGCGGATGACTGCTGGACGCGCCGTCACTGCGTCGAACCAGCGCTTGAGATTGGGAAACTCGTTGAGATCCTGCCCCTGCCTTTCGTAGGGGATTACCCAACCGATGCTCGCCATGTCGGCGATCGAATACTCGCCGGCGAGATATTCGCGCTCGGCTAGCCGTTTATTCATGACCCCGTATAGGCGGTTCACTTCGTTGGTATAGCGATTGATGCCGTACTCGATCTTCTCTGGCGCATAGCCGCGGAAGTGATGCGCCTGCCCAGCCATCGGACCCAATCCGCCCACCTGCCAGAAAAGCCACTCCTCGATCTGGACGCGTATACGCTCGTCTGCCGAATAGAATTTCCCGAACTTGCGACCGAGATATTGGAGGATAGCGCCCGATTCGAAAACGGAGATCGGCTCTCCGCCCGGGCCATCGGGATCGATAATCGCCGGCATGCGGTTGTTTGGCGCGATCTTCAGGAATTCAGGGGCGAATTGCTCTCCTCGGCCGATATTGACGTACTTGACCTCGTAGGGAACGCCGAGCTCCTCGAGCATGATGCTGATTTTCCAGCCATTCGGCGTCGGCCAATAATAAAGTTCAATCGGTGCGGTCATGAAAGTCTCCATTGCGGGACTCCTGACATAAGCAGCCTCGACCACGCTTCAAGCGCCCGATTTCCTGAACGCCTGATGAATTGTGATCTCAGCACCGGTTCAGCCACAACGTGGCAAAACTGTCTCAACGCTAAGGCGATACCGGGGCAAAGTCATGGATATGCTCATTTTGGCAAGACGCTTCACCATCATCACGCTGTTTGCGGCGGTCTTCGCCGTCAGCTTTTCGGCGGTCGTCAACCGCAATGCGGGCGGCGGTGTGCAGTCTCACTTCGGAGCCAACTATACCTGCGTCGACACAAGCAGCCCGTTCTGCAGAACAATCCGCTAATACCGCCCCTCTGCGGCGCCGAGCGGCGCCGCAGAGAAATCCATGCAATCTCCTCCGCCGCGTCGTTTGCTTGTTAAAAACAACACCCTATAATGGCGCATGAGCAAACGAATCTCTTCCCCCCTGGACATTTCGTCCCCCTCTCCTTTCATTCCGCAAACGTTCGACGACCCGGTCAACGCTGTCGACGTGCTGACTGAACTCTACGAGCGCAACACTACCTTCCTGATCGAAAGCTTTGCCAAGCTCGCCAAAGGCGCGCCGATAACATCGCGCTATCGCGCCTACTATCCGCAGGTCAGCATCGAGACGACCAGTTACGGCCACATCGATACCCGACTGTCCTATGGCCATGTCACCGCGCCCGGAATCTACACGACGACGATCACGCGACCACAGCTCTTCCGGCACTATCTGAAGCAGCAGCTTGGCCTGCTGATGAAAAATCACAACGTGCCCGTCATCGTCTCTGAATCGACAACGCCAATTCCGCTGCACTTTGCTTTCGGAGAGGGCGCGCATGTCGAGGCATCCGCGGCGGCCTTCATGGACATTCCGATGCGCGATTTGTTCGACACGCCGGACCTGAACACGACGGACGACGAAATCGCCAACGGCGAATACATTCCGCCGCCGGGGGAACCTTCGCCGCTTGCGGCCTTTACGGCGCAGCGCATCGACTATTCGCTTGCCCGCCTTTCGCACTACACCGCGACCAGCGCCCAGCACTTCCAGAATTTCGTGCTGTTCACGAACTACCAGTTCTACATCGACGAGTTCTGCGCGTGGGCACGGAAGCTGATGGCGGAGGGGGGCGACGGCTACACGGCTTTCGTCGAACCGGGCAACATCGTCACGCATGCGGGTTCCAATCAGCCCGAGACCGACGTTACGCTTTCACGCCTGCCACAGATGCCTGCCTACCATCTGAAAAAGAAGGGGCATGCCGGCATCACCATGATCAACATCGGCGTCGGCCCATCCAACGCCAAGACGATCACCGACCACGTGGCAGTGCTTCGCCCGCATGCTTGGCTGATGCTCGGCCACTGCGCGGGCCTGCGCAACAGCCAGCACCTGGGCGACTACGTGCTGGCACACGCCTATATGCGCGAAGACCATGTCCTGGACGACGATCTGCCCGTCTGGGTGCCGATTCCGGCGCTGGCGGAAGTGCAGGTCGCGCTCGAGGGCGCCGTTGCAGAAATCACGGGTTACGAGGGCTTTGAACTGAAGCGCATCATGCGCACCGGAACCGTCGGCACGATCGACAATCGGAACTGGGAGTTGCGCGACCAGCGCGGCCCCGTGAAGCGTCTGTCCCAGGCTCGCGCTATCGCGCTCGATATGGAATCCGCGACGATTGCTGCGAACGGCTTCCGCTTCCGCGTGCCCTACGGCACCCTGCTTTGCGTATCGGACAAACCGCTGCACGGCGAACTGAAGCTGCCGGGTATGGCCACCGCGTTCTATCGGACACAGGTCAACCAGCATTTGCAGATCGGCATCCGTGCGATCCAGAAGCTTGCCGCAATGCCGCCCGAAGCGCTGCATTCGCGCAAGCTCAGAAGCTTCTTCGAAACGGCCTTTCAATAGGCTGTTTCGTTACTGGCGTGTGGCGGCAACCGCATTGGTGTCAAGCTGACGCTCATAACGCTCACCGGCAGTATCAAGCACGAGGGTAGTAGCCGCCAGAAAGGCTGCGGCCGCGGCAAACCGGGTGATCACGGCCTTCGTCATCAGTAATTCCGTATCGGTCCGATGATGTGGCCTGCTCTGTTGGCGACCTGCGCGGATGCAGTTCGCCAGCACAATCTCGAAGAGAACCATCGTCGTCACTCCACATTGTTGACGACACTTGGTCGAAGCCGGTTTGCACGTTTCGACCTGACTTCCGCAGAAAGTTTTTTTCGCTTCCTGTCGAAATCGTCCTAGGCTGATCGTCCAGTGATTGTGACAGCCAGGGAGAACGAACGATGAAGTATCTCTGCCAGGTATGGTTCGAGCCCGCGACGCTTGAGGCCATGACCGATGAGGAGAAGAGGAACCTCGACAGGGTGTCCCTTGCCTATGACGACGATCTAGTCGCCAGCGGGCATATGCTTACCGCGCACGCGCTGCAGTCACCGAAGAATGCCGTAACTGTCCGCGTCCGCAACGACGAGATGTCTGTGACTGACGGACCTTACGCGGAAACGAAAGAACAGCTCGGCGGCTTCATTCTGATCGACGCGAAGGATCTGAACGATGCCATTCGCGTTGCGGCCGGCATCCCACTCGCAAAGCTGGGATCAATAGAGGTTCGGCCGATCCACGATATTTCGGTCCACAATTGAGGGAGACGTCATGAAATATCTCTGCCAGATCTGGTTCGATACCGAGAAGAGCAAGCTCGTACCGCAGGAAGAGTGGGATGCGCTGACGCAAGAGTGCATCGCAAGCGATGACGATTGGCGCGACCGCGGCGTCATGCAGGCCGCGCTTGCCCTACGCGCGCCCGAGACGGCAGTAACCCTGCGTCTGAAGCAAGGCGTCACAACGGCAACCGACGGCCCCTTTGCCGAAATCAAGGAACACCTCGGCGGCTTCGTGCTGATCGAAGCCGCGGATATGGAGGAAGCCAAGGCGATCGCCTCGACGCTCCCGATACTGAAGTATGCCTCGATCGAGATTCGCCCCGGCTATTCCATCAAAGACAGAAGGTGATGTCATGCGCTATGTTTGCCTAATCTACAATTCGGCTGACATCGACGGCCGCCAGACGGCGGACGAAACCGAGGCCGTCGTTCGCGCCCATTTCAGCTTTGATGAAGACCTGCGCGATCGCGGTGCCCTGATCCATGCCGATGCTCTCGAAACGCCCGACAAGGCGGTCGTATTGCGGGTGCGTACGAACGAGATCAACATGACGGACGGTCCTTACGTCGAAACGAAGGAGCATCTAGCTGGCGTCTATGTTATCGATGCCTCGGATATGGATGAGGCCACCGCAATCGCCGCTGGAATTCCCTGCGCACGAATTGGTGCCGTGGAAGTCCGCCCCGTGCGGTTGTTGACATTGCCGGAGTAGACCTTGGAACGTCTGATCGAGGATATCTACCGATCGCAGTCTCGCCGCGTGCTAGCGACGCTC
This sequence comes from Rhizobium sp. R693, assembly GCF_002211315.1. NCBI lineage: Bacteria > Pseudomonadati > Pseudomonadota > Alphaproteobacteria > Hyphomicrobiales > Rhizobiaceae > Rhizobium > Rhizobium sp. R693. The sequence continues at coordinate 25,124 of NZ_LOKY01000019.1, read as the reverse complement.
ATCCGTCTCCTTGGCGACTTCGACAGGGCCGAGGAGGCCTTGCACGACGCGTTCGCGGCCGCTGCGCGCGCATGGCCTCGCGATGGGATTCCGGCAAACCCCTTCGGCTGGCTTGTTTCCGCCGGACGGTTTCGCGCGATCGACCATATCAGGCGCCGGTCCCGTTTCGATATGTCTGTAAAAGATATCGAGGAGAGTCTGTACGGATCTTTCGACGAAACGGAGATCGGCAACATGGACCTTATCGAAGACGACATGCTCCGCCTGATCTTCACGTGCTGCCATCCAGTCATACCGGCTGAGGCGCAAATGGCGATGGCTCTCAGGGAAATATGCGGACTGACGACCGAAGAGATCGCACACGCGTTTCTCGTCCCCGCCCCCACCGTGGCACAGCGTATCGTGCGGGCGAAGAACAAGATTCGCACGGCGAAAATTCCTTACGAAGTCCCCGAGCGCGACGAATTGCCCGAGCGGCTCGACCGGGTGCTGCATGTCATCTATCTGGTTTTCAACGAGGGGTATTCCGCATCGTCCGGCAACGAAGTCGTCCGGGCCGACCTGACCTCAGAGGCCATCCGCCTGACACGGTTACTGGTGCGCCTCCTGCCGCATCCCGACGTTTCGGGATTGCTTGCTCTTCTCCTTCTCCAGGATTCGCGCCGCGCCGCCAGGCGAGGCTCGGAGGGAACTCTCATTCTTCTGGCCGATCAGGATCGCAAGCTTTGGGACCGAGAGAAGATTCGCGAGGGTCTCGCACGCCTCGAGGGAGCGATGCGGAATGGCGAGGTTGGCGTCTACACGCTGCAGGCAGCCATCGCCGCAGAGCACGCGCGGGCCGAAACGCCTGAGAAGACGGACTGGCGGCGCATCGTCAGCTACTACGATCTTTTGCTGTCGGCTCAGCCGTCGCCGATTGCCGAACTCAACAGGGCAGTCGCAGTGGCCATGGTGGAGGGAGCCGAAAGAGGTCTGCAACTCGTTGACGCGATCCTGCAGGCAGGTGAGCTGGAGAGCTACCACCTGGCGCATTCGGCTCGTGCCGATTTTCTAAGGCAACTGGGACTGAAGGCGGATGCAGTTGCTGCATACGAGGCAGCCCTGAGGCTATGTCAGCAGACGCCCGAGCGGGCATTCCTGAAGAAGCGAATCTCAGAGCTTTCGGCTGCGACCGAGCGGCAGTGATATTGCCGTCCCTGTCAGGGCCGAGACGATGATCAGCAGATGCGCATTGATGCTTGCCTGCGCCAAGGCAGCGAGGGCGGTCTTTTCACTGGACGCCCCGAGGGCGATGGCGCCGGCGGTTATCCCGGCAGGATAAGTTCCGACGCCACCCGGAGCGTGCACCGGGAGCACTGAAGAGAGTTCGCCGCCCAATGCCCCGCCGAAGCTTGCGGCCATCGGCAAAACACCCATGAGGTTTAGAGCCCAAGCAAGGACCAGCACCTTGACGAGCCAGTTGATGACGGTCATCGCCCAGGCACGGGTGAAGGCCGCGGCATCCACTGGAAGTCCCCTCTCGATTTCGACCACGAGCTTCTGCGCCTTGATTGGCAGCAGCCGACTCGAAAGCCGCAACAACGGTTGCCTGAATGCGAAAGCAGCTACTGGAAGCGCCAGGAAAATGGTCCAAACAAGCCATGCGATGATCTGGTGCGGTGACGCGATTGCAAAGCCTATGCCGGCGGCAGCCAGCAAGGCGTGCAGATCGAGCAAACGCATGACCAAGAGCGCGGAGGTACCACGCGCCAGCGGGATACCGAACTCGGTACGCATCAAGACCGGAAAGCTCGTCTCGCCCGTTCGAAACGGGAGCATGATGTTCAGAAGGTTGTGAATCTGCGTAACGCGGAAAAGCACCTTGAAGCGACCGGCCGTCTCCCGCGGGAAATAATCGTAGATGCGCCAGGTCCTGAGGAAGTAGGTGCTGGTGAGCAAAATCAGGGCGCTGACAACCGGGATTGCGCCCACTTCTGCCCATTGACCGAGAATGACCGGCCAGCCCCAGAACCACTGGATGAAAAGCGCATAAGCCGCCACGACTGTCACCGTGAGCAGCGTCATCCGATTGCGGATAAACCAGGATTGTCGGCTGGCTACAACCGGAAACTTCATATAGTAGGCTTTCCTGACTATCGCGGCGAAAGCCGCCTGCGGCCGTGCGCCTTGTAGGAGAAATCAAACGTGCAGACAACGGTAGACTCGCGTCAAGGCCTCGTGGAAGCGATGCGGCCGGTCGAATTGTCGTTGGTTGTGCCTGTCTTCAACGAAGAAGAGAGCGTCGGCCCCCTTATCGATCGTATCTGCTTGGCCATGGCAAATTATCCCGACCGCTGGGAGCTTATCCTGGTGGACGATGGCAGCACGGATGCGACGCTAGCAAATGCCCGCAAGCATATCGGCCGCGAGGGGCTTGTCCTGCGGATCGTCGAATTGCAGCGCAACTTCGGCCAGACCGCCGCTATGCAGGCAGGCATCGACGCCGCCACAGGGCGGTTGATCGCCACCATGGACGGCGACCTTCAGAACGACCCGAAGGACATTCCGTCGATGGTTGCCGAACTCGAGCGCCGCCAGCTCGATCTTCTGGTTGGCTGGCGCAAGAACCGTCAGGATGGTCTGCTGCTGCGCAAGATCCCGTCCTGGTGCGCCAACTACCTGATCGGACGTATTACCGGCGTGAAATTGCACGACTACGGCTGCAGCCTGAAGATCTACCGTGCCTCGATCATCAAGCAGGTGAAGCTGATGGGCGAAATGCATCGCTTCATCCCCGCCTGGGTCGCTGGCGTCGTGCCGAGCTCGCGCATCGGCGAGATGGTCGTGACCCACCATGCCCGTCAGCACGGACAGTCCAAGTACGGCATCTCGCGCACGTTCCGCGTTATCCTCGACCTGCTCTCGGTCATGTTCTTCATGCGCTACAAGGCACGGCCAGGCCACTTCTTCGGCTCTCTGGGCCTTGGCCTTGGTGCAATCTCGGCGCTGATCATGCTGTATCTGTTCGTCGACAAATTCATCCTCGGCAACGATATCGGCACCCGCCCGATGCTGATGGTCGGAGTCGTCTTCATGCTCTCCTCGGTCCAACTTATCACGACCGGCATTCTCGCCGAGATGATCGCTCGCACCTACTATCGTGACGACGCCTCACCGAACTACATCGTCCGACAGGTCTTCGACGGAAGTGAGAATGCGTAATCTGCTGACCCGCAAGCCGGACACCGTCGTTCTTCTGCTGGCCGCATATTTCGTTGTCAGCTTCGTCGTCCGTCTGCTGGTCCCAAACGGCCTGCGAGTGGATGAATCCCAGCAAGCTTTCTTCTCACAGTGGCTTGTGGCCGGCTACGACACCCAGCCGCCACTCTACAATTGGGTCCAGGCAGTGGTCGTGTCCGTGTTCGGATTGTCGGTCGTAACGATTGCCGCGGCCAAGAACCTGGTCCTGTTTCTTCTTTTCCTAAGCTACTACAAGCTCGCAAAGCTGGTTCTTGGCGACCGCTTGTTTGCCGCCATCGCGACGCTTTCACTGTTCACGATTCCGCAGATTTTCTGGCAAGCACAAAGGGACCTGACCCATACGGTCGCCCAGATGCTGATGATCAACCTGCTTCTTTACAGCATCATCAAGACGCTGAAGGCGCCTTCGCTGCTTTCCTATGTGATGATCGGTATCGCGCTCGGACTCGGCATGTTGACGAAGTACAACTTCACGCTCGTCGTATCTGGAGCCCTTATAGCGGTTCTCCTGCATCCGGAAGGCCTGAAGCGGCTGCTCGACCGACGCTTCCTGCTGTCGCTGGCTATTGCGGTTCTGATCTTTCTGCCACACGGCCTTTGGCTACTCGACAATCTTAGCCTCGCAGCAACCCGCACACTGCATACTATGGGGCAGGAAGCGCCGAGCGGTTCATTGGCGAAGCTCATCAAGGGTCCAACCGAATTCCTCGGGCAGATCCTCGTGATCATGGCGCCTCTCGTCGCGGTTTATGCGATCATCTTCGGTAAGAAGTTTCTCCTGAATTTGCGTCCGACGACTGTCTGGGCTCACTTTTTCGACACCCTATTCCTGGCGATTGGTCTGCAAGTTTTGTTGCTGGTTTTCGCCATCGGCATAACCTCCATGCGCGACCGATGGGTGCTACCCTTCCTGTTCCTGATGCCGATCGCGTTCTGCCTGAAGATGCAGGCGCGCGGAATTCGAGCCGACGATTTCGCGAAGCGCTTCCTTGTCGTGCCGCTTGCCGTGATGATAGTCGTGCCGGCGCTGGTTTTCGTCCGTGCGAACGTACCGACGCTTTTCGGCCGACCTGAGGCCTACAATGCGCCTTACGAGGAATTCGTCGGCAGGATTCTTGCCGAGGAAGGTAAGCGCCCAGGGCTAGTGTTAACCGATGGCTGGCTCGCATCCGGCAACCTGCGTCTGCAACTGCCCGACGTCCCGACGCTGTGCACGTTTTTCGGCAATCTGGAGGTCGACTACGAGTGGACGGCCGAGAAGCCAATCCTGGCCGTCTGGCTCACCTCCGAAGAGGAAGCGGCCTTGCAACCGGAATTGGATGCATGGGTGCAGACAAACCTTGGCCCCCAATACTCGGACGTGGCGGTGAAGCACATGAGCGTCGGGTATATTCGCGCGCGACCGGAAGACCAGCGTCTCTTCGGTTACGCCTGGATCTATCCGCGGTAACTCGTCGCGCCGCCTAATTCCGCAGTTCTTTCCATGCGGCATCAAGCGCGATCTTCGTGATACGCGCCATCTCATCCACCTCGTCATGCGTGATGACGAGTGGCGGTGAAGCCAGCATCCTGTCCCCGGTTGCGCGCAGAACAAGTCCGTTTGCGAGCGCGTGGTTACGCACGAGGGCGCCAGCGGCATCCGGCTTCTGGAAACGGGCGCGGCTTGCCTTGTCGGCAGTCAGTTGCAGCGCGCCCATGAGGCCGACATTTACTGCCTCGCCGATGAGATCGTGATCGCCAAGCGCGCTCCAGACCTTGCCAAAGTAAGGGCCTATGTCCTGACGAACGCGCTCGACCAGCATTTCGTCCTCGATAATGCGGAGATTTTCCAGAGCCGCGGTGGCACAAACCGGATGACCGGAATAGGTAAAGCCGTGATTGAAATCCCCGACCTCACCGATCAAAACGTCAGCGATACGGTCGCCGACGAGCACGCCGCCAATCGGGAGGTAGCCCGATGAAAGTCCCTTGGCGATTGGCGCTAGATCAGGCTCGACACCGTAGTACTGGTGGCCGAACCATTCCCCGAGGCGTCCGAAACCGCAGATCACCTCATCGCAGACCAAAAGGATGTTGCGCGCCTTGCAGATCCGGGCGATCTCCGGCCAATAGGTGTCAGGCGGGACGATGACACCCGCAGCACCCTGGATCGGCTCAGCCACGAAGGCCGCTACATTCTCCTCGCCGAGTTCATCGATCTTGGATTCCAACTCCCGTGCAACTTCCAGGCCGAACTCAGCCGGAGACAATTCTCCGCCCTCACCGTACCAGTAAGGCTGTCCGATATGCACGATGCCCGGTATCGGCAGGTCGCCCTGCTCGTGCATGTACTTCATGCCGCCGAGACTGGCGCCGGCAACCGTTGAGCCGTGATAGCCATTCTTACGGGCGATGACGATCTTCTTCGAAGGCTTGCCGACCGCGCTCCAATAGACCCGTGCCATCCGGAACCACGTGTCGTTCGCCTCGGACCCCGAGCCCGTGAAGAAAACATGGTTGAAGTGCGGTCCAGCGTGGGAGGTGACCTTTTCGCCGAGCAACGTCGTCGGTGTCGTCGTCGTGCCGAAGAAGGTGTTGTAATAGGGCAGTTCGTTCATCTGGCGGGCAACGGCGTCGGCAATCTCCTTCCGCCCATAACCGACATTGACGCACCACAACCCTGCGAAGCCATCCAGATAGCGCTTGCCGTGGCTATCCCAGATGTAGACGCCCTCGCCGCGTTGGATGATGCGAGTACCGTCGGCATTCAGCTTCCCCATGTCCGAGAAAGGATGCAGATGATGGGCCGCATCGATAGCAGCGAGGTTGGAACGTGTGTAAGTATCGGACATGATTTGCAAATCACCTTCGGAGATTGAAAGCCTCTTTCCAATAGGTTACGACCTTGGCCTTCTCCGAAAGGATTTTCAAGATCATGGCAGACGACAAGATTCATGACACGGCAGCCGGCGGCAACCCGCGCATCGAACTCCTGCTCGTCGGCATGAACGGTGATCTGCGCGGGAAGCAGATTCCGCTCGATGCCCAAAAGAAAATCTGGGCAGGGGAAGTCCGCCTTCCCTCTTCGACGCAATCGCTCGATGTCTGGGGCGATGACAACGACGACATCACCGGCCTCTCGCTTTCCGTCGGCGATCCGGATGGCAATTGCATTCCGGACAAGCGCAGCCTGGCGCCGATGCCATGGGCGCCCGAAGGTTCGATGCAGGTCCTTGCTACAATGCATGAATTCGACGGCACGCCGAGCTTCATGGACCCCCGCGCTATCCTTGCATCCGTGTTGAAGCGGTATGAAGAACGCGGCCTGACGCCTGTTGTCGCTACCGAACTCGAATTCTATGTCGTCGAGCCGAATTGGCGTGAGACAGGCCGACCTTCACCACCCACCAATCTCACCTATCGCGGCGAACCGAACGGCTTCCAGCTTTACGACATGACCGCTGTCGATGCGCTCGACGACTATCTGCAAACCGTGCGCGCCTATGCCAGGGCGCAGGGATTGCCGGCTGATGCGACAACGGCGGAGTTCGGTCCCGGGCAGTTCGAGATCAACTTGCTGCACCGGCCCGATGCTCTCGCCGCGGCCGACGACTGCATCTATCTGAAGCGTATTGTGGAGCAGGCGGCGCGTAAGCACGGACTGAAATCCACCTGCATGGCGAAGCCCTACTCGGACCATGCCGGCTCTGGACTTCATGTGCATGCCAGCGTCATCGACAAGGATGGGAGGAATATTCTCGATGCCAAAGGCGACGACCCGCGGAGGCTGAAATCCCTCTGTGCCGGGCTGCTTCAAACCATGCGGGATGCGCAACTCGTCTTCGCACCGTTCGCTAACTCCTATCGCCGTTTCCAGCCTGGATCGTTTGCGCCCGTCGACCTGACCTGGGGATACGGTCACCGTGGCACAGCTGTCCGCATCCCGGATCTGAATGGCCCGGCTGCTCGCATCGAACACCGTGTGGCTGGCGCCGATGCCAACCCCTATCTGCTGCTAGCCGCGATTCTGGGCGGCATGTTGCTCGGCATCGATTCCGAACTCGATCCCGGCGAGGAAACGACGCCGTCGCATATGCCTCGACACACGACGCAACTAACCCACGATTTTCTGACGGCGGTCGACGCCTTCCGCGTCTCGCCGTTCATCGCCGACATATTCGGTGAGCGCTACCAGAAGCTCTACGGCGACACGAAACGCAAAGAGGCCATCACCTACCTGCGCACCGTCTCGGACTTCGACTACCGCACCTACCTGCCGCGCCTCTAGTTTGCAGATTCGCGGCGCTCGGATTGCTCCACCTGCGCGGCGAGCCCCTGTTTCACCAGCACCTTCAACTCGCCAGGATGCAGCTTCAGCGCCACGTCACGCGCAAGCGGCAGTAATTCGCCGTCCATCACGCAGTTTGCCTTGGCACGAAGCTTGGGGAAATGGAGGTGAACTTCGGCCGGATGCATGATCATCACGTCGGCATTTTCCCTCACCTTGCCTCTCAGCAGATCAATCGCCAAGCGGGCGACGCCGAGCGGCTTCAGCGGCTTGGCGGTATAGAAGCCCAGTTCACCGCTGGTAAGGCTGTCGGCATAAAGCAAAGCGTTCTGGCCGAAAGGGTTGTTTGAGACCGAGATTGCGGAAACCCGGCGGCGCTCGCGAACGCCCCCGGCTTCAAAATCGACCTCGAACTCGGGCGGATTTAGTATGACGCCGCAGGCGGCCCGTAAGCTTGCCCTCATCTTTCCGAACCGCGAGCGATACGTGTAAGAATCTCGATAGCGTACCATGCGCGCATGGAGCCCGGCCGAGAACTGATGAATGAACGGTCGACCGTTGGCGCTGGCTATATCGACGTGATCGACTTCGCCAAATGCAAGTGTCTCAAGCGCCTGCCATATATCGAGGGGAACACGCAAGGAACGGGCGAAAAGGTTCATTGTGCCCGCCGGCACGACGCCGAGCGCGACACCATTCTTCCAGGCGATCGACGCAGCTGCCGATATCGTCCCGTCACCACCGCCGGCAACGATGCCATCGATGTCGTCGCGGCGCGCCGCGCGCTCCATGGCGGGCACGATCTCCTTGCCGGAGAAGACGATTGCATCGAAATCGTGACCAGCCTCTCTGAAGATTGCTTCGGCCCGTCTTTCATAGGCTTCCATATCGGTGGTCCTAAACGTCCCACCGTCTCGATTGAAAAAGCCAATTAGTTTCATCAGGTTCCCGTTAGTCCTTGGCGACAGGCAAAGCCTGCCGGCGCTGCTAGAGATGGTTCCTGCAGCGGCGATTTCAAGCTGAGGCGCACCGCGCGGCCCCGCGGGAGAGGAGATAGAGCCAGCAAATTTGCAAGGGACGTATGCATATCAGGGGACGCTGCACTGCAGAAAACGCACTCGACCTACAGGAGTCTATCATTGATAGATGGGATAGTGGAGCTTTGTCCCCATCTCCCTTCATCTCCGGCCTACCGGTCACGGCTGCATCGCGCCCCGCCCCGTATGTCGCCTATCGAATGCCAAGGAGCGCGTCTTGAGCCAGGTCGCCGTAAACGATTCCGTTGACACGAGCTCTGTGGTCGAAGCCCCATCGCCGATGGCCATCGCGCTCGTGCAACTGGCGCTCGCCTGCGGCGGCTTTGGCATTGGTACCGGCGAATTCGCTATCATGGGTCTTTTGCCTAACGTCGCCGACGCCTTCTCCGTGACGACGCCGCAGGCAGGCTATGTGATCAGCGCCTATGCGCTTGGTGTCGTTGTGGGCGCCCCCGTCATTGCGGTTCTTGCTGCGAAAATGGCGCGACGCTCATTGCTCCTGCTCGTCATGGGCATCTTTGCGATCGGCAACATCTTGAGCGCGATGGCCCCAACCTTCGATAGCTTCACGGTGATGCGTTTCGTAACAGGCCTGCCGCACGGAGCCTACTTCGGCGTTGCCGCGATCGTCGCCGCATCCATGGTGCCCACGCACAAGCGTGCTCGCGCCGTCGGTCGCGTCATGCTCGGGTTGACGGTCGCGACACTGCTGGGAACGCCACTCGCCACTGTGTTCGGGCAGTCTCTCAACTGGCGGCTTGCCTTTACGATCGTTGGAATCATCGGCCTGCTGACGGTAGCGCTGATCTGGTACTACGTGCCGCGAGACCGCGTCGCCGAGGGTGCAAGCTTCAAGCGAGAGCTCGGCGCCTTCAAGCGACCGCAGGTTCTGCTGACCCTCGCTACGGCATCTGTCGGCTTCGGCGGGATGTTTGCCATGTTCAGCTACATCGCGCCTACGACGACGCAGGTGGCGATGCTGCCGGAAAGCATGGTCGCCGTGATGCTCATCATCTTCGGCATCGGCATGAATGTCGGCAATGTCGTCGGCTCCTGGCTTGCCGACAAATCGCTGATGGGCACGATCGGCGGCAGCCTTGTATTCAACATCGTCGTGCTGAGCCTGTTCTCCATGACGGCCACCGATCCCTTCATGCTGGCGCTTTGCGTGTTCTGCATCGGTTGCGGCTTTGCTGCTGGTCCCGCTGTCCAGACCCGACTGATGGATGTCGCAGCGGATGCGCAGACGCTCGCTGCGGCATCTCACCACTCCGCATTCAACATCGCGAATGCGCTCGGCGCATGGCTCGGTGGCCTGGTCATCGCAAAGGGCTATGGTTTCGCCGCCACCGGCTATGTCGGCGCGATCCTGTCGTTTATCGGCATCTTTGTGTTCGCAGCGTCTCTAAGCCTCGACCGCCACAACCGCTGATGCCGCTGAAACATCCGGCATGCCGCGCCGAGGGTGCGGCATTCTGGCACCAAGCACCTCAAGCGCTTGACTTTTTTGCCAATTGAGACCACCTACAACCTTACGCGGATCGCGTCTGTTTTCCGCGGATATCAACGGAGCCATCATCACGATGCCAAGCGACAGTAGCAGTCGATTGCCTTTGCCGTACGCGGCCCTCGTGCTGACCTGACTCCTGTCGGGCTCGCCCGTCGGTCGCTACGGCGGATCGACGGAAAGGCGAGCCTATGAACATCAATCGCTTCCCACTGCGGGCGGGCCATGCTGCTCGTTTCTTCAGCAGCGACCACCTCGGCCCGATCACCACGGCTGAGCGCGTCGAGCAGCTGAACGCACTTGAAATTTCCGAAGCCGCAGCGATCCTGGTTACGCTGCCGCAACAGAAGGCCGTGCGCATTCTCGGACGCCCCGAGTTGCATCACGCAGCCGCGATCCTTGCTGACATGCCGACCGAGCATGCCGCACGGCTGCTTAATGCCTTAGCGAACGACCGCGTTGCCGACCTCTTTCAGGAGATGAACGAGGGGGGCCGCGCCCACCTCTTCTCACGGCTGGATCGCACGACCTGTCTCGCCGTCCAGCATCTGATGGGTTATCCGCCCCACACGGCCGGCAGCATCATGACGACGGAATTCGTCAGCGTGCCCGACACCTGGACGGTCGAACAGACGCTGGAGCATGTGCGCAAGGTCGAGCGTTCGCGCGAGACGGTCTATGCCATTTACGTCCTTGACGCCGTCAGCCGCGAGCTGACGAGCGTCGTCACGTTGCGCCGTCTCATCACAGGCGATCCCAGTGATTCCGTTCTGACGGTTGCGCAGAAGGAAGGGGTTGTGCGTGCCGATCCGCTGATGACGCAGGAAGATGTCGCCCGGCTGATCCGCAAGCATAATCTGCTCGCCCTGCCCGTCGTCAGCGAGGACGGCCACATGCTCGGCATCGTCACGGTCGATGACGTGATCGACACGATGATCGCCGACCAGACGGAAGACGCCCAGAAGTTCGGCGGTATGGAAGCACTCGGCAAGCCTTATATGAAGATCGGCTTTGCCGGCATGATCCGCAAGCGTGCGGGCTGGCTCTGCGCCCTCTTCCTCGGTGAAATGCTGACGGCAAGCGCCATGCAGCATTTCGAAGGCGAGTTGGAGAGGGCGATCGTGCTGACACTGTTCGTGCCGCTAATCATGAGCTCCGGCGGTAACAGCGGTTCGCAGGCGACGTCGCTGATCATTCGGGCGCTGGCGCTTGGCGAGCTGAAGCTTTCCGATTGGTGGCGCGTACTGCTGCGCGAACTGCCGACCGGCATCGTGCTTGGTACGATTCTCGGACTGGTCGGCTTCGCCCGCATCGTGCTCTGGCAGAACATCGGGCTATATGACTACGGCGAGCACTGGGTTCTGGTCGGTGCTACGATCTTTGCCGCCCTGATCGGTATCGTCACCTTTGGCTCGCTGGCGGGCTCCATGCTGCCCTTCATCCTGCAGAGGCTGCGGCTCGATCCGGCAAGCGCCTCCGCCCCGTTCGTCGCGACGCTCGTTGATGTGAGCGGGCTGGTAATCTACTTCTCGGTCGCGCTGCTGATCCTCAGCGGCACGCTTCTCTAAGCAGGAAACGGGGCCTGATCCGCCCCGTCTTCATTTCGGCTCGGGCAGCTTCAACGCTCCATGGGTTTTCATGCTGCGAATGGCGAAGTTCGAGCGGATGTCACTGACATTCGGCAAGGTCAGCAGCGTGTCTGTCAGCAACCGCTCATAGGCCGTGAGGTCCTCGACCACGACCTCGGCCAGGAAGTCCGCCGTTCCTGAGATCAGGAAGCACGAGACCACTTCGGGAATGGCGAGCAATGCCGCTTCCTGCGCCTGCGCATTCTCGCGGCTGTGATGGGCGACCTTGAGCTCGACGAAAACCGTCAGGCCAAGACCGACTTCCTTGCGGTCGATGTCGGCGCGGTAACCGCGAATGACACCGGTCTTTTCGAGGTTGCGGATTCGACGCAGGCAGGGCGACGGCGACAGGTTGACCTTTTCGGCAATCTCCACGTTCGTCGCCCGCGCATCCTCCTGCAGGCACTTCAATATCGCCAGATCGAATTTATCAAGATTTGGCATGATCGAAAAAATCTCCCTGGTCTTTTGGCATATAGTTGCTCACACTAGTATTCTGACGGCACAAATAGCAAGGACATGCCTCGCCGTTTCCGCCTACTGTTCTCTCAACCGGACAGCAGTCCGCACGATCACAAGAGGAGAGATCGATGAGCGTCGTTGCCTTCACCAATGAAAAACCCACCTCGACGTCAGTCGGATATGCGGGCGCCGTTGTCACAGTCCTGATCTGGGCGACGTGGATCCTGGCGACCCGCCACAGCGTGGCGACACAGCTTGGGACGATCGACATCGGCCTGATTCGCTACGGCATTCCGGCGCTCGTTCTGGCACCAGTCTGGCTGAAGACCGGACTGCTGCCGAAGGGTGTGCCGCTTGGACTGCTAGCTACGATGGTCGCTGGCGCGGGCGCCGTATTCTTCCAGCTGACCACGTCGGCCATTCACTCCACCCCGGCATCTGCGGCCGGCATTCTGCTCGGCGGCTCCATGCCGCTGGCAACTGCTTTGATTGGCGTCATTGTCTTCCGGGAACGGCCTGATGTCATGCGCGTGTTCGGCCTGGCCGCAATCGTCGCGGGCGTCGCCATCCTGCTGGTTCGCGGCCTTGCCGGCGCGACCCTGCCGTGGAGCGGCTTCGTGCTGCTGCCGATGGGAGCAATTCTCTGGGCAAGCTACACACATGCCTTCCACCGCTCCGGCCTGACTGCCGTGCAGGCCAGCGCACTCATCGCGGTCTGGTCCTTCCTGATACATATCGCTCTGGCCATCGTCTTCGGCACGTCGATCGCCAGCGCGCCACTAGGCGAAATCGGGCTGCAGGTGTTGAGCCAGGGCGTTCTTTCCGGTCTTGCCGCGACCGTCGCCTATGGTCTCGCTGTTCGCGCGCTTGGCGGCACACAGGCAGCGGCCTTCACCGCGATCACGCCGGTCCTGGCAACGATCGGCGGCGGCATGCTGCTGGGTGAGGAAATCGGCATCGCAGAGATTGCCGCGGCCATTATCACCGGACTCGGCGTAGCGCTCTCAACCGGTATTGCGTCGCGCCGATAGCAGTACCCCCCGCGGTTTGAGCCGGCGTCAATCCGCCCGCTCATTCTATTGTCAGTCAGGCGTCGCTATAATCTCAAAGGGTGCGAATCATCGCGACGCGCCGTTCCGCGTCCATCCCGACAGCGACTTCGTGATCCAGTTTTTTCCGTAGGAACTGAGGTAAGACTTCGGCGCTCGGTAGCACAAAGCCGAGGGAAGCATAGAAAGGCGCGTTGAATGGAACGTGGCGATCAGTGGTCAGCGTCAGAGACGATAGTTGGCGTCGCCGGGCCATCTCGATCGCAGCCGACATCAGATGCCGCCCGACACCTCTGCGCTGGCAATTCCGGCAGACGTCCAGTTCGATCACATAGAGCGTGCCCTCGATCTCCTCCGCCGCGAGAAAGCCAACCAGACGATCGTCGTCATCAGCGGCAACGAGCAGCAGGCTCGCGTCGAGCGATCCTCGCAATACGTCCTGCGATAGCGCGTGCGCTTCCCTGGCAACACCGAGCGCCTCCGCAAGCGTCGCGAAGGCGTCGATTTCGATCTCAGTCAGGCGCGGCAGTTCATTGAGACGCGCCTGCCGTATGATGCAGGCACTACTCATGCCTGCCTCTTACATATTCGGATAGACCGGTCCCTCGCCGCCCTGCGGCGGCACCCAGTTGATGTTCTGGTTGGGATCCTTGATGTCACAGGTCTTGCAGTGGACGCAGTTCTGGGCGTTGATGACGAAGGTCTCCTTGCCATCCTTCTCCACCCATTCGTAGACGCCGGCCGGACAGTAGCGGGTCGAGGGACCGGCATAGATATCGTGCTCCGACGATAGCTGCAGCGCCATGTCCTTGACCTGCAGATGCACCGGCTGGTCTTCCTCGTGGTTGGTGTTCGACAGGAACACCGAGGAGAGGCGGTCGAAGGTGAGGACACCATCGGGCTTCGGATAGGCAATCGGCTTGTGCTGCGAGGCAGGCTCCAGCGAGGCCGCATCCGTCTTGCCATGCTTTAACGTACCGAAGATCGAGAGGCCGAAGAGCTGGTTCGTCCACATGTCGAAACCGCCGAGCGCCACGCCGATTGCCGTGCCGAACTTCGACCACAGCGGCTTGACGTTGCGCACCCTCTTCAGGTCCTTGCCGATGTCGCTCGAACGCCAGTCGTTCTCGATCTCGACCACTTCATCGTTAGCGCGGCCGGCGGCGATCGCAGCCGCGATGCGGTTCGCTGCCATCATCCCCGACAGCACGGCATTGTGGCTGCCCTTGATGCGCGGCACGTTGACGAAGCCGGCCGAGCAGCCGATCAGCGCCCCGCCCGGGAAGGAGAGCTTCGGCACCGACTGCCAGCCGCCCTCGGTGATCGCACGCGCACCGTAGGACAGCCGCTTGCCACCCTCGAAGGTGGTGCGAATGGCCGGATGCGTCTTGAAGCGCTGGAATTCCTCGAAGGGATAGAGGTACGGGTTCTTGTAGTTCAGATGAACGACGAAGCCGACGGCAACGAGATTGTCTTCGAGGTGATAGAGGAAGGAGCCACCGCCGGTCTTCATGCCAAGCGGCCAGCCGAAGGAATGCTGCACGAGGCCTCGGCTGTGGTGCTCCGGCTTCACCTGCCAGAGCTCCTTGATGCCGATGCCGAACTTCTGCGGCTCACGGTCCCTGGAGAGATCGAACTTGGCGATCAGCTGCTTGGCGAGCGAGCCGCGGACACCTTCGCCGATCAGCACATATTTGCCTGTTAGTTCCATGCCGCGGGTGTAGTTCGGACCGGGCTCGCCGTTCTTCTCGATGCCCATGTCGCCGGTGGCGACACCGATGACGGCACCCTCGTCGTTGTAGAGCACTTCGGTTGCGGCAAAGCCCGGATAGATCTCGACGCCGAGTTCTTCCGCCTTGGTGGCGAGCCAGCGACAGACGTTGCCAAGCGACACGATATAGTTGCCGTGATTGCTCATCAGCGGCGGCATCAGCATGTTCGGCAGACGCACCGAGCCGGCCGGGCCGAGCACCAGGAAGTGGTCGTCGGTCACCTCGGTCTTGAACGGATGATCAGCCTCTTCGCGCCAGCCGGGCAGCAGACGGTCGATACCAACAGGATCGACGACGGCACCCGACAGGATATGGGCACCGACTTCAGCCCCCTTCTCGAGCACGACGACCGACAGTTCCGGATTGACCTGCTTCAGGCGGATCGCAGCCGACAATCCCGCAGGACCGCCACCGACGATCACGACGTCGAATTCCATGCTCTCGCGTTCGGGCAGTTCAGTCGTATCGGTCATGCATCCATCTCCGCTCGGCCGACATTGCGGCCATATTCCCCGTGATCGGGTTATGTCTTGTCAAAACAGAAGGCTATTGTCGAGCCGGGAAACGACAGCGAATCCTCCAATTCGCGCAACAGCATTTCTAGGGCCAAATAATTATATTCATCTTACGTAAACGTCAAACAATAAACAAATGGCGCACGCCGCTTTCGTCTCCGGTCGGCGCGCCGTATAGAGAGACCGACGACTGGAGGAATTTGGCATGGATCTCGGCATCAAAGGCAAGCGCGCACTCGTTCTGGCATCGTCGCGCGGATTGGGGCATGGCATCGCCGTAGCTTTGGCGCGTGAGGGTGCGAATGTTCTGCTTTGCGGGCGTAGTGGCGAGACGCTGGAGGCAAACTGCCGCGCCATCAATGCCGAAGGACATGGCAAGGCGGATTGGATCTGGGCCGATCTCTCCGATGAGAACTTCGTGGAGACCGTAACCGCCGCCGCGTACGACAAGCTTGGCGGCGTCGATATCCTCGTCAACAACACCGGCGGCCCGACACCGGGGACGACGCAGGATATGACGCCCGAGAAGCTGGAAACCTATTTCTTCTCCATGGTCCTGCGTGTGATTGCGCTCACCAATGCTCTGCTGCCATCTATGAAGGAACAAGGCTGGGGGCGCATTCTCACCGTCGCATCGTCGGGCGTCATCGAACCGATCGCCAACCTCGCGCTTTCGAACACGCTGCGCCCCGCCCTCGCCGGTTGGAGCAAGACGCTGGCAACGGAGATCGGGCGCTTTGGAATCACCTCAAACCTGCTACTTCCCGGTAGCATCCTGACGGATCGCCTTGACGATCTCGACGGCGCCGCTGCCAAGCGGACCGGTAAGAGCCTCGATGAAATCCGGTCCGCAAAGCAAGCCGCGATTCCGATGGGCCGCTACGGAACGGTCGAGGAGTTCGCTGCGACCGCCGCCTTTCTTTGCAGCCAGCCGGCGAGCTACATTACCGGCAGTCTTGTGCGCTGCGATGGCGGAGCGGCGCGATCCGTCTGATTGAAAAGGAAAAATTCCCAAAAGTGTGGGCTACCCCACATTGCCGATGCTCAAGAAATATCATTTAAGCGCATTCTTTCATTACAAAAATTTAAGCCATTATAACCACTTAGTGATGGTCGGTCCGATAATTGTGTCTTTTTTGCGCCGTAATAAACGTGGTTCAATAGAGCCTGGATTTCCGCGCAACTTGCCCCAAACCGGTCCTGCATATGAAAAAATTATTTGTCACAGTCTGCATCGTCGCTGCCGCCGCCGTTGGCGTATGGCAATACAGGGAACGCGTCCCTTACCTTTCGCAATTTCTATCCAAGGCACAGCAGCAGGCAGATGCCGCCGATGGCGGCCACCAGACGGCGGGCAGTGCATCGCAGTCCGGTGACCAGAAGGGCGGCGGCAAGGGTCGCAACCGCAACGGCGGACCAACACTGGTCAAGACTGTTGCAGCGGTGAAGACTACCCTGCCCCGAGACGTCACGGCTTCCGGCTGGGCTGATGCGGACGACAACACGACGATCGCGGCCCAGGAACAGGGGATCGTTACGAGGATCCTCGCATCGGACGGCGCCACCATCAAACAGGGAGACCTGATCGCCGAGCTTGATGCACGCACGGCACAGGCAACGGTCGACAAGGACAGCGCCATGGTCGTCCGCGACCAAGCCACCCTGGCGGAAGCGGAAACGGCGCTGGCGCGCGCCAATGACCTGCTAAGCTCGAAGGCCGGCACACAGCAAAGCTACGATCAGGCGAAGGCGGCGCGCGACACAGCGGCGGCCACGGTTCAGGCGGATAAGGCAGCGCTCGCCGCCGATCAGGTCCTGCTTGAGCATACCGATATCCGCGCACCCTTCGACGGACGCCTGGGCGATATCTCGGTGAGCCCGGGCGCCTTTGTGAACGCCGGCTCGGCGATCGTGACGATCGCAAAGTACGATCCGATCTATGTGAAATTCCACCTTCAGGAACGGGACCTGAGGCAATTGAAGCTTGCCCTCGCCGCAGGGCCGGTTGATGTCAGCACGGTTCCCCAGTCCGACAAGGGCAAGCCACATCAAGGCCATATCAGCTTCTACGACAACACCGTCGACCCAGCGTCCGGCACCATCCTCGCGAAGGCAAAGTTTGAGAACGCGACGGGCGCGCTATGGCCCGGCCAGTCGGTCAACATCGTTGTCCATTTCAACAACAATGAGCAGCAGGTCGTGGTCCCCACCGTTGCCGTCAGCCCGGGCGCCGACGGCTTCTTCGCGCTTGTGGTGCGCGATGGCAAGGCTCAGGTGACCCCGGTCACTGTGGCCCGCGCGAACGGCGGCTTCAGCGCCATCTCACAGGGCCTTTCCGAGGGTGATCACGTCATCATCGAGGGACAGGCGCAGCTGGTTGATCAGCAGCCGGTGAAGGAACAGTTCGACGACAAGGCTTTGAACGTCGCCTCCACGGACCAGGCCGTGGGTAAGACTGAAACCATCACAGCGGGCACGGAAGAATGATACCGAATTTCTGTATTCGACGTCCTGTCGCGACCACGCTACTTGCCATCGGCGTCGTGCTTGCCGGTCTTGCAGGCTATCAGCTGGTACCAGTGGCAGCCCTGCCGCAGGTCGATTTCCCGACGATCAACGTTTCGGCGGCGCTGACAGGCGCCTCGCCGCAGACGATGGCGACCTCGGTTGCGACGCCGCTGATTAAGCAGTTCCAGACCATTCCCGGCATCAGCGAAATCAGCGCCACAAACTCGCTCGGCAATACGAGCATTGTTCTGCAGTTCGACCTCAACCGCAACATCGACGCGGCGGCGGCGGACGTTCAGGCAGCAATCTCGCACGCGACGCGGCAGTTACCCGATAACATGACGACGCCGCCAAGCTACCGGAAAACGAACCCCGCCGATGCGCCGGTCATGCTGCTTGCCGTGCAGAGCGATACCATGCCGCGTAGCAAGCTCGATGAGATTGCCGAGGACATTATCTCGCCGTCCCTTTCGACCCTTCCAGGCGTCGCCGAGGTTTCGGTATTCGGTGCACAAACCTATGCGGTCCGCGTCGAGGTTGATCCAAGCAAGCTTCTCAACCGCGGCATCGGCATCGACACGGTTAACCAGGCGCTGGTCGCGGCCAACAGCCAGGTTCCCGTCGGCTCTCTGCAGAACGACACCCAGAGCATGACGATCAATGCCAACACCCAGCGTACCAACGCCGACGAATTCCGCACGCTCGTTATTGCCAATCCAAACGGCGCGCCGATCCATCTCGGCGATGTTGCCGACGTGCAAGACAGCGTCGAAAATCTGAATACCGGCAGCTGGTACGATGGCAACCGCGGCATCATTCTCGCCATTCAACGTCAGCCCGATGCGAACACCGTTGAGGTTGTCGACGCGATCAGGGCGAAGTTGCCGGGCCTGCATGCAGAGATTCCGGCCTCCGTTTCAACGAAGGTCATGAATGACTCCGCGCAACCAATCAAGGACGCGATAGCGGACGTTAAATTCACGCTCCTTCTGACGATTGGCCTCGTCGTCCTGGTTATCTATCTCTTCACCGGCCATCTGACGGCGACAATCATTCCTGGGCTCGCCGTACCGCTATCGCTGATCTCCACCTTCGGCATGATGTACGTGCTCGGCTACAGTATCGATAATATCTCATTGCTCGGACTGACGCTTGCCGTCGGCCTTGTGGTCGATGACGCGATTGTCATGCTGGAAAACATTCTCCGGCATGTCGAGGAGGGAATGCCGGTTCTCGATGCGGCCATCAAGGGTGCAGGCGAAGTGAGCTACACGATCGTTTCGATGTCGGTTTCGCTGATCGCCGTTTTCATCCCGATCCTGCTGATGGGCGGCGTCGTCGGCCGTATCTTCAACGAGTTCGGTATGGTCGTTGCCATTGCGATCGTCGCCTCTGCAATCGTTTCGCTCACGGTGACGCCGATGTTGGCGTCGCGCCTCGGTAGCGCCCACGAGCGGCCGCCGTTCCTCATCCGCTGGTTCGACGCCGGTTTCGAGCGGACGCTCAGAGGCTACGAGAGATCGGTCGGCTGGTGCCTGAAGCACCGCCCGACGGTTCTTGCACTGTTCGTGGCGTCTGTCGGGTTGACCATCTACCTGTTCATGACGCTGCCCTCGAGCTTCTTCCCCACCGAGGATATCGGCCGGTTGAGCATCACGACGCGCGCCCGTCAGGACATTTCCTATCCAGCAATGCAGGCACTGCAGAACCAGGCCGCGGCACTCGTGAAGCAAAACCCCGCTGTCAACCACGTGATGTCGATTGTCGGCGGCAATGCACGCAGCCCGCTCAACAACGGCACCATGTACGTCGAGCTCAAGGACAAGGATCAGCGTCCGCCGCTTGATCAGACCTTAAGGGAGTTGCGAGCGAGCATCAGCAAGATTCCGGGCCTTCAGGCATACATAACGCCGCAGCAGAGCCTTCGCTTCGGCGGCCGCCAGACAGCAAGCCAATACCAGTTGGTCGTCCAGGCACTAAGCGCCGATCAGACGAACATCTGGGCAAATAAGATCCAGCAGGCGATGCGCGCCGACCCCCGTTTCACTGACGTGGCTTCCGATGCGCAGAACAACGCATTGCAAGCCAATATCGTCGTTGACACCGAAAAGGCGGCCGCCTTCGGCATCACCGACGGACAGTTGCGTACGACGCTGCAGGAAGCCTTTGGCGGATATACGGCGGCTCAGATCCAGTCGACCGGCGACAGCTATGACGTGATTGTGGAATATGACACCAGCAAGCCATGGGACGATCAGAAGCTTCAGGAAATCCGCGTCGCGTCCAACAGTGGCGGCGCCCTGGTTCCCTTGTCGAACTTTGCGACGGTCCAGCGCACGACAGGGCCAGTGACCATCAACCAGACCGGCCAGCTTGTCTCAACAACGGTGTCGTTCAATCTGCCTGCAGGTGAAGCGCTCGGCGACGCAACGGCTGCGATCGACCAGATCAAGAAAGACATCAACATGCCCGCGGACGTCTTCACGTCCTACGGCGGCACCGCGCAGATATTCCAGCAGTCTCAGGGCAACACCCCGCTGCTGATCTTGGCGGCTGTGCTGACGATCTATGTTGTGCTGGGCGTTCTCTACGAAAGCTTCATCCACCCGTTGACGATTCTTTCAGGCCTGCCGGCCGCGGCACTCGGCGCCTTGCTGGCACTGAAGATAATGGGCTTTGATCTTTCGATCATCGCTCTCATCGGCCTGCTGATGCTGATCGGCATCGTCAAGAAGAACGCGATCATGATGATCGACGTGGCATTGGAGAACCTGCGCTCAGGCAGCGGCATGTCGCCCTCGGAAGCGATCCACGAAGCCTGCGTCCGACGTTTCCGCCCGATCATGATGACGACCTTCTGCGCCCTCCTCGGCGCACTTCCGATCGCTCTCGGGAGTGGTGCAAGCTCGGAACTTCGCCAACCACTCGGCATTGCCGTTGTCGGCGGTCTTGTCGTATCGCAAGCGCTAACGTTGTTCATCACCCCGGTAATTTTCGTCGAGATGGGCAAGCTCAGCGATTGGCTCCTCAGCTTCGGGCGCAAGAAGAAAACCACGCACAGTGAGGAAATGCCTCAGGCCATAGCGGCCGAGTAAAGAACGAGCGGGCGCCATTGGCGCCCGCAGCATTTTTCGCCTTCAAGCCTTGAATAAAGGCGGCCCCTGTGGCATCACGCGCCCTCCTTGAATTCGGGCGCGTCGTTCCGCGCCTTTGCGGAGGCTGACCTCCGATCTCAAAACATAATCGGCAGGGTGAGGTGCGAGCATGGCTCAGGCGCTGGGATTCGACTTCGGCACAACGAACACGGTTTTGGCCACGGCAGACGGGCAGACAACCCATTCAATGGCCTTCACCAGTGCCGCCGGCAACGCCGATAGCATGCGCACTGCCTTGTCTTTCATGAAGGATTCGCAACTCGGCGCATCCGCGCTGAAGGTCGAGGCAGGACACGCCGCAATCCGGCAATTCATCGACAATCCCGGCGATTGCCGGTTCCTGCAGTCGATCAAGACCTTTGCGGCAAGCGCGCTCTTTCAGGGCACCCTGATCTACGCAAAGCGCCACAGCTTCGAGGATCTGATGGAGGTCTTCATCCGTCGCCTGCGCAACTATGCCGGCGACAACTGGCCGTCAGATGTTACCCGCATCGTTACCGGTCGTCCGGTGCATTTCGCCGGCGCGAACCCGGATCCTGCGCTGGCGACCGAGCGCTATAACGAGGCACTTTCCCGCTTCGGTTTTCCAGAGGTTCACTACGTCTATGAGCCGGTGGCCGCTGCGTTCTACTTTGCGCAAAACCTGAAGTCCGATGCCACCGTGCTGGTCGCCGACTTTGGCGGCGGTACGACCGACTATTCGCTGATCCGGTTCGAAACAGTTGGCGGAAAGCTGACTGCAACTCCGATCGGCCATTCGGGTGTCGGGATCGCCGGCGACCACTTCGACTATCGCATGATCGACAACATCGTTGCGCCGCAGATCGGCAAGGGGAGTCATTTCAAGAGCTTCGACAAGATCCTTGAAGTTCCGACAAACTACTATTCGAGCTTCGGTCGCTGGAACCAGCTCTCGATCTTCAAGACATCGCGCGAATTCGAGGATCTCAAGAAGCTCGTGCGCACGGCACTCGAACCCGAAAAGCTTGAGGCCTTCATCGACCTTGTCGAGCACGACGAAGGCTACCCGCTTTATCAAGCTGTTTCGGCAACGAAGATGGCGCTCTCGGCCGCCGATGAGGCTGCCTTCGACTTCGCCCCTCTCGGCCGCGGAGGTCACCGGACCATCAGGCGCGCCGACTTCGAGAGCTGGATTGCAGATGATCTCGCGCGGATCGAAGGCGCCCTTGATGACGTCCTGGAGAAGACAAACACGACGTCCGGTATGATCGATAAGGTGTTCCTCACCGGCGGCACGTCGTTCGTGCCGGCTGTGCGCCGCATTTTCACCGAGCGCTTCGACGCAGACTGTATCGAGACCGGTGGCGAACTGCTATCCATCGCCCATGGGTTGGCACTGATCGGCGAACGCGAGGACATCACGCAATGGACAGTGCAATAGGTCGGCTAGCGGCCAGAGCGCTCTTTCATTGACGTCCCGGCTTCGCTAAAGTCGCCGTTATGATCTCCGTCAACGAACTCTCTCCGGGCGAACTCGCCGCGCTTTTGCATTTCCATGCGGAAGCCGGCGTCGAGTGGTTGCTCGAGGAGGAAGCTGTCGACCGCTTCGCCGAGTTCGAGGCAATGAAGGCGGCGCGACGGAGTGCGGGCTCCTCCCCGCAGGCCACCGAAGCCCGGGAAACCTCGCCACGCCCGGCGGCCCAGGCGACGCGAAGAAATGCCCCTGCCCCCGAGCGCACGGCTCAACGACCGCAACCGTCGATCCCCGATGGCGAGGCCGTTCAGCAGGCGCGCTTCGCGGCTGAGAGCGCCCGTTCGCTGCCGGAGCTGAAAACGGCGATCGAGGCATTCAATGGATGCAATCTCAAGCACAGTGCACGCTCGACGATCTTCGCCAGCGGAGATGCGGCAAGCGGGATCATGGTGATCGGTTCAGCGCCGGGCGCTGACGATGACCGTGAAGGTCAACCCTTTTCCGGGCGACCTGGGCAACTGCTCGACAAGATGCTCGCGGCAATCGGTCTGCAGCGCGATACCATATTGCTGACGCAGGTCATTCCCTGGCGACCACCCGGCAACCGCATTGCGTCGACCGCCGAGATGGATATCTGCCGTCCTTTCATCGAGCGGCAGATCGCGCTTGCCGAGCCCAAGGCAATTCTCGTGCTCGGCAATTTTGCTGCCCGGGTCTTTTTCGGGGAGAACGATACGATTCACGGTCTGCGTGGGCAATGGCGGGAGATCGCGGTCGGGAACGGCGTCGTTCCTGCGATCGCGACCTTGCATCCACAAGATCTATTGACGGCCCCCATCAACAAGCGTCTGGCCTGGAACGATCTTTTGGCTTTTCAGGCCAAACTGGCAGCACTGTAATCTGCTCTCAAAATGGGCAATTATAAATGCTTTATGAAAACATCTATGCGATTTACGCATATCTGCCCCTTATTCTAACGCATTGAAAACCTCATGTTGCAGTGCAATATTGTGGTCTGTCTTGGGAGGAATCAACAGGAACCAAGGCAATGACTGCACGTTTTCGTCCTATCCACTGCGGGTTTGAAACCCTTCGCCTTGCCAATGAGCAGGGTCGCACAACGCAAAGCTACAGCCGCATCGGCTTCGCCACGAACGAACAAATGGTTGCTCGCGGCACCGGCGCAAGCGGCCGCATCGCGCGCCCCGCCGCGATCTTTGCGGATTTTCAGCAATACTGAGGTCGAGGCTGGCATTTGCTGGCCTCTTGTCTCATTGCTTGGCCGATCACAAATCGCTATCCCCGCCGATCGGCCTATCGCGTCCCCCAGTGGAACGCTTCGTCGACATACGCGAACTTGATCGCTTGCCACTTGCAGTATTGTTCGACGAATGAGCGCGACATCCAGAGTACGGGCTTCTTGTCGGTCGTATCCCAGCCAATGCATCCTTGCTGCGCTGCCTTTGCAAAAAGCCGCTGCAAGTGCGTGCGCGATATCATGAAGTCCGCCGCAAGAGCGCGGCTGTCGACATGACCGACCACAACACGCCTGGGGTCATCTCCTTGTAAATCCATTCGGGATACCAGGTGATCGACGATCAGACCGCCGGCGTCGTTCCACAGGAAAAGCGCCACATGATCTGTGGGTTCCCGCCACCGCGGATCTTCAAGACAATTGCGCGCGATACGCGGTTGAAGGATTCGAACCAATTCCTTGTGAGCCTCAACATGGGCAACCCGGTTTCCACCGTCCACCAAATCAAGAGCTCCCAGGTTCGAGACGAGCCATCCAAACATCGCGTGATGACTGGTCTCTGCCGGCTCAAAGTGGCGGGGACGACGGCGCTCCGCCCCTGGCTCGTAGGCAATGAAGCGGTAGGTGAGGAGTTCCTCGATGAAGCTCAGCACGGTGTTGCGGCTGGCCGCCTTGCGGGATGTGATCTCGCCCGTCAGCCGAACGGCCGTGAACCCCGAAGTCGGATCAGCGGGATTACGCTCCATAGCGAGGGCATAGGCAGTCTGCGTCAGCAGCCAGCGTTGCTGGGAAGCAAGCAACCGTGCCAGTCGCGGGCCAGCATCGAACATGCTGCGCATTCGCCCCGCGTGGAAACGAATGGCAAGGATGAATTTCGGATTCGCAACCAAGTCTTCGGCACTAAAAGGCATTTTTCACCCGACGCGCACTCATCCGTTGCAGCAACCAGCCGGTACAACAACGTCCGGTTTCCTCAACATGCGCATTCGCGAATAAATGAAACTTCGTCAAGTTCATAGAGCACAACAACCGTTCGGATGTCGTCACTATTCGTTGGATTTCTCCCGTAGTGCGCGAGAAATCCGGCAAGACCATCAGAAAGCTCTTATGTTCGTTTTCAAGCTCTTTGGGCATGATTTTTCCTTTTCGACTTTGGCGGCGAAAGCCCATGCGTGAAGCTGGTGGACAAAGGAGGAGACAGGGCATTTTGACGACGGCTGGCATACTCTTATGCGCGGGTTGGGTACCGCATTTCCGTTTGTTCGTCTGGGCCTACCTCGGTCTAAAGTCGGGC
>NZ_LOKY01000018.1:0-54883 GCF_002211315.1 Rhizobium sp. R693 | reverse complement strand
CCGGTGCGGTTGCCTCGATCCAGCATCTGAAGGTCAGCCCGTTCGAGCGGGCGCGGCATCAGGATCGTGTCCGCAAGCTGAGGGCGCTGCTCGATCAGCGCGGCATTCCGCATATGCCGAACCCGAGCCATATTGTCCCGGTCATGGTCGGCGATGCCGCCAAGTGCAAGTGGATCTCCGATCTGCTCATCGACCATTGCGGTGTCTACGTGCAGCCGATCAACTACCCGACGGTGCCGAAGAAGACCGAGCGGCTGCGCATCACCCCGACGCCGCTGCACAGCGATGCCGACATCGAGCATCTCGTCGACGCCCTACATTCGCTCTGGTCGCGCTGCGCGCTCGCGCGGCACGTGGCCTAAAGAGCCGTTATCCGGGAAAAGCGAGGGGCCGCCGTTAGGCGGCCTTTTCGTTGACGGTTACCAGTTCGGCAGCGAGCCTGCGGGCCTCCGCATCGGCAGCAAAGACGTCGTCCATCGTCTTCGCTTCGCCAGTTGCAATCATCTTATCCATGATCGCTTCGGCAATGTCTGCCATGGCCAGGAAGCCGATCCGTTCTTCGACGAAGGCGTGAAACGCAACTTCCTCGGCCGCATTCATGATGGCGCCCTGCAGGCCGCCCCGTTCCAGCGCGGTGCGCGCCAGTCTCAGCGCCGGGAAACGCGCTTCATCCGGCGCCTCGAAGTCGAGGCGCGAGAGCTTGGCGAAATCCAGCCGCTCGACGTTCAGCTTCGTCCGGCGCGGATAGTCGAGCGCGTAGCCGATCGCCGTCCGCATGTCGGGGCTGCCGAGCTGGGCGATGATCGATCCATCCGTGTAGCCGACCATGGAGTGAATGATCGATTGCGGATGCACGATCACTTCGATCTGGTCCGGGCGAACATTGAAGAGGTGCTTCGCCTCAATCATCTCCAGCGCCTTGTTGAACATCGAGGCACTCCCGACCGAGATCTTCAACCCCATCGACCAGTTGGGATGTGCACGCGCCGTCGCCGCGGTCACGTTCGCCATGTCGGCACGCGACCAAGTGCGGAATGGGCCACCCGAAGCCGTCAGAATGATCCGTTCGACAGCGTGCCGCTGATCTTCGTCAAGAGATTGAAAGATCGCGCTATGTTCGCTGTCGACCGGGATCAGCCGCCCACCGCCCTTTGCCACGGCATCGATGAAGAGATCGCCGGCGGAAACCAGACATTCCTTGTTGGCAAGCGCGATCGTGGCGCCCTTGCGGGCAGCGGCCAGCGTCGGCGCCAGTCCGGCGGTACCAACGATGGCGGCCATCACCCAATCCGCATCGAGGTCAGCTGCTTCCGCTAGGCCCGATACGCCGGCGGCGACCGCGATGCCGCTGCCAGACAGTTCTTCCTTCAGCGAGTGATACTTGCCGTCGCTAGCCGTGACCGCAAGCTTGGCGCCGGCAGACTTCGCCTGCTGCGCCAGAAGCTGGACGTTCTCATTGCCGGTGACTACAGCGATCTCGTAGCGGTCCCGCCCGCCCAGTTGGTCGACAACGTCGAGCGTGTTTTGTCCGATCGAGCCGGTTGAGCCAAAAATGCTGAGGCGCCTGGGCGCCCTTTCGCCTGCCATCATCGGTGATTTCGCCAAAACTCTTGCATTGGCTCTGCCTGTACAGGGGATTGAAATGAGCGGCAAGTGTGCGCCGCAGCAGAAATCCAGCGATCCGCCAGCGCGGTCGCCCCTGCATCGGATGTCGGGGATGCCTCGGAGTGCGGCGCGAAACCAATCGGCCAATCGCCGCGTTTTGCAGTTGAGACAGGAGGAAGGCAAATGGTTTTCAAGCAACCGACGTTCTACGGCGAACCTTTCGAGCCCGAGACCGGCGCTGACAAGGACGCCGCGCTTGAGGAGGCCGTGGCGAATGCTCTGGCTGTGGCTGGTGGGATCGATGCTGCGGACGTGAAGGTCACGCTCGAAGATCATACCATCGTGCTGACGGGCATGGTTGCCACGCCAGCCGAGATCGAGCGTGCAACCGCCGTCGCGCAGGCTATCGCGGGGACGAGACCCGTGCGCAATGATATTGAAGTGGCGTAATTATCCCTCAGCCGGCAAAGCGTTCCATTTGGAAGGCTGCGATCCTGTCCGTCTTTGGCGTGGTGATCGGCCCCGTCGATTTAAAGGCGGTTGCAAGTAACAAGCCGCTGACGATGAGATATGCGAATACAAGCAACGTCAATTTCACGCGCATGGCAAGCACTCCGCTCTTTCCGTCGAACGCCTTGTAGGTCGGAAAAGTTCCGCCTTCCGATCGCCGACAGAAAATGTGATTGGCAAAGGCTTGCGCTGGTATGTGGCGTCGGTCTTGTCGTAAGGAGAGTTGGCTGTCTCGGCGGCCCAGTGTGTGCGGCAAGGGAGGCGCTAATGCGCAAAGCGATCATCGTCTGGGGCGGCTGGATCGGCCACGAACCCGAGGAGTGTGCTCACCGCGTTGCGGAGTTGTTGCGAGAGGATGATTTTGCCGTCGAGGTGACTGGCGATCTTGGCATCTTCGGCTCAGCTGTGATCGCCAACGCGGATCTGCTTGTGCCTGTCATAACCGGTGAGAAAATCGAGAAGGCGCACGCGGATGCGTTGGTGTCGGCAGTGCGTGGCGGTCTCGGCCTCGGTGGGCATCATGGCGCGCTTGCGACCTCGTTCAAGGAGAGTGCACCCTTCCGATATGTCTGCGGGGTCACGTGGGTCGCCCATCCCGGCAATATCATCGATTTCCGTGTCAAGGTCACCCGCCAGGACGATCCTGTAATGGAGGCGATTCCCGACTTCGACTATCGGTCCGAGCAATACTACCTCCACTATGATCCTTCCGTCGAAATCCTGGCGACGACGAGTTTTTCCGGAGAGTATGATGCGGCTGCCCGCAACGTCACAATGCCGGTCGCCTTCAAGCGCCAATTCGGGCAGGGGCGTGTCTTCTACTGCGCTCTCGGTCACGTCGCGAGCGAGTTCGATCACCCCTACATGCGCCTCATTCTTCGCCGCGGCCTTTCCTGGGCGGCGCGCTCCTAGGGGCCAGGAGGTCCGGCCCGTTTGCAGCCGGCGAAAACATCGAGCTTCGGTTCATAGACGGATGTCACCACGTTCATCATTCCCAGTACGCTGTGGAACAGGTTGTCGTGGGATGTCGGATCGTTCGTCGACTGGGCAAGGCACGCCTTATCGAGAGCCATCGACGCGGTGAAATCCGGATCCAGCCAGAGGAGGAAGGGCACGTGCTTCTGCTCCTCGGGGGCGAGGAAATATGGAGCGCCATGAAGATAAAGGCCCTTCTCGCCGAGCGATTCGCCGTGGTCTGACATATAGATCAGTCCGGCCGCGATCTTGTCGCTACGTGCCTTGAGCCTATCGATGACCGTGGAAAGGAAGTGGTCAGTATAGAGGATCGAGTTGTCGTACGCGTTGACGATCTCGTTGTCCTTGCAATTGGAAAGCTCCGCTGTCTCGCACTCAGGAGTGAATTTTCGGAACTCCTTGGGATAGCGTAGATGATAAGCGGGGCCGTGACTGCCGATCTGATGGAGTACAAGGACGCTATCCTTGCTCACGCCGTTCAACCAATCGTCGAGCCTGTCGAGAAAAATTCCGTCCTGGCACTCGCCGTTCCGGCAGAAGCGCGGGTCGGTTGAATTTGCCAGGTCCACGTAGGGGATCCGCGCCGCGGCGCCCTTGCTTCCGGTATTGTTGTCAAACCAGGTCACATCGATGCCCGCATGGGCGAGCACATCCATCAAGCCCTCGTTCTGCGACCCCTTGGCGTGTGTGTAGCTGGCGCGCGTGAAGGGCGAGAACATGCAGGGTATCGATGTGGCAGTCGCCGTGCCGCAACTCGTCGTATGCGGGAAATAGAGAACGTTCCGCTTTTGAAGCTCCGGGTTGGTATTGCGACCGTAGTCGCCAAGCGAGAAATTCATCGCCCGCGCCGTTTCGCCGGCAACGATGATCGTGACCCGTGGTTTGTTCAAGGACATGACCGGAACGACCTTGGCGTCGGTACCAACGGGCCTGACGACGGATCTGGCTTCCTTGCCCGCCTGAACGAAATATCGTGTGGCGCTGACGATTGGCGTAACCGGGTTCAGGCTCTTCACTATATCGCGGTGCTGGCGGATTGCTGCGGCATAGTCCTTGGAATAGGCGCCTGCGACAGCACCAAATATCAACAGACAGCCGATGATCGTCACGCTGTTCCACAAGAGCTTTTTCAGGATGGGACGATGGACGACCCTGACCCATAAGATCAGTGCCGTCGGGATGGCCGAAAACAATACGATGTGCAGAAAAAAGCCGGGTGTGATCAGGTGGTTGGCCTCGGCAGGCGTCGTCTCCATGGCGTTTCTAATCATGTCGGGATCGACAAGGACGCCAAAGGAATCCGTGAACCAGGCAGCAAGCGAAGCCGCAAGAACTAGGAAAATCAGCACCGGCTTGATAACGTACTTTGCCGAGAAAGCCGTGACGAACGCGATGAACAGAACGGAGATTGCGAGGTAGAGGGCGGCAACCGCTATCGGCGCCGCGGCGAGATTGGCGTGAACCTTGCCCTAGAACGTCCGATTCAGGAACAGGACCAGATAGAGACCGGTGATTGCCGATAGCGAAACACTACCGATGCTGGGGCGGTATATGGATTGCTTTTTCAATTTATGCGACCGCTTCGATGCCTGCAGGTTCAGGTCTTCGCAGCGGTTCGGGACTCTACGTTCACCGCAGCAGGCAGGTTAGTGTGTTACAAAACTGACACGGGCCTGAACCGGTGGCAACAGGCCGCTCGCCTGATGCTAGAAGGTCGTCGGGAGCCGTTAGATGTTCTCTGAGGTGTAGATGTCGAAAGGCAGGAACGACTGCCCCGGGACGGCGTCGCTTTCTGACCCTATGGATGCGGTCATCAGGGCAATCAACTCGTTGCAGAGGCTCTTGACGGGTGTTGCGATCGCCATGGTCACCACATCGTCGGCGAGTGCTGCGCGCGAGTCCGGTGTCAGTTCATTGACGACCACGGCAAGCTTGCCTGCGAGGCCTTCTTCGCGGACAGCGGAGATCGCACCTTCCATGCCGCCGCCGCAGACATAGAAGCCGACGAGGTCGGGATGCTGCTTGAGCAGGTTGATGGTGGCCTCGTGCGTGATCTCCGGGGTCTCGAGGTTTATCAGTGTTTCGAGAACCTCGAAATCTGGCGCATTCTCGCGAAAATACGAGCGAAAGCCGATCTCGCGCAGTTCATGCCCGTGATAGCGATGGCTGCCGACAAAGCAGGCGACCTTGCCCGGTCTCTTGGAGGCCTTCGCGATCATCCACGCGGCCGTGCGGCCGACCTTTCGATTGTTCAACCCGACGTAGCCCTGGCGGACGCCACTGGCGAGATCGGACAGGATGGAAAAGGCGGCGATGCCCCTGGCTTTCAGGTCTTCAACCTCGGCCGTGACGGCAGGATAGTCCGGACCGACCAATGCAATCGCCTGATTGCGGCTGGCAAGCAGCTTCAACTTTTCAATGATCGCTGCAGGAGTAGACGCGGTCGCATATTCGATCTGGGCGGTGAGGCGAGATGATGTGTTGGAGTTAGCCGCCTGCTCGATTTCGCGGGCAAGCGTTTGATAGAACGACTGCGTCGGACGCTGCAGAAGAAAGCCCAGCCGGTAATGCGGGAGATCTTGAAATACTCTCTGCCTGAGCAGGCCGACCGCATGATAGCCGATCGAGGCGGCCGCGTTATAGACGCGCCTGGCCGTCTCCTCGCGCACGCGATGACGTCCGTTCAGAACGCGATCGACCGTTGCAACGCTAACGCCGGAAGCATTCGCCAGATCCTGTATCGTTGGTCGCTTCACCATTTCGCCCTTGCAAGAATCAATCATTGTGATGTGGCCGCAATGATGGGTTTTGATAGATTACATCAAGGCTGCATTGTCGCTTGATGAAAGTCAACATATTCTCGACTGGACAGGCCGAGAGGGATGGCATGCGAGAGGTTGCGATGGCGGATCATACGAAGAAGCGAGACTACAGCCTGCTCGGCGAAAGCGGCCGGACGGCCGTCGACACGGGGCTGGCGGCGGCGGAGTGGTATTACACGGAGGTCCCGCGCAAAGAGATGAAGGCGCTGATGCAACGTTCCGATGCGCCGGCCGTTCGCGATACGATCATCTGGCTCGGCGCAATGATCGTCCTTGCCGGGCTTGGCGTCTACTTCTGGGGCTCCTGGCTCTGTGTGCCCTTCCTTCTTGCCTATGGGGTGCTTTACGGTTCGGCATCCGATAGCCGTTGGCATGAGTGCGGTCACGGCACGGCCTTCAAGACGCGCTGGATGAACGGCGCCGTCTACCAGATCGCCAGCTTCATGATCATGCGTAATCCAGTCACCTGGCGCTGGAGCCATACGCGTCATCACACCGACACGGTGATCGTCGGCCGGGATCGCGAGATTGCCGTGATGCGCCCGCCGGATCTGCTGCGACTGATCCTGAACTTCTTCGGCGTTCTCGATGTCTGGCACGCGATGGTCGACATGCTGCGCAATGCCTTCGGTGTCATCAGTGCCGAAGAGAAGACCTTCATCCCTGAGATGGAGCAGCCGCGCGCGATCCTCGTCGCCCGTATCTGGCTTGCTATCTATGTCGTCACGATCGCCGCTGCGATTGCGATGGGGACCATCCTGCCGCTGGTGCTGATCGGTCTACCGCGGCTCTATGGCGCATGGCACCACGTGCTGACCGGTCTGCTGCAACATGGCGGTCTTGCGGACAACGTCATCGACCATCGGCTGAACAGTCGCACGGTTCACATGAACCCCGTCAGCCGCTTTATTTACTGGAACATGAACTACCACGTCGAGCATCACATGTTTCCGATGGTGCCCTATCACGCGCTGCCGCGCCTGCACGCAATGATCAAGCACGATCTGCCAACTGCGAACCCGTCGATCTGGTCCGGTTATCGCGAGATGCTCCCGGCATTCCTGCGCCAGCTGCGCAATGAGGACTATTTCCTGAAACGCGAGTTGCCGGCGACGGCACGGCCCTATCGTGAGGAATTCCACGCCGAACTTGCGCCGGCCGCCCAATAGCGCAGCACAAATCACGAAGTTCTGGGAGGACATGATGAGCGGAAATTGGATCGAAGTCTGTGCGGTCGAGGACATCGACGAGGAAGATGTCATGCGGTTCGACCATCAAGGCAGGACGTTTGCGGTCTATCGCAGCCCCGACGACCAGTTTTTCGCAACGGACGGGCTTTGCACGCACGAGCAGGTCCATCTGGCCGACGGCCTTGTCATGGACGAGATCATCGAGTGTCCGAAGCATAATGGCCGCTTCAACTACAAGACAGGTCAGGCCAAGGGGGCGCCGGTCTGCGTCAACCTCAATACCTATCCCGTGAAGGTCGAAGGCGGCGCCGTCTTCATTTCGATCTGAGGAGCCCGTCATGACCCATTTCGTGATCATCGGAGCAGGGGAATGCGGCGCACGCACGGCGTTTGCCTTGCGCGAAAAGGGGTTTGACGGCGAGATCACGCTGATCGGAAACGAAACTCTCGCACCCTACGAGCGGCCGCCGCTTTCGAAGACGGCCGAGGAAGGGACGGGGCCGAAATTCATCGCCGAGCCGCAGAGATATGCTGCAGGCGGCGTCAGCCTCATGACAGGCGTGACGGTTCAAGGCGTTGATCCCGCTACAAAGGCCGTTACGCTTTCCGATGGCCGTACCATTGCCTATGACAAGCTTTTGTTCGCGACCGGTGCCCGCGCGCGGGCGTTTCCCGGGATTGCCGAGGATAGCCAGCATATCCGTCTGCTGCGTACCCATGCCGACGCGGTCGCACTTCGCAAGGCGATGGTGCCCGGAAAGCATATCGTGATCGTTGGCGGCGGTTTTATCGGCCTGGAACTTGCCGCGACGGCACGTGTGCTCGGAACTGACGTGACGGTTCTCGAAGGCCTTGAACGCGTGTTGAAGCGCGGCGTGCCGGAGGAGGTCGCAGGCGTGATCTGCGAACGGCATTCGCTCGAGGGCGTCGATATCCGCTGCGGCGTGGCAATCACCGCGATTGCCGAAGACGACGAAAGAGCCATCATTCAACTGGCTGACGGCAGCACGGTCAGCGCCGATCTCGTGCTCGTCGGAATTGGCGCCACGCCCAATGCGGAGCTTGCTGCTCGTGCCGGACTTCAAATCGACAATGGCATCGCCGTCGATGAGTGCCTCCGCACTTCCGCGCCCGATATCTACGCGGCAGGCGACTGCTGCTCTTTCCCGCTGGCGATCTATGGCGGCCGGCGTGTCCGGCTCGAATCCTGGCGAAATGCGCAGGAGCAAGGAGCCCTGGCCGCAGCCAACATGATGGAGCTTGGCGAAACTGTTTCCGCCGTGCCCTGGTTTTGGTCCGATCAGTACGACGTAACCCTGCAGATCGCTGGCTTGGCGGAGGGTGCCGTCCAGCATTTGCGCCGAGACCTCGGCGAGGGCGCTTTCATTCTCTTTCATCTCGATCAGGCCGGCAGGCTGCTTGCGGCCAGCGGCATCGGTCGCGGCAACGCGGTTGCCCGCGATATCCGGCTTGCCGAAAAGCTGATTGCGGCGCGGGCGCATCCGGATCCGGCGGCGCTGGTTGCAAGCAGCGTCAAATTGAAATCCCTCCTGGCCGCCTGACCGGCGACCCCTATTCTCAAGGTATTAGCGATGGGTAAACAAGTGCGTCCGACTGTGCATGACCTCCTGGCAATGAAGGGCAAGCGGCAGCTCAGCATGCTGCGCGTTGTGTCGCTTGAAGAGGCCGAAGCGGCCGAGGCTGCCGGCATCGACCTGATTTCGGTTCCGCCTGAACTCCTCTTCGATCCGCGATTTCGCGATGCCGCCCCCGGGCGCTTCGCCATCCCAGGCGGCGAGTATGGTCAG
The DNA here is from genome assembly GCF_002211315.1 of Rhizobium sp. R693. Taxonomy (NCBI): domain Bacteria; kingdom Pseudomonadati; phylum Pseudomonadota; class Alphaproteobacteria; order Hyphomicrobiales; family Rhizobiaceae; genus Rhizobium; species Rhizobium sp. R693. The sequence goes on along the minus strand of NZ_LOKY01000018.1, from coordinate 45,973 downwards.
AGCGGCGCCACCACCGGCGAGATCCTGCGCTCGGCCGTGAAAATGCGGGCAGCTTCCGCGGACGCCGTCTATTGTGCCGCAAGCCTGCAGACGATCCGGCGGTTGCGTGACGAGTATATTCCGGTCTGTGGACACACTGGGCTTATTCCCTCGCACTCCACATGGACCGGCGGTTTTCGCGCGGTCGGCAAAACGGCCGAAGCCGCGGCTTTCGTCTACAAGCAGGTGAAGGATCTGGAGGCCGCAGGCGCGTTCAGCGCGGAGATCGAGGTCGTGCCGGCCGAAGTGGCCACGGCGATATCGGAGCGGACCTCAATGCTGATGATCTCAATGGGCGCCGGCAGCGGATGCGATGCCCAATATCTCTTCTCCGAGGATGTGCTGGGCCTTAACCGTGGGCACTATCCGCGCCACGCCAAGGTCTATCGCAACCTTGCGGCGGAATATGACCGCATCCAGGCCGAACGGATCGCCGCATTCCGCGAATATGCGGCCGACATCGAAAGCGGTGCCTATCCGCAGGAGCGCCATCGCGTGCTTGTGGATGCCGAGGAGCTGGAGACGTTTCTGACAAGGCTTTAGGGCGGCGCGTGGCCGGGAACAATTCCCGGCCACGCGCCGCCCGAGCGACTAGCTGCAGACGCGAACGCTTTCCGTGTGCCAGCCGCCATCATAGGCGTTACGAACGTCGCGGTCCTCAAACCAGCAGCGTGGCGGCGGCGGCGGAGGTGGAGGCGGCGGATCGATATAGCGTGGCCCGCTGTTGTTGTTGACAATCGCGCCGCCGATGAGGCCGCCGATCACGCCGGCAGCCAAGCCGCCCGCAATCGCAGCGCCATTATTATGGTGGTGATGTCTGCGCGGGGGCGGCGCATCGTCGTAATATGGTTGACGCCATTCTTGAGCCGCAGCCGTTTCGGCCACGGCAAGGACGCTGCTGGCCGCTATCGCTGCGGTGACCACGGACAAGACCAGTTTCTTCATTGTGCCTCCGTCGAGGTTAACCCCCCTCGCCGATCGCACGAATTGCATGTTCGTGCTTAACGTTCGATGAACGACATTGCACAGAGCAGCGCCAGCCGGCAAGCTGCGTAGGCTGGGACTTCTTGAGCCGCTGGTGTGCTGGTGATTCAGACGTGATTCGAACGCGTGATCCTCTTCGCCGCCGAACTACCCATCATTATTCAAAGCAAGCCCGCTCGACATTGGTGCCTAATCGCCCATCCCGAGCCTGCCAAACTGACCTCTGCGCGGCCGCGTCGGGGCCGAAGGCCACGCAGCTCGACTTGGGGCTGCGGGCGTGGCGCCCTCGCTAGGGACCAACGCAAGGACCAAGGCGATGCCATAAAAAAGAGTGTGATGCCTTGTGTCGCCAAAGCGGGCAGTGGGATAGCGATAAACTTCGGCAGGAAAACCGGCGTCAGAAGCACCCATATGAGGTATTGCGGCCATCCTATGTCTCGAAGACGGCTTGAGAGCAGGTAGAGCAAACCGATGACGGTGATTGCTGTCATCGCAATCGCGGCAATGACATAAAGCATCTCAAAAAACGAGCGCCGGGCCGTCAGCTGGCAGTTTCAGTATCTCCCATTGCCATCTCGATTGCGCTCTCTATGGCCATGCCGTGCAGTTTTTCTATCCCGCCTACGGTCGGTTTGCGACCGCTTGCGGCGATCTGCCTTAATGCTTCGTCCTGGCCCCTCAACATGAGCGGCATGTTTTTGCCTTGAAACGGGATGCTTGCCGCATTTCCTTGACCATGGGTAGGTCGTGACGCCATCAGTTGGCGGGCTGCTTTGTCTTGCTCAGTCATGATGAGGCGCTCGATTTGGGGCTTTAAGAAATCGAAGCCAAACAGCACTACGATCAAGATGGCATAACGGACGCGTCCAAGCTTAGATTGGCCGAAAATCGTCATGAACGGAAGATGCCACTCGCCTTAAGGCTGTGGATGTTGTACCCTAAAGGTTGAATAATATACTAAAATCGCCGCATTTCCCGGCCTGAAAGCTGGAGTGATTTGCCTCCCCAGAGACAAGTCCTAGCGAATTAGTTGCAGTTACGAACACGCGACCATTTGAGGAGCGGTGGGTTGGTGTTGTGGGCCGCAAACCATTCACGCCGCCGACAACCACCCAGCCGCACGAACGTGGCTCTGATTGGAAAATCGAAGATAAGTCTTTTTGAAAAGACTGGTGATCCCGACGCGATTCGAACGCGTGACCCTCAGATTAGGAATCTGATGCTCTATCCTGCTGAGCTACGGGACCACTTGAGCGTCATGCATACAAAAGGCTTGGCCGGAAGCCAAGCTCTTTTGCATGTGTTTGGATAAAGTCGGATTTCAGGCGCCGAGGCGCTGTTCCGCGAGTCGCACCCAATAGGAAATGCCGTGGGCGATGGTTTCGTCGTTGAAATCGTAGGCCGGGTTGTGCAGGCCCGCCGTATCGCCATTGCCGATGAAGATGAATGCGCCGGGACGGGCGTTGAGCATATAGGAGAAGTCCTCACCGCCCATCATCGGGTCTATCTCGGCGTTGACGTTGCCGACGCCCGCGATCTCGCCGGCGATGCGCACCGCATGGCCGGTTTCCGTCGCGTGATTGTAGGTGACCGGGTAGTTCCGGTTGAAGTCGATATCGACTTCGGCGCCGTGGGCTGCGACCAGGCCGTTGACGACCCGCTTCAATCGGGTTTCGGCAAGATTGCGTACCTCTTCGTCGAGCGTGCGCACCGTGCCGGCGATCGTCGCGTCGTTTGGAATGACATTGTGCGCGAAGCCGGCGTTGAACTTGGTGACCGAGACGACGACCGAGCGCAGTGGATCCACACTTCGCGAGGCGATGAGCTGCAGGTTGCTGACGATCTGCGCGCCGATGGCGATCGGGTCGATCGTGCGGTGCGGCTGTGCAGCGTGGCCGCCGCGGCCTTTGATGGTGATGGTGAATTCGTCGGTGGCGGCCATGATCGCACCACTGCGGATGGCAAAATGCCCGACCGGAAGGCCCGGCAGGTTATGCATACCGTAGACCTCTTCGATGCCGAAGCGCTCCATCATGCCGTCCTTGACCATCAGGTTGCCGCCGCCGCCGCCCTCCTCGGCCGGCTGGAAGATGACCGCGATATTGCCGTTGAAGTTGCGCGTTTCTGCCAGATATTTCGCCGCGCCGAGCAGCATGGCTGTATGGCCGTCGTGGCCGCAGGCATGCATCTTGCCCGGGGTCGTCGAAGCCCAGGGCTTGCCGGTGATTTCCGTGAGCGGCAGCGCGTCCATGTCGGCGCGCAGGCCGATGGTGCGGGTGCCTTCGCCATTGCCCTTAATCAGGCCGACAACGCCTGTTCTGCCGATGCCGGTGACGATCTCATCTATGCCGAATTCCTTGAGTTTCTCGGCCACGAAGGCAGCGGTGTTCTCGACCGCGAAGAGAAGTTCGGGGCGCGCATGGATATGCCGGCGCCACTCTGTCACCTCGTCCTGAAGTTCGGCGGCTCTGTTCAAAATCGGCATGTCAGCTTCCTGTCGTGAAATCGAAACGGGGACAGCACCGGGTCGCGGGGACACGATGCCGCAGAAATAACTTAGTCAAGGCCCTTTGCCATGTCATGGCCATATACGTTAAATAGGGGAAACTTTCGAGACCTCCGGACATCTTAAGGACGAACCGTGTCGACGCGTCAGAATCGCTTGCTTGCCGTCTTGCGGCCGCTTTCAATCGCAGCTTCCGCAGCCGCCATCGCTCTCTCGGCCACTGCCCAAGCCTATGCGAACCCGCATATCCTGGTGGATGTGCAGAGCGGCCGCGTGCTGGAGCATGAGGAAGCGTACCGCAAGTGGTATCCGGCTTCGCTCACCAAGCTGATGACCGTCTACACCGTCTTCGACGCGGTTCGCGCCGGCCAGATCAGCCTCGATACCCCCATTGTCATGAGCAAGCGGGCGGCTGCCCAGCCGCCGGCGAAGATGTATTTCAAGCCGGGACAGAAGCTGACGCTCGACAGCGCGCTGAAGATCCTGATGGTCAAGTCGGCAAACGACATCGCCGTTGCCGTTGCAGAAGCTGTCGGCGGTACGCAGGAAGCCTTTGTGCTGAAGATGAACGCCGAGGCTGCGAAGCTCGGCATGGCGGACTCGCATTTCGTCAATCCGAACGGCCTGCCTGGCAAGGGCCAGTACACGACGGCGCGCGATCTCGCGGTTCTTTCCGTCGCGCTGCGTCGCGAGTTCCCGCAATATGCCGGCTATTTCTCGCTTGAGGGCATCACGACCGGCGCCAAGAACGTACCAAGCATCAACGTCCTGATCGGCCGCTTCGCCGGCGCCGACGGTATGAAGACCGGCTTCATTTGCGCTTCGGGCTTCAACCAGATTGCTTCGGCGACGCGCAACGGACGTACCTTGATATCCGTCGTGCTCGGCACCGACAGCCTCGCGGCGCGCGCGGATGCCTCCGCCGACCTGCTGCAGAAGGGTTTCACCTCGCAGTTTGCCGCGCCCGATACGCTCAGTTCATTGCGACCCTATGGGCCGGGTCAGGATCAGGTCGCCGACATCACCGCCGATATCTGCAGCGCCAAGGGTGCCAAGGTGCGCAGCGAGACACGCGACGAAGTCGGCCGGATGAAGGTTCAGTCGCCCTATATTCAGGAAATGGACCACGAGCCGAATTTCGTCTTCGCGGGGCTCATTCCGGGCCAGAACGAACCACAGCCGGATAAGCTGGCGACTGCCGACACCGCGGGAACGGTCGCCAATGTGCCGGTGCCGCTGCCGCGTCCGGCCACCTCCTTTTAAGGTCAGTTCGCGATGAGCGCTGCTTCCGATCGGATCCCGGTCACCATCCTGACCGGCTTTCTTGGTGCCGGCAAATCGACGCTGCTGAACCGTATCCTCAAGGATCCGGCGATGAAGGACGCCGCCGTGATCATCAACGAGTTTGGTGACGTCGGCATCGATCATCTGCTGGTGGAAAGCTCCGGCGACGCGATCATCGAGCTGTCGGACGGCTGCCTCTGCTGCACCGTGCGCGGCGAACTGGTCGATACGCTGGCCAACCTAATGGACGCGGTGCAGACCGGCCGCGTCAAGCCGGTGAAGCGCGTCGTGATCGAAACCACCGGTCTTGCCGATCCGGCGCCCGTCATGCAGGCGATCATGGGCAACCCGATCATCGCCACCAATTTCGACCTTGATGGCATCGTGACCGTGGTCGATGCGGTCAACGGTGCGCAGACCCTCGACAACCACGAGGAGGCGGTGAAGCAGGCGGCGGTTGCCGATCGGCTCATTCTCTCCAAACGGACGATGGCTTCGCAGGAGGTGTTGCGGGCGCTGGAAGCGCGTCTTGATGCCCTCAATCCGCGCGCCGCATTGCTGGATGCCGACAGCACTGAGGCAGGGCAGGTGGGCGTGCTCGTCAACGGCCTCTACGATCCGGCAAGCAAGATTGCTGACGTCGGCCGCTGGCTGCGGGATGAGGATGCGCACGACGCGCATCACCATCATGACCATCATCACCACGGCGCTGACGGGCATCATCACCACCATGACCATCATCACGGACACGATCACCAGGACCCGCATGATGTGAACCGCCACGATAGCTCGATCCGGTCCTTCTCGATCATCGAGGAGAAGCCGATCGAGCCGATGGCGCTTGATATGTTCATCGACCTCCTGCGTTCGGCGCATGGCGAGAAGCTGCTGCGGATGAAGGCGATCGTTGCGGTCTCGGACCGTCCGGATCGCCCGCTGGTGCTTCACGGTGTGCAGAGTATCTTCCATCCGCCGTCGCGCCTGCCAGCCTGGCCGGACCCTCAGGATCGCCGCACGCGCATGGTGCTGATCACCAAGGATTTGCCGGAAGCCTTCGTCAAGGATCTGTTCGATGCGTTCCTCGGCAAACCGCGCATCGATACGCCGGACCGGACGGCGCTGAACGACAATCCACTCGCCGTGCCGGGCATGCGGTTCTGATCTATCCCTTGCGGATGAGGAACCGGTGGCCGGTGTCGGTCTTTACGGTCTCGATGAGCTCGTGTCCGTCTTCGTTGCAGAAATGAGGGATGTCTATTCCAGCGAGCGGATCGGTCGTTTCGACCTGGATCAATGAACCGCTTGGCAAGGAGGACATCTTGCGGCGGGTCTTCAGCACCGGAAGCGGGCATTTCAGCCCGCGCAAGTCGTAGAGAATGGCACTCACGCCGTCAGTCCTTGGCCCAGAACTTCCAGAACGGCTTCTTTGAGGCGACTTCCACAGGTTCCGGCTGCTCTACCGGCGCGAATGCCAGCGGGCTCGGCGTGGGGACCGGAATCTGAGCCGGAACGGCAGCGGCGACGGCGATTTCCTTTGCTTCGGGCGTGGCCGGAGCAGCACCGGGAGCAGCATTTGCAGCAACCGTGGATGCGGTCTTGCTCGCCATCATCTCTTCGAGATCGGCGACTTTGACCATCTTGCCGGCCTCGAGCGAGGTGCCGGTCGGCGCATAGGCCAGTTCGCGACCCTTCCTGAGCTTCGCGACCACGGCCTTGCGCTCGGCCTCGCTCGGATCGTACCAGGCCATGCCGTCATATTTCTTCATGGCTTTGGCGTAGTCGGCGTCGTAGGTCTTGCCGTAGGAGGCAAGGGCAGCCGTCAGCGCCGGCGGCGTCGACATTGCCGGGCACTTCCCGGCCGCATTGAATTCGCCATTGTCGGTTGCCTGCTGATTGAAGACGTACTTCTTCTCGCAGAAATTCACCTCAGGAGGACGCTTGGTGACCTCGAAGTTGTCGTAGCCGACCTTCAGCATGTTCCAGAACTCGATGTTCGAGTTGAGGCGATGCCGTACCATGTTCTCCGCCGTCATGCGGAACGGGAACGCCTGAAGCTGCACCGTCGACTGGCCGCCGGCAAAGGCATCGCGAGCGAACGCGTAAATCTCCAGCACCTGCTGGTCGGTCATCGAGTAGCAGCCCGACGAAGAGCATGCGCCATGGATCATCAGATTGGTGCCGTTACGGCCGTTGACGGCGTCGTAGCGGTTCGGGAAGCCGGTGTTGATCGCGAGATAATACTTCGAATTCGGATTCAGGTTGGCGCGTGTCAGCTCATAGAAGCCTTCCGGCGCCTGCCGGTCACCCTCCTTCACCTTCGGGCCGAGGCGGCCCGACCAGGCGCAGATCTTGTATTCGGCGATCTTGTCGAAGCGATTGTCGGTCTTCGCCTTCCAGATCTCCAGCGCGCCTTCTTCCTTGAAGATGCGGATCATGATCGGCGAATTGCGCTGCATGCCCTTGGCCGACATCTCGGACAGGATCTTCGGCGGTAGCGGCTGCTCGACCTTGTTCTTGACCTTCGAGAGGTCGACCTGGGCCGTTTCCAATGCATCGTTGCAGCCGGCCAGGGCCAGAGCGATCAGGGAAACATATGCAAAATGACGAATGCGCATTCAAAATAGCCCATCAACAGTATGCAACCCAGCCCCAGGTGCGGAGCGAATCATAGGCTGACTATGGTTCACAAACTCTTAGCAGCCTATGAAGCGCGCTCGCGTCCCCCGCAAGTAGGAATGTTACTGATAACATTATTGTGGCCAAGGTTTGGCCTCATTCACCGCGCAGCCATCTCTTCGACTACTACAAATTGCGGCCCATGTTGAGGAATTTCTGCCGACGGTCGTTGCGAAGCTGCTCGCCAGTGCGGTTGGAAAGTTCGCCGAGAGCATTGGCAATGACATCGCCGGTGGCAGCAATCACGCTGTCCGGATCGCGGTGCGCGCCGCCGAGAGGCTCGCTGATGATGCCGTCGATGATGCCAAGCGCCTTCAGATCCTCGGAGGTGATCTTCATGTTGGTAGCCGCTTCCTTGGCGCGGGCGGAATCGCGCCAGAGGATCGAAGCCGCACCTTCCGGTGAGATGACGCTGTAGATCGCGTGCTCCAGCATGTAGACACGGTTGCCGGTGGCGATCGCGATTGCGCCGCCCGAGCCGCCTTCGCCGATGACGACGGAGACGATCGGCACCTTCACCGACAGGCACATTTCCGTCGAGCGTGCGATGGCTTCGGCCTGGCCACGTTCTTCGGCGCCGACGCCCGGATAGGCGCCTGCCGTATCGACGAGGGTGATGACGGGAAGGGCGAAGCGGTCAGCCATCTCGAGGACGCGGATCGCCTTGCGATAGCCTTCTGGACGGGCGCTGCCGAAATTGTGCTTTAGGCGGCTCTTCGTGTCATTGCCCTTTTCCTGGCCGAGAACGGCGACGGGCTGGCCGCGGAAGCGGGCAAGCCCCGCCTGGATAGCGGCATCCTCAGAGAACTTGCGGTCGCCGGCGAGAGGCGTGAATTCCTGAAACAGCGTCTTGGCATAGTCGACGAAATGCGGTCGCTGCGGATGGCGCGCAACCTGTGTCTTCTGCCAGGCGTTCAGCTTCGAATAGATGTCGAGCATCGCTTCGCGAACGCGAACTTCGAGCCTGCCGATTTCATCGGACGTGTCGATACTCTCGTCTTCCGTGGCGAGCTTCTTCAGTTCGATGATCTTGCCTTCGAGGTCGGAGATCGGCTTTTCGAAGTCGAGATAGTTGTGCATGAGGTGCGTTTCCGTTCCTTTTGCCGGGGCTACTTTGTATGAGCTCGCCCTTTGTTGCCGGTCCTATTCCTGCTTTTTGGCCTGTTTGGCAAGGGGGTGGTGTGTTTGGACCAGTTGTTGAAGCCGTTCCTCCAACACATGCGTATAAATTTGCGTGGTTGAAATGTCCGAGTGTCCGAGCAGTTCCTGAACGACGCGAAGATCAGCGCCGTTGGCGAGAAGGTGGCTCGCAAATGCATGCCGCATGACGTGCGGCGAGATCATAGATGGGGTGAGACCTGCCCGGATCGCAAGCTTCTTCAAGTCACGTGCGAAAACCTGGCGCGGCAGGTAGCCTTCCCGGGAGGCTGCGGGAAATAGCCAGAGGCTTTCCTGTGGCACCTTGGCGGCAGCGTTCTCGGCGGCGAGCATCCGGCCGTAGAGCTTCAGTGCCACGATCGCCGATTGCGACAGCGGCACGAGACGTTCCTTGTTGCCCTTGCCACGGATCATCAGGAAGCGTCCGTCCTGATCGAGCACACGGGCTGGAAGAGAGACGAGCTCGCTCACACGCATCCCTGTTGCATAGAGGAGCTCAAGAAGGGCCAGCATCCGAAGCCGCTGCAGTTGGCCGGGCGCGGGATCCTGCGCTTCGGTTTCCGCCTGCTCGAGCAAACGGCCAACCTCATCGACCCCCATCGTCTTCGGCAGAGCCCGGCCCTTCTTCGGCGCATCGAGAACGCCAGTCGGATCGTCGGTGCGCAGGCTTTCGGCGTAGAGAAACTTGTAGAACTGGCGCATCGCCGCCAGCCGCCGCGCCTGGGACGATGGCTTGAACCCATGCGCGGCGAGGGAAGAGAGATAGGCCGAAAGATCCGCCGATGTCGCCTCCAGCAGGCGCACGCTCTTGCCGTTCAGGAAGCCATGAAGATCGTCAAGATCGCGCTCATAGGAAGAAAGTGTATTGGCGGCTGCGCCCCGCTCCGCGCTCATCATTTCCAGAAAGGCTTCGACGTGAACCCAGCCGAGATCCTTCATCGTCTCACTTCTTGGACGGGTTGATGGCGCCGGTGGACGGAGGGTTGATCCGCTCGGACGGAATACGGATCGTCACGTCACGCTCCTGCGGCTCGACGAAAGCAACCAGTGCCCACATCGTTCCGTATATCGCACCGGCGATGATCGCCAATATGGCGAGAAAACGGAACAAACTCGGCATTCAGTAACTCCATGGCTCTGCTTCTTTATGAAGAAGCATGTTTGCAAGTGCAAGAAGATGCATTTGAACCACGTTTCCCTTGCCCGCGACTTGACGCTACACCTGCATTTGTCGATACCGTTCGCAAACAAAGTGTGAATGGACCAATGAGCGACCCAGTTCTGACCGTTGCCGAAAGCTTGAAAGACAGGGCTCGTGCTGCGCTCGGTTCTCGCAATCTGATCCTGGTCGGATTGATGGGCGCAGGCAAATCCTCTGTTGGCCGGATCGTCGCGCATCAGTTGGGCATCCCCTTCGTCGACAGCGATGCCGAGATCGAGAAGGTCTCCCGCATGTCCATCACCGAACTCTTCGCCGCTTACGGCGAGGAAGAGTTCCGCGCGCTTGAAGGCCGTGTCATGAAACGCCTCTTGAAGAACGGGCCGCGTGTGGTCTCCACCGGCGGCGGTGCTTTCATCAACGACCGGACGCGCAAGCATATCAAGAAGGGCGGCCTCTCCATCTGGCTGAAGGCGGACCTCGATGTTCTCTGGGAGCGGGTCAGCAAGCGCGATACGCGCCCGCTGCTCAAAACAGAGAACCCCAAGCAGACCCTCGAAAACCTCATGAACGCGCGTTATCCGATTTACGAGCTCGCCGACCTTACCGTCCTCTCGCGCGATGTGCGCAAGGAACTGATGGCCGAGGAGATCCTTAAAGCCATGATCGACGCCCGAACCGAAAGTGCAGCCCGATGAATGCGATTGCCCCTGCCTCCGAACGCAAGGTTCACGTGCCACTCGGCGAGCGCGCCTACGATATCCTGATCGGGCCGGGCCTGATCGCACGCGCCGGCGCTGAGATCGCTTCGCGCCTGAAGGGCCGGAAGGCGGCTGTCATTACGGACGCGCATGTAGCGCCGCTTTATCTTGACGCGCTGGTTCAAAGCTTGGAACAGGCTGGCATCGCGTCCGCGACCCTCGTGCTGCCGGCTGGCGAGAAGACCAAGAGCTTCGAGCATCTGATAACTGTTTGCGACAAGGTCCTCGAAGCGCGGATTGAACGCAACGACTGCGTCATCGCGCTTGGCGGCGGCGTTATCGGCGACCTCTCAGGCTTTGCCGCCGGCATCGTGCGGCGCGGGATGCGTTTCGTACAGGTACCGACTTCGCTGCTGTCGCAGGTCGATTCCTCGGTCGGCGGCAAGACCGGCATCAACAGCCGCCATGGCAAGAACCTCCTTGGCGTCTTCCATCAGCCGGACTTGGTGCTCGCAGACACCGATGTTCTGAATTCGCTAAGTGCGCGTGAGTTTCGTGCCGGCTATGCAGAGGTCGCGAAGTACGGCCTGATCGACAAGCCTGACTTTTTCGCGTGGCTGGAAGCCAACTGGCAGGCGGTTTTTGCCGGCGGTGCGGCACGCATCGAGGCGATCGCCACGAGCTGCCAGGCAAAATCCGATGTCGTCGTTGCCGACGAGCGCGAGACCGGACAACGCGCGCTCCTCAATCTCGGCCACACCTTCGGCCACGCGCTGGAGGCGGCAACCGCCTATGATAGCTCGCGTCTCGTTCATGGCGAAGGTGTTTCAATCGGCATGGTTCTGGCGCACGAATTCTCGGCGCGCATGAACCTCGCAAGCCCGGATGATGCCCGCCGCGTCGAAAGCCACCTCAAGGCTGTCGGTCTTCCGACCCGCATGTCGGAAATTCCGGGCGCGCTGCCGCCGGCCGAAGTGTTGATGGACGCGATTGCTCAGGACAAGAAGGTGAAGGGCGGCAACCTGACCTTCATTCTCACCCGCGGCATCGGGCAGTCCTTCGTCGCCAATGATGTTCCCGCTTCGGAAGTACTGAGCTTCCTCAAGGAGAAGCACCCGCAATGACCCTCGAAGGCACGCTGGCATTTCTTTCCGTATACTGGCCGGAAATTGTCTCCATCGTGGCCCTCGTCCTCATGTCGGCGTTCTTCTCCGGTTCGGAGACGGCGCTGACCGCGGTATCCCGTAGCCGGATTCACACGCTCGAAGCCAATGGCGAGGAACGCGCAGGGATTGTGCGCCAGCTCATAGAGCGCCGCGATAGGCTGATCGGTGCGCTGCTCATCGGCAACAACCTTGCCAACATCCTCTCCTCGTCGTTGGCCACTAGTCTGTTTCTCGGGCTGTTTGGCAACTCGGGCGTTGCGCTTGCGACTTTGGCGATGACCGTCATTCTGGTCATCTTCGCCGAAGTGCTGCCGAAGAGCTGGGCGATTTCGACGCCGGATCGGTTTGCACTGAACACGGCCTATGCAGTCAAGATGTTCGTCGCCGTCGTCGGTCCGGTGTCGTCTTTCGTCAATGCGATCGTTCGCCGGATCCTGTCGCTCTTTGGTATCAATCTCTCGCGGGAGGTCTCGATGCTCTCCGCGCATGAAGAACTGCGTGGCGCTGTTGACTTGTTGCATCGTGAGGGATCGGTCGTAAAGGCGGACCGCGACCGCTTGGGCGGTGTCCTCGATCTCGGCGAACTGGAACTCTCCGACATCATGGTCCACCGCACCGCGATGCGGGCGATCAATGCCGATGATCCGCCGGAGGTGGTCGTGCGGACAATTCTCGAGAGCCCGTTCACGCGCATGCCGCTCTGGCGGGGGACGACGGATAACATCATCGGTGTGGTTCACTCCAAGGATCTGCTGCGCGCACTTGCCGAGCGCGACGCCGAGCCGGAGCACCTCGACATCATCAAGATCGCCCAGAAGCCGTGGTTCGTACCCGATAGCACCAGCCTTGAAGCCCAGCTGAACGCATTTCTGCGCCGCAAGCAGCATTTCGCCGTCGTCGTCGACGAGTATGGCGAAGTGCAGGGCATCGTGACGCTGGAGGACATCCTCGAGGAGATCGTCGGCGACATTGCCGATGAGCACGACATCGACATCCAGGGCGTGCGGCAGGAAGCGGACGGTTCCATAGTGGTGGATGGCAACGTTCCCATCCGCGATCTCAACCGCGCGCTGGATTGGCATCTGCCGGATGAGGAAGCGACAACGATCGCAGGCCTTGTCATTCACGAGTCGATGACAATCCCGGAAGAGCGACAGGCCTTCACATTCTACGAAAAGCGCTTCATCGTCATGAAGCGAGAGAAGAACCGCATCACCAAACTTCGAATCCGGCCGGCTGAGGAAAACGAGGCAGGTCCGGCCTGAGGCGAGCGTCCTAGCCATGGTCGCTGTGGAAAGGAGTCCGCCGCGACATCACCATTATGGATTTGATATGTTTGATATTTTCTGGCGGGCTGTCGTCATCGGCATCGGGGCGACCGTTCTTATGGATATCTGGGCAATTGTGTATGCAAAAGCCACCGGCAGCGCGCTGCCGAACTGGGCGCCGATCGGTCGCTGGTTCTGGCACCTGAAGGACGGCAAGGTTTTCCACGACGACATCGGCACGGCCGCACCTTATGAGCGCGAACTCGCGCTCGGCTGGATTGGCCATTATGCCGTCGGCATTCTCTACGGCATACTGCTTGTGGTGCTGGTCGGTCCCGGCTGGCTGGCGGAACCGACCTTTCTTCCGGCGTGGATCTGGGCGATCGTCACCGTCGGCGCCGGCTGGTTCCTGCTGCAGCCGGGCCTCGGCATCGGCTGGGCGGCATCGAAGACGCCGAACCCGAACAAGGTTCGCTTCCTCAATCTGGTGGCGCACACGGTCTTCGGCTTCGGGCTCTACGCGACGGCGCTTCTGATCCGCTGAAACCATGCTGTGACGGTCCGGCCGCATTGGAAAGTGCGGCCTTGTCACCCATATAGGGGCCGTGCCCGCTACCAGCGCACCGGTTCGCCGGGGGCTGCCGGTTCGACGGCGAGCGCATGCAATCCGGCATCCAATTCTGGCTTCAAAAGCTCCGTGATCGCGCGGTGCCGCGCCAGTCGGGGCATGCCGGTAAACTTGGCGGATACGATGCGCACCCGCATATGGGTCTCGCCCGTCCCCGTCATATCAGGCTGATGACCTGCATGAAGATGGCTTTCATTGATGACGCTCAAGCGTTCCGGCGCGAATGCGGCGGTCAGCTTTTCTTCGATGCGGGTCTGCAGGGTCATGGTCTCGTTGCTTTGCGAAAAAGGTTCCCACCAAGCCAGCAACATTCCCATTTGTCAATTCTTGTTGTGGCCTCTTCGCAGGCTTAAAATTAGAGCCGTCATGAGACTCGATTCCAAATATTTCGACCGCATCCGCACCCGCCGCAAACGCGAGCAGGAAACCGAACAGGCTCCCCCTTCCTGTCAGTGGGACGGCTGCGACAAGAAAGGCGTGCATCGCGCTCCCGTCGGACGCAATGCCGAGGGGCAGTTCTTTCTGTTCTGCTTCGAACACGTCAAGGAATACAACAAGGGCTACAATTACTTTTCCGGCCTCTCCGACGGTGAGATCGCGCGCTATCAGAAGGAAGCGATAACAGGCCATCGCCCAACCTGGACGGTCGGCGTCAACAAGTCGGCCAAGGACAGCCCGCTGCATTCCGATATGCGGTCCGGTTCCTACCGCGTGCGCGATCCCTTCGGCTTCGTCAACGGTACCAAGGGAAACGGCCCGCGCTTCCCTGAGCAGCGCAAGCTGAAAAGCCTGGAAGCCAAGGCCTTCGACACGATGGGCCTCGATGCCAGCGCGACCTCCTCGGAGATCAAGAGCCGCTACAAGGAACTGGTCAAGAAACACCACCCTGACGCCAACGGCGGCGACCGCGGTTCGGAAGAGCGGTTCCGGGCCGTCATCCAGGCCTATCAATTATTGAAGCAGAACGGTTTTTGTTAATTCCCGTCCTTGCTCTTGGTCTTCAATCAGGTATGGTCCCAAATCGGCTGAGGCCGCAGGCAATCGCGGCATAAGTTTCTGCGTTTGTCTCACAGGCGCCTCGGCCACTTCCGGGCGCGGCGTTTCTTGTCCGGGACTTTGTTCAAGAATGCTCGCTAGCGGTAGATTATCGCCCCCGAGGTTTCGTTTCAGTCCCGGAGAAGCATCGCCGACGTTCCGACATGAACGAGCGCGGGGTAGACTGCGGCGTCGTGGTTGCGAAATGGGCTGAGACAGTATGGTCGGGTGTCGGGCACCCGCCTTGGAGACATGATGAGCAAGATTGACCTTGATATTTCGGAGCTTCCGGACACCACCGTTTCGGTCAGGGAGGTCTTTGGTATCGATTCCGACATCCGCGTGCCGGCCTATAGCCAGGGCAGCGCCTATGTTCCGGACCTCGACCCCGACTATCTCTTCGACCGCGAGACCACGCTCGCCATTCTTGCCGGCTTTGCCCATAACCGACGCGTGATGATCTCCGGCTATCACGGCACGGGTAAGTCCTCGCACATCGAACAGGTCGCCGCCCGCCTCAACTGGCCCTGCGTTCGTATCAACCTCGATAGCCACGTCAGCCGTATCGACCTCGTCGGCAAGGATGCGATCGTCCTCAAGGACGGTCTGCAGGTCACGGAATTCAAGGACGGCATCCTGCCCTGGGCCTACCAGCACAATGTCGCGCTCGTCTTCGACGAATACGATGCCGGCCGCCCCGACGTCATGTTCGTCATCCAGCGCGTTCTGGAATCGTCGGGCCGCCTGACGCTGCTCGACCAGAGCCGTGTTATCCGCCCGCACCCAGCCTTCCGTCTGTTTGCGACCGCAAACACGATCGGTCTCGGTGATACGACGGGCCTCTATCACGGCACGCAGCAGATCAATCAGGCGCAGATGGACCGCTGGTCGATCGTCACGACGCTGAACTACCTGCCGCACGACCATGAAGTGAACATCGTTGCTTCCAAGGTGAAGAGCTTTGGGAAGGACAAGGAAGGCCGCGATACCGTCTCCAAGATGGTGCGCGTCGCCGATCTGACTCGCGCCTCCTTCATGAACGGCGATCTGTCGACCGTCATGAGCCCGCGTACGGTTATCACCTGGGCCGAGAACGCCGAGATTTTCGGCGACATCGCGTTCGCCTTCCGCACCACGTTCCTCAACAAGTGCGATGAACTGGAACGTCCCCTGGTGGCCGAACACTACCAGCGTGCTTTCGGCGTCGAGCTGAAGGAAAGTGCTGCCAACATCGTTCTGGAGGCCTAAGGCCGACCGATCATGGCTGCTCGCGGTGACAATTCGAAAGCAAAGCCCGGCTCGCCTGTCGACGTCGAACCGTTGCGCCGGGCGATAACTGGCAGCGTGCGCGCGATTGCCGGTGACGGCGAGGTCGAGGTGACCTTCGCCAACGAACGCCCTGGAATGACGGCCGAGCGGATCCGTCTGCCGGAGCTTTCCAAGCGTCCGACGCTGCATGAGCTCGCCGTGACGCGCGGGCTTGGCGACTCGATGGCGCTGCGGCTCGCCTGCCACGACGACAAGGTGCACGCGACGATGGCGCCGCAAGGCTCCGATGCGCGCGCGATCTTTGATGCCGTTGAGCAGGCGCGCGTTGAATCGATCGGCGCGCTGCGCATGGAAGGAGTAGCCGCCAACTTGCGCTCGATGACCGAAGAGAAATACGCCAAGGCGAATTTCTCCGGTATCGAGCGGCAGGAGGACGCGCCGATAGGCGAAGCGATGGCCATGATGGTGCGGGAGAAGCTGACGGGCCAGAAACCGCCAGCCTCCGCCGGGAAGGTACTCGACCTCTGGCGCTCCTTCATCGATGAGAAGGCCGGATCCGACCTAGACGACCTTCCCGCCGTCATGAGCGACCAGCAGGCCTTTTCCAAGGTGATCCGCCACATGCTCTCCGCCATGGAAATGGCCGAGGAGTATGGCGACGACGATAGCGAGCCGGAGTCCGATGATGAATCGGAGCAGGAAGACCAGCCGAACGGCGACGAGCAGGAACAGGACGAAGTTGATGACGACGCCGGTTCCGACGCTGCGCCCGTAGAAGACAGCGAAGTCGCCGACGAGCAGATGGAGGACGGCGAGACCGAAGGCGCCGAAATCTCCGACGACGACATGCAGGATGAAGGCGAAGAGGATTCCGAGACGCCGGGGGAAACCCGCCGTCCGAACACGCCGTTCGACGACTTCAACGAGAAGGTCGACTACCACGTCTTCACCGAGGAATTCGACGAGACGATCACCGCCGAAGAGCTCTGCGACGCGGCCGAGTTGGAGCGCCTGCGCGCCTTCCTCGACAAGCAGCTGGCGCACCTTCAAGGCGCGGTCGGGCGGCTGGCGAACCGCCTGCAGCGGCGGTTGATGGCGCAGCAGAACCGTTCCTGGGATTTTGATCTCGAGGAAGGCTACCTCGATCCGGCGCGCCTGACGCGCCTGGTGATCGATCCGATGCAGGCGCTGTCCTTCAAGATGGAGCGCGACACGCAGTTCCGCGATACGGTCGTGACCCTTCTGATCGACAACTCGGGCTCGATGCGCGGCCGCCCGATCACGGTCGCGGCCACCTGCGCCGATATCCTGGCCCGCACGCTGGAGCGTTGCGGCGTCAAGGTCGAGATCCTCGGCTTCACGACGAAGGCCTGGAAGGGCGGACAGGCGCGCGAAAAGTGGCTCGGCAGCGGCAAGCCGCAAACGCCGGGCCGTCTCAACGACCTGCGCCACATCATCTACAAGTCGGCCGACGCGCCGTGGCGGCGCGCGCGTGCCAATCTCGGCCTGATGATGCGCGAAGGCCTGCTCAAGGAAAACATCGACGGCGAGGCGCTGATCTGGGCGCACAATCGCCTGCTGGCTCGCCGCGAGCAGCGCCGCATCCTGATGATGATCTCCGACGGGGCGCCGGTCGACGATTCGACGCTGTCGGTCAACCCGGGGAACTATCTGGAACGGCATCTGCGCGCCGTCATCGACCGAATCGAGACGCGCTCGCCGGTCGAGCTGCTGGCAATCGGCATCGGCCACGACGTTACGCGCTACTACCGGCGCGCGGTGACGATCGTCGATGCGGACGAACTGGCCGGTGCGATGACCGAGCAGCTTGCGTCGCTTTTCGAAGATAAGACTGTCCAGCCGCGGGGCGGTCGTCTCCGCCGCGCCGGCTAACCGCGAAGGACGCTTTCTGGATGCTCCGGAAGCCCTTCGCCAGCGTGGTCTCGATCGCTCTCGGGTTGGCGGCTCTCATGCCGCCGGCGCTCGGCGAAGGCGACGTGGAGGTCCGCAGCCGCCTCATCACCGATTTCAAGATCGGCTCCGATGAGACCAAGTTCGGCTCTCTCGAATTTCTCGGCGGGCTGGAAATGGTCTCGCCGCAGCGCCTGTTCGGCTCGCTGTCGTCGATTCGGTTTCGATCGGACAAGACACATTTCGTCGGCGTGCTCGACACCGGTCACTGGATGACAGGCCGTATCGAGCGTGATCCGCAGGGGCACCTGTCCGGCCTGACCGATGTCGCGATCACGCCGATGAAGAACCGGGCGGGGCGCAGCTTTGAGGGCAAAGGGTATATGGATGCCGAGGGCCTGACGCTGCACGCGGACCAGGTTCTCGTCTCCTTCGAACAGGACCACCGCGTCGACATCTATCCCGATCCGGGCTTCGAGGAGTCGCGTGCAATTGACACGATCCCCATCCCCTTTCCCAAGAAATCGCTGCGTGCCAATCGCGGCTTTGAGACGATCGCTGTTGCACCCGTCGATAGCGCGCTGAAAGGCGGCACGCTGATCGTCGCAGAACGCAGCCTGGACACGGACGGGAATGCCTATGCGGCGATCCTCGATGGACCACTGAAGGGACGTCTGTCGCTTGCTCACTATGGCGATTTCGACGCGACGGACGGAGCCTTCCTGCCGAATGGCGACCTGCTGCTTCTGGAACGCCGGTTCAACATGGCGGAAGGCATCGGAATGCGTATCCGCCACATCAAGGCCGCCGACATCCGCCCAGAGACCGTCATGGACGGCGAGATATTGCTGCAAGGCGACTTCGGCTACCAGATCGACAACATGGAAGGCCTTGATGCCTTTACGGCTGAGGATGGGACCACGCATGTTGTCATCGTCTCCGACGACAACCATTCGATCCTGCAGCGCAATCTGATGCTGGAATTCCGGTTGGTGGAGCCGCGGGCCGGCGATACGGCTGGCCTACAGAGATGAGCGCTCGTCGTGAGCGGCGAGCCTGAGCGGACTGCAACACGGCTTAGAAATTGCGCTGGAAGCGCAGGAAACCTTCAACATAGTCGTCGGCGTCATCAGGGTCGTCGTATTGGACGCTGAGTTTGGTCGTCAGGTTCGTGGCGATCTTGTAGTCGGCCGTGATACCCGCGCGCCACTCGTCGCCGCCGGTGAATTCGCCATCGCTATCGAACGAGGTCTTGCTGAAATACTGATAGCCGGGGGTAACCGACCACTTGTCGTTCAGCTTCACATAGTATTGCGCACCGACGGTCCACTCGGACTTTTCCCAGTAGTAGTTGGCGCCACTTGCCCAGATGCCCCAGAGGCCGAGCTGGCCAGGTCCGAGGTCCGCGAACAGGATGCCGCGAATGGCGCCTTCGTCAGCGTCGGTGTCATAGCTTCCCAGAAGGTAGCCGCTGACAACACCGACTTTGCCGTAAAACTGGGCTTCGATGCCGACATTGTTCGGCTGCTCGCCAGGTATGGCAGGCTTGGGCGCGTCTTCGAGTTCATCCACCATGACGCCGGCGCTGAAGTCCGGTGTCTCGTACATATAGCGGATGGCGTTGTGGATCGTCTGGTTGCTGGAGATGATGTCCGTTTCGCCGGTACCGATGCTGCGGTCGTTATCCCACCAGGAGTACTGCATGCCGACGCGCAGGTGAGCGATGTCGATATAGCCTTCCTGCAGAAGAGCCGTCTGGTTCGTCGCGTTCTCGGCGTTGATGCGGAGCGTGATGACGCCGGTCAGCGTGCCAAATTCTGTTTCGCTCTTGGACGAAATAGTCGTCTGTCCGCGCGTCCAGGAGGACCAGTCGGATGTGCCGGAGCGATTAGGACCGAAACGCTCTTCAACGCGGATGTAGCCGCCGATCGACAGACAGGTTTCCGTTCCCGGAATATAGAAGTAGCCGGAGCCATAAGCGTCGCAGACGCGCACATACTCGACCGGTTCGGGCTCGGCTGCGACGATCGCGTCTGCCGCGTAGGCACCGGACGCCATTGAGACCACCGCTATGGAGCTGAAGAGGGCAGTGCGAATATTCATGGGAGGTCCCTACAGGTACTCGATGGGGAACGGTTATGAGCGGTGCCTAACAGTTACATGACGATATTGCGGCGACGGGGCTTCCATTGTTCCGCTTCATACGATCTGTTGTGAATGCGCAACATTATGGCTGCTCGCCGTCAGATCTGGTTGGCTTCGCTCAGCTCGGGCGCGGCGGCGCGCATCTTCTTCAACTTCCGCAGCGCTGGGCTCTTTTCCGTCGGATTCTCGTCATCGTCGGGATCGCTGGTCGAACCGACTTCATCCATCCTGTGGGTTATCGCGAGCGCGTAGATAGTATGGAGAATATTGCGGTCAGTGACATCGGGGTCCGTCAAAGCCAGCAAAGAGGCGCGTACAATCTTCTTGCTGGTTGCCTTGGGGCAGCGTTCCAATACGAAGTCGAAAAGCCCGTTGCCGGAGAGGCCCTCCGTCGCACCGTCCAGAAGCGCCTCGTACACTCTCTTCCGTTTCTCGCTCACGGTTACCCTCCATGTGGCGTGATTGAGACAGTATTGTCACAAAAACGTCATGCGCAACAATTTTAACGCGCAACATGAAGAGTTTTTGCATGGTAGCGTGGCAGCAAAGTGTCGTCGCGGCACCGTCGTCCAGGGATTGCGCAACCAAATATAGCGGAGCCAGGCTCCGCTATATTTGGTTGTGACAAGGCTGAATGGGGTTAGCTGGCGCGGGCCGCCTGCGTCGGGCGCAACACGTTCATCAACGCGCCGTAGGGCAGCAGCATCACCAGACCGACGATCATCTTTACGGCGAAGTCGCCGATCGCCCAGGAAATCCAGCGAGGTGCCTGCGCGGTCAAAACGCCGAGGATCGGCGCGGCTTCGAGCGCGAACGGATCGTTCGGGCCGAAGAAGACGAAGAAGGCCGCAAAGGCGAAGGAGAAGAAGATCGCCGTGTCCAGCATCGAACCGATCAGCGAGCCGACGAGCGGCGCGCGCCACCAGGCCTGACGGCGCAGGCGGTTGAAGACCGAGATATCAAGCAGCTGCCCGGCGAGATAGGCCGAGCCGGAGGCGATAGCGATGCGCGGGACCGACGTGTAGAAGGACAGCGCCACACCGACGACAAAGCCAGCAAAGACGACCTTGCGGGCGGCCTGCGGGCCGAATTGGCGGTTAGTCAGATCGGTGATGAGGAAGGCGACCGGATAGGTGAATGCGCCCCAGGTCAGGATGTCGGCCAGATTGATGCCGGCGAACTCGGCGTTCAGGGGGAACTGTACGAGGAAGTTCGAGGCGACGACGACCAGCGTCATCAGTGCGACATAGATAGAGCGCGTCGTCAGCATTTTTTTATCCTGGGGTATGCCACCAGTTCGAGGAACAGACCGGCAAAGCAAAAGGCTTGTCCGGAGATCATCCGTGCAAGCCTTTTGAAGCCGTATGAAGAAGAAGAAGAAGAGACGGAGCTTACGCAGCAGCCGCTTCGGCAGTCTTCTTGACGATCTGGCGACGCAGCAGACGAGCGCGCATCGACAGTTCATTTTCGCTTGCCTTCAGCAGGAAGGCATCGAGACCGCCACGATGCTCAACGGAACGAAGAGCAGAAGCCGAAACGCGAAGACGGTAACGCTGGCCGAGAGCGTCGGAGATCAGCGTAACCTGGCACAGGTTCGGGAGGAACCGGCGCTTGGTCTTGTTGTTGGCATGGCTGACATTGTTGCCAACGAGGACTGCCTTGCCGGTCAATTCGCACATGCGGGACATGGAACACCTATTCTTGTTTTTCTCGGCCATCAGTTGCATGCCCGCGCAAAACCGGGTTGCAATCCATCAGGCCATGATTGGAAAGTTGCGGTTCTATAGTCAGACAGGCCGTGCGCGTCAAGCCAAACCTTGGCATTTCCCGCAATTCTGTCAAAAAGCTCGTGTTTGCTTCATCGAGAGACAGGCGTATAGACCGTTATCAACGGCTTTACCAGCCGCCTGAACAAGGTTCATTTCATTGCTCATCTGGGCAAGCGCATTCTTATTTCCACGGTCGCGGCGCTGATGGCGATTCCCGCCAGCGCAAGCGAGATCGTGCATCGCACGGAATACAGGGTTTCGCTTGGCATCCTGACGATCGCCCGCGCCGCCTTCCTGACGAAGATCGAAGACGACAAGAGCTACAGGGTGTCCGGCGATATCAGTTCGGCCGGCCTTGCCGACCTCGTCACCAATATCTCGGCCAAGACAAGCGTCGACGGCGTGTTGCGCGGCGACCGACTGCAGGCCTCTCGCTACTATCTGTACTACAAGAGCGGCAAGCGCGCCCGCACATATGAGGTGCGCTACAACAACGGCGACATCACCTCGACAACCGTGAAGCCTCCTCGGAAGCCTCCCAATAACTGGGTCAGCGTGCCGGCAAGCGACATGCGCTCTGTACTCGATCCGATCTCAGGTCTGATCTTCCCCGCCGATGCCAATGTCTGCGCGCAGAAGCTGCCGATCTATGATGGGGAGATGCGCATGGACCTGGTGCTTTCACCCAAGGGCTCGCAGGATTTCTCGACAGCGGGCTTCAGTGGCAAGGCGACCGTATGCAGCGTGCGGTTTGTCCCTCGCTCCGGCTATAAGAAAGGCCGCAGCGATATCGACTATCTGAGCAAGAGCAGCCGGATGGAAATCTGGTTTGCCAAGTCGGATGCGGCAAATGTATATGCTCCGGTCTACGTCCGCATTCCGACGCAATACGGACCGGTGACGATTACCGCGGTGAAATACGGCGCAAGCTGACGGAGCGAGAGTCTCCGCAAGGGGGACAGGTGAAGCTTCGGGCAACGCTAATCGGTTTTGCAGCCATCCTCATGTGGTCGTTCCTGGCACTGTTCACAGCCGCCTCCGGCACGATGCCGCCGTTCCAGCTCTCGGCCGTCTGCTTTGCGATCGGCAGTATTCCCGGCATCCTCGTGCTGATCCTCAATCCGTCGCGGCTGGCTTTCCTCAGGCAGCCGGCCAAGGTCTGGATCGTTGGGATTGCCGGCCTGTTCGGCTATCACTTTCTCTACTTCACGGCATTGCGCAACGCACCGGCGGTCGAAGCCGGGCTGATCGCCTATCTCTGGCCGCTGCTGATTGTCGTCGGATCGGCGCTGCTGCCGGGTGAACGCCTGCGCTGGTATCACGTCGCCGGGGCACTGGCCGGTCTCTGCGGCACCTTCCTGATTGTTGGCCGCAACGGCATCAACTTCGATGGTGCCTATGCCGTCGGCTATGGCGCGGCCTTCCTCTGCGCCTTCACGTGGTCCGGCTATTCGCTGCTGACGCGTCGCTTCGATGCGGTTTCGACCGACGTCGTTACCGGCTTCTGCATGGCGACCTCGATCCTGTCGCTGGTCTGCCACCTCGGCCTTGAAACAACGGTGTGGCCACAGGCGGCTTCGCAGTGGGTTGCGGTTCTCGGCCTCGGGCTCTTCCCGGTCGGCGCGGCCTTCTATGCCTGGGACTACGGCGTCAAGAACGGCGATATCCAGATCCTCGGCGCCGCAAGCTACGCCGCGCCGCTTCTATCAACCTTGAACCTGACGCTGTTCGGCTTCGCCGAGCCGAGCTGGCGTATCGCGCTCGCCTGCGTGCTGGTTACCGGCGGCGCTGTGCTGGCGGCAAACGAGATGTTCCGGCGGCAGGCCGCGACGGTCGAACAACGCGCCGCCGCGGAGTAGCTTTCAGCCGACCGGCTTCCAGTCCGGCGGCGCCATCTCGAAGGACGTGAATTCGAAGCCCGGCGCGACGGTGCATCCGACCAGCGTATAGTCTCCGCGTGTTTCGGCAGACTGCCACCAGTTGGCGGGAATAATCGCCTGCGGGCGCTCGCCATTGAGAATGTCCGTGCCAAGCATCAGCGTCTCGCTGCTCTTGCCGTCCTGCGAGCGATAGAGCGCCAGGGGCGCACCCGCATAGTGGTGCCAGACCTCGGCTGCGTCATGGACACGATGCCAGTGGGATCGCTGCCCCGCCTTCAAGAGATAGTAGATCGCCGTCGAGTGTCCGCGCGATCTACCCTCGGTGTCGCGGAACGTCTGCACGTACCAGCCGCCTTCAGGATGCGGCTGCATTCCAAGTTCGCGAATGATATCGTCCGGCGTCATCAGAAATTGTCCTTGCGTCGGCGGATTTCCGCGAAGACTTCCTCGTTGGTCTTGGTTTCCATCAAGAGGTTGCGGCGGATGGCGGGATCGGCCGCGCGCAGGAAGGGGTTGGTCTCTTTTTCCAGCGCCAGCGTCGTCGGAATCGTGAACTTGTTCTCGGCCCGCAGCGCTTCGATTTCGGCCGCACGGCTTATCAGGCGCTGATTGTCCGGATCGATGGTCAGCGCAAAGCGCGCGTTGGACAGGGTATATTCGTGGCCGAAATAGATGGCAGTTTCATCGGGCAGCACCGCAAGCTTCTGCAGCGAGTGCCACATATCGGCGGCCGGGCGTTCAAAGAGCCGCCCGCAGCCGAGTGCGAACAGCGTGTCGGCGGCAAAGAGCAGCTTGTCGTCGACGAAGTGGTAACAGATATGTCCGGCCGTATGCCCGGGTGTCTCAATGACCTGTATCGCGTGGTCGCCGAACAGGAAGGTGTCGCCGTCGGCCATCGTTTTGTCGAGGCCCGGAATCGCCACCGCCTCGTTGATCGGGCCGATGATCTCGCAGCCATATTGCTCCTTGAGCGCGAGGTTGCCTTCGACGTGGTCGGTATGGTGATGGGTGTTGAAGATATGAGAGATCGTCCAGCCGCGGCGGATTGCCGCCTTCTCGACCGCGCCTGCATCGGGAGCGTCAATTGAAGCGGTCAAGCCGGTTTCAGGATCGTGGACAAGCACGCCAAAATTGTCGGTACGGCAGAGAAAAACGTCTAAATCCAAAGGTTTCATAGTCTCAGGCAGCCTCTTTATGGCGGGTATACCGGGAATGTAGAGGGTCGTGCCTTGAAGTCCAACAGCCTATTGATAACATTTACCGCGATGCACGCTGATATCGTCGACCTACGCCAGTTCTATCATTCCGACCTCGGACGTATCGCCGAGCAGTCGATCGCCATGGCGCTTTCCTCGCTATGGGTCCGGCTGCCGCAGGAGCGTCTCGTTGGTCTCGGCTACGTCGTGCCCTTCCTGGATCGCTTCCAGTCCGACACCGAGAGGACATTTGCCTTCATGCCGGCAGGGCAGGGCGCCGTGAACTGGCCGGTAGGAGCGTTGTCCTCGACAGCCCTGATCTTCGATGAGGAATTGCCGCTGCCCGATTCCTCGATCGACCGGGTGCTGATGGTCCATTCCCTCGAGTTTGCGGAGAGCCCGCGGGAAACTCTGAAGGAACTGTGGCGGGTGTTGGCGCCAGGCGGGCGCCTGGTCATCGTCGTTCCGAACCGCCGCGGCGTCTGGGCGCGCATGGAGCACACGCCGTTCGGCTCCGGGCGACCCTATTCGCGGGGCCAGCTGACCAATCTCCTGCGCGAGACCAATTTCACGCCGGGCGCGACGGCCGAGGCATTGTTTTTTCCGCCCTCGAAACTGCGCACCATGATGCGCTTGCGCAGCCTCTTCGATCGCGTGGGACGCACCTTATGGCCGGCTTTCTCAGGTGTGATCGTTGTCGAGGCGCAGAAGCGGCTCTATCAGGGCCTGCCGGTTGCCGCCCGCGCCTCGCGGCGCGTCTTCGTGCCGGTTCTGGCGCCACACGGCGTTCCAACGACGCGCAGCCGCTAGGGTCAGGACCTAGGTCCTGCGGTACTCGACAAGGCCGCCTTTCCGTTCTATTGCCACATGGCAGTTTTCAGCCGAATTTCTCCCGGTATTTTCCAAGGTCGATCTCATGAGCGAAGAGAAGAGCAAGCCCGTTCCGCGTCCCGGTATCCTGGATATTGCCGCGTATGTGCCGGGCAAGGAACACGCGCCGGGTGTCGCACGCGTCTACAAGCTCTCCTCCAATGAAACGCCGCTCGGCGCGAGCCCGAAGGCGATCGAAGCTTTCCGCAATGCCGCCGGCAGTCTCGAGCGCTATCCGGACGGCCAGGCAACGGAATTGCGTGAGGCGATCGCAGCCGTGCATGGGCTGAACCCTGTCAACATCATGTGCGGCAACGGCTCGGACGAGTTGCTGGGCCTGCTCTGCCATGTCTATCTCGGGCCGGGCGACGAAGGCATCATCACCGAGCACGGCTTCCTCGTCTACAAGATCCAGATCATGGGTGCCGGGGCGACTCCGGTTGTCGTCAAGGAGAAGGATCAGACGGTCGACGTCGATGCCATTCTGGGCGCCGTCACGCCGAAGACCAAGATCGTCTTCATTGCCAACCCCGGCAATCCGACCGGCACCTATGTTTCGGTCAGTGAAATCCGCCGCCTGCAGGCAGCTCTGCCGAAGCACGTCGTTCTGGTGCTCGATGCCGCTTACGCGGAATATGTTCGTCGCAACGACTACGAAGCCGGCATCGAGATCGTCTCGTCGAACGCGAATGTCGTCATGACACGCACCTTCTCCAAGGTCTATGGTCTGGCCGCGCTTCGCGTCGGCTGGATGTACGCCCCGGCCGATATTATCGATGCGGTCAACCGCGTCCGCGGCCCGTTCAACATGAACGCGGCAGCGATTGCCGCCGGTGCTGCGGCCATTCGCGACCAGGCGTTTACGCAGGAGGCAGCTTCCTTCAACCAGATGTGGATCGAGAAGATGACGGGCGCGCTCGAAGCTATCGGTCTCAAGGTGACGCCATCGGTCGCAAACTTCGTGCTTATCCACTTCCCCGATGTCGACGGCAAGCGCGCGCCTGAAGCCGATGAGTTCCTGACCAGCCGTGGTTACATCCTGCGTGCAGTGAAGGGCTACGGATTCCCGAATGCGCTGCGTATGAGCATCGGTCCCGAAGAGGCGAACCGCGGCGTCATAGAGGCGCTCGGAGAGTTTATGGGACGCAAGTCATGACCGTGCAGTTCGATCGCATTGCGCTGATCGGGATCGGCCTGATCGGCTCCTCCATTGCACATGACATCAGACGGCTTGGCCTCGCAAAGGAAGTCGTTATTGCGACGCGCAGCGCAGACACCCTAAAGAGGGCCGAGGAACTGCAACTCGGCGACCGCTACACGACGTCGTCGGCCGAGGCGGTGAAGGATGCGGATCTCGTCATCGTGTCGGTGCCAGTCGGGGCGTCGGAGAGCGTGGCGAAGGAAATCGCGGGCAGCCTGAAGCCCGGCGCGATCGTCACCGACGTCGGTTCGACCAAGGCCTCTGTTATCGCGCAGATGCAGCCGCATATGCCGCCGCATGTCCATTTCATTCCCGGCCACCCGCTGGCGGGTACGGAGAAGTCAGGTCCGGATGCCGGCTTTCCCGGGCTTTTCGAAGGACGCTGGTGCATCTTCACACCGGTCGCTGGCACTGATGCAACTGCCTTGAAAACGCTGCGGCAGTTCTGGGAAGCGTTCGGCTCGAAGGTCGACGAGATGGATGCGGAGCATCACGACAAGGTGCTCGCCATCGTCTCGCACTTGCCGCACATTATCGCCTACAACATCGTCGGCACGGCCGATGATCTCGAGGCGGTCACCGAATCGGAAGTCATCAAGTATTCCGCATCGGGCTTCCGCGACTTCACGCGTCTGGCCGCCTCCGATCCGACCATGTGGCGCGACGTCTGCCTGCACAACAAGGATGCGATCCTCGAAATGCTGGCGCGTTTCTCCGAGGATCTCGCCTATCTGCAGCGGGCCATTCGCTGGGGCGAGGGCGACAAGATCTTTGATCTTTTCACCCGCACCCGTTCCATCCGCCGCTCTATCATCCAGGCGGGTCAGGATGTCGATGCGCCCGATTTCGGTCGCCCGCATCCGCTCGAGAAGAATACCTGATTTCAGATCGGCGGAATCGATCCCAATGGAATGAAGCCGCCGACTGTGGCATTGCCACGCGCCACCACGAGATCGACGGAAACCTTGTCGCCGCCGCCGGCCAGCGCCTTCAAGAGCTTGGCGGCGGTATCGACCGTCTTGGCGATCTCAGGGAAAGTTTGTTTGACGCTGTCGCGCCAGGGGCCAAGCTGTTCGATCTCCAGCTTGAATTTGCCCGACAGGTAGCCCTCCTCATCGAAGGAGAAGGGGCCGCTCAGAGTCATGACCTTGCCGTCACCGATGTCGGCCACGACCTTGCGCAGTTCGCCACTGGCGCCGTAGAGCCCCTTCTGGTCGCCACCGTCGATCATGCCGGCTTTGCCGGCGAGCGTCACGTCAGCACTCGCCGAGAGCTTGGGGAAGGCGGGCCAGTCCTTGATCGCCGTATTGGAATCCGTCACGGAGATTGCGCCGTCGAGGTCGCCATTGTTCTGGCGGAGGTGGATTTCCGTATGGGCGGCGTCGAAATTGATCGTCTGGCCTGTCTGCGCGGAGACGGCGGTGCCCTTCAGCCCGTCGATGACGGTCGAGGAGCGGTCGATGCCCTTCAACTTGGTGATCAGGCTGGATTGCAGGCTTGCCCATTCGGCATTCAGCGTCAGACCATGAGCGCTGCGGATCTCGGCAGGGGAGTCGAGTTCCCAGACGATGTGGCCGGGAGCGTAGACCTGCGCGGCGGAGCGCAGCTCACCGAAGCTTGCCGATACGCCGTTGACGGTGTCGTCGACATCGACCTTCGAGCAGAACAGCCCGATCCGGAACGGATAGCCGCGGAAGTCGATATCTGTGCACTCGCCGCTGACGCCAGCGGTATTGCCGGGTGCGATTGCCCTCAAGACAGTGTTTTTCAACTCGGACGCGGCATAGAACCAGGCACCGGTATAAAGTGCGATCACCAAGGCGATACCGCCGCCGAGCATCCAGAATTTCCTGCCGCTGCGGGATGGGCTTGACGCTGCCATGATGTTCTCCAATGGTGACTCGCGAGTGGGAATGTCGGTCTGGCGTGCGATATGGACGAATTTTGGGTATTTGGCTACGGATCACTGATGTGGAATCCGGGCTTCGAGTTTTTGGAGCGTTCTCAGGCTCTTGTCCGTGGCTACAGGCGTTCGCTTTGCGTGCATTCCTGGGTGCATCGCGGCACCGAGCAGAATCCGGGCCTGGTGCTAGGCCTCGATCGTGGCGGCTCCTGCCGGGGCATGGCATTCCGAATCGCGCCGGATGAGTGGGACGAGACGATCGACTATCTCAGGGAGCGCGAGCTGGTAACCAATGTCTATCTCGAGCGCTGCCTGCCGCTGCAACTGGCCGATGGCAGAACAAGCAAGGCGATCGCCTATGTCGTTGATCGCAAGCACACGCAATATGCCGGTGGGCTCGACGCGATTGCGGCGGCACAGGTCGTCCACGGTGCCAAGGGCAAATCAGGATCGAACGACGCCTATGTCTTCAATACGCTGGCGCACCTGCAGGCGATGGGCATTCGCGACCACTGGCTGGAGCAGGTCGTCGGCGAAGTGGCGCGGCTGAGAAACGGGGGCTGAGAGCTCAGGCCGTCGCCGCCTTCGCCTTCTGCAGTTGCGCGAGCCGTTGGACGGCGGTCGGCGGAAGCGGCAGGTTCGGATTGCGCTTGACGGTGTCGAGCAGCAGTTCGTCGCTCGCCGTCTCGGTCACGTCGATCAGATGCGCAAAGAAGGCATCGGGATCCATGCCGGGCTGGATCGGCGGCAGTATCCGCACCTTGAAATGGCCGGGATAGCGCATCGTACGACGTCGCGGCCAGAAGAGGCCAGGATGCATGGCGACCGGCACGACCGGCAGCTGCAGATCGCGGTACATACGGGCAATACCGTATTTGTAGACCGGCTCGGCGCCCGGCGGGCGGCGGGTTCCCTCGGGATAGATGATCAGCTGGCGGCCGGTTGCCAGTTCTTCCTTCGTGCGCCTCAACGCCTCGACCATCACCTTGCCGCGCGCACCGCGGTTAATCGGTATCATCCGCTGCTTCTTGGCATACCAGCCGAAGAGCGGGATCCACATCAGCTCACGCTTCAGGATGTAGACCGGATCCTTCAGCCACGGCAGCAGGGCATAGGTGTCCCAAAAGGACTGATGCTTCGGCGCCAGGATATAGCCGCCGTCCGGCAGGTTCTCCATGCCCTCGATCTCGAAGGTCGTGCCGACGATCTTCTCCATCAGCCAGTGGCTCGACAGCGCCCAATTCTTCGGTATCTGGTAGGCGACCTTGCGTGGCACCACGAAGTAATAGGGGGAGAGCACGATCATGCGAACGATGAGGTTGGCGTAGAAGATCGTGTTGAAGAGAACGGAACGCAGGGCGATCATAAACTTTCCCGAGACAAATGTCCGCAAAAGGCGGTTTCGCCCTCCTACACGATATTGACCATCAGAAAAAGGTTTCCTTCGGCTTCAGCCCGAGACGCCGGCCGAACGCAGCCCCGGATGACGGCCGAGACCAGTCAAATTGCGGGCGCCGGCAAAGAGCACTTTCACATATTCGGCGAGCATGACACGCATGGCGTTTGGATCGGTAAACCAGTTGCTGGTCTTCAGATCCGTGTTCACGACAGGATAGGGAATGAACTGCGTTTCGGAATCGACATAGGCGAGTTCCGCCAGGCTGCGCGGCATATGGTAATTGTTGGTGACAACGAGGACGCTCTTGTAGCCGCGCTGGTGAATCCAGTTGGATGCTTCCTGGGCATTGCCGATCGTGTCGAGCGCATCGTAGCCGACATCGACGCAGCACGAGAATAGCTCCGGCGAGGCCTGGGTCATCCTGCGGATCTGCTTCGGCGTGGTTGTCGGGTGCACGCCCGAAATCAGCAGGCGCTTGCCGGCGCCCTTCTGCAGCAACTCGACAGCTTGGTCGATACGCTGGTACCCGCCCGTCAGAACAACGATCGCATCGGCGCGCGGATCGAGCGGCGCCTTCAGGGTCGTCACGGAATCGGCAAAGCGAAGGAAGCCGCCGAAGATCAGAGCGGCGGCAAGCACAAAGACAACGCCGCCCCAGCGCAGCATGCGCCGTATAGGACCGCGGCGCGCAGGTCCTCCTTCGGAGCGGGCAAGCTCCGTTTCCGGGCGAATCGGGGTGCGCGACATGTTGCCCATGCTCATGAATCGGAAAATATATGCAGATTGCGGCGGCGAACAGACGCTTTCATGGCAAAAAAGGCATGTAAAGCTCAATTCACGAGCCCGTCGGCCCGTGTTGGATCGGAACGCAGCGTATCGATCTCGTAAATGGTCCGCATGACCGTCAACCGGGCGGTGAAGGTGGTGAGCAGGGCGATGACAATCATGGTGGCAAAGATGCCGGCATAGCCAAGCGCACCGACCGAAAACGTGCCGAAGAGAGCCGTTGCCTGGTCAGTCTGCGGGGTAGCCAGCGTGCGGCTTTGCAGGAAGCCAGCGGTCAGGAAGAAGAGTGCGGCAAGAGCGCTCCCGACCGCCGATCCTTTCAAGCTGATCTTCAGAAAATGCTTCTGGAATTCGGTTGCGACGAAGGAGCTTTCCGCGCCAACGAAATGAAGTACCTCGACGATATGGCGGTTGCCGGAAAGGGCGCCGCGTGTTGCGAAGACGACGGTCAGAACCATCGCCGAAAAGACGAGCAGCAGGATGCCGGTGCCGATCATTACGGTGGTATGGGCCATCGAAACCAGTCGATCGACCCATGTGCGGTGGTCGTCGAGCGAGGCTTGCGGGATGCTCTCCTTCAGCAGCGAGCGCATCGCCTCGAAATCGGG
Source organism: Rhizobium sp. R693 (assembly GCF_002211315.1). Classification (NCBI taxonomy): domain Bacteria; kingdom Pseudomonadati; phylum Pseudomonadota; class Alphaproteobacteria; order Hyphomicrobiales; family Rhizobiaceae; genus Rhizobium; species Rhizobium sp. R693. The sequence continues at coordinate 14,432 of NZ_LOKY01000018.1, read as the reverse complement.
CGGGTTGTTCTCGTCGATGGTGACGATCACGAGCCGCGGAACGGGTAGCTCCTTGATGTCGAGCCCCGTGCCGAGCCAAGGTTCGAGGAGGCGGGCCGTTGCCGCCTCGTCGACGATCTGGCCGGTTTTCGTGCCGACGAAGGTGAGCGCGAGATCCTTCGCCTGTGCTAGAGCCTTGTCCATGTCCAGCCCGTCATCGGGCTTGATCTGGATGGTGATCTCGCGGGAGATCTGGCTTTCCCAGCTGGCCGCCGTCGAGCGTACCATGCTGACGCTGCCGAGCGTCAGGCAGGCGAGGAAAGCCATGATGGCAATGACCACCATCAGCGCATTTCCTTGAATGTTGGCGGAAGGCAGGATCGGCGCCGTCGGGCGCACCTTCATCTCCGGCCGCTTCTGGCTTTTCGACGTGGCCTCTGCCGGCGGTTTGGGCGCAGCTTTAGTCATGGATATCAAGATGCCCTTCCGAGAGGATCATACGGCGGGCTTCCACCTGGTCCATCAGCGCCAGATCGTGGGTGGCGATCACAACCGCCGTGCCGAGACGATTGAGTTCGAGGAAGAGATTGAGCAGGCGGCGGGCCATCGGGGGGTCGACGTTCGCGGTCGGCTCGTCGGCGAGAAGGATCTCGGGACGGTCGATCAGCGCACGCGCGATTGCGGCGCGCTGCTTTTCGCCGCCAGAAAGAACCGGCGGCAGGACATTGACGCGTTCGCCAAGGCCCACCCACTTCAGGAGCTCGAGCACGTCGGTCCTGTAGGAGCTTTCGTCCTTGCCGCGAACGCGCAGCGGCAGCGCCACGTTCTCGTATGTGGTCAGATGGTCCAGCAGCCGGAATTCCTGGAAGATGATGCCGACGCGGCGACGCAGCAGCGGCAGTTCGGGGCGCGGAATATCGGAAATCTCGCGGCCAAACATGCGGATCAGTCCGCGGGTCGGTTGCAGCGAGAGGAACAAGAGTCGCAATAGCGTGGTCTTGCCGGCCCCGGAAGGGCCAGTCAGGAACTGAAACGATTTCTTCGGAATGTCGAATGTCAGGTCCCGGAGGATTTCCGGGCCCATGCCATAGCGCAAACCGACATTTTCGAAGTGGATCAACGGTAGATCAGTCTTTTGTTTGTTCACCGCACGACTTGTTAACCAACACCATTAACAACCAGTAAATTTTACCGGAAAGACGCCGCTTTGATGGCGATCTTTGCGAAGCATTAACCATTGAAATTTACGACTGAGCAGGATTCGTTTCAATGCCGGATTTCTGTTCGGCCAGAAACCATGTGGACACCGGAAAGGCAGTCATCATGACCTCCTCCTCGTTCAGACGCCAGGCGCCCGGCCGCGCTTATGATTTTCTGCCGCCAGAGCCGACCAAGCGCGAGGCCCGCCGAACTCGACCGGCCGATGTGGCCGATGCCGAATTCGTGGTGATCGCGAACAGTCGCGCCCAGACCTTCAATGCACGGAGCTTCAACGATAATCGCCGTCGATCCTCGGCGCCTTCGGTGATCCAGCCTACATTCCCGCGCGCCTTGATGGAAACATTCATTCGAGCGGGCGAATCCTGGTTGCAGCAGGCACCGGCAAAGACCTTCGCCGCGCTCGTGCTCGCACTGTCGGTGCTCGTGTTCGGTCTCTTCGGTGGCTTCTCCGGCCTCTCCCAAAGCGAAGCTGCATCGACGGACTCGCCGCTGCACTTCTCGCACGTCACGATGACGCCTCGTGACGCGAACGGGATGCGGGTACTGTTGATCAACGGCATCATCGACAATCAGAGCGGTACCACCCAGGTCGTGCGCCCGATCCGCGCGGACCTTCTTGCCGGCGAGCAACTGACCGCGAGCATCGTGATCAATCCGCCTACGGATGTCATTTACGGCGGCCAAAGCCGCGGATTTTCGACAAGAGTGCAATACGCGGGTGGAAAAATGCCGGAAGTCCGGCTCTCCTTCATGCCTGAAAGGCTCTAAAGGGGTGTTTCGCTCCGACGTTTGTGGTAACGGCTTGTGCTTCTATTCATGGAGCAAGCCTTCTTATGCCCGTCGTGCGCGGAAAAAACATCGAACCACTCTTCACCGCCGAGCAGATCGCCGAACGCAACCATGCCATGGCGAAGCAGATCGCAGCGGGACCGACGAAGGACCTGCTGGTCATTGCCGTGCTGAAGGGCTCGTTCATCTTTGCAGCCGATCTTATTCGCGCGCTGCATGACAGCGGCCTAGCGCCCGAAGTCGAGTTCATCACGCTGTCGAGCTATGGCACCGGCACGGTCTCGCAGGGCGTTCGGATCGTCAAGGATATCGACAGCGACGTGAAGGATCGCGACGTTCTCCTCATCGACGACATTCTGGAATCCGGCCGCACGCTGCTGTTCGCTAAGGAACTGCTCTACGAGCGCGGCGCCCGCAACGTCACCATTGCCGTGCTCCTCGACAAGAGCGTCAAGCGCAAGGAAAAACTGGAAGCCGATTATGTCGGCTTTGAATGCCCTGACTATTTCGTCGTCGGCTACGGCATGGATGTCGCCTACGCGTTCCGCGAACTCCCATTTGTGGGCGTGGTCACCGGCGACGCCTGACTGTGCCAGGATAAGACGGGTTGTTAACCATCCCGTCCATCCCTTCCCGCCGTTTACCGATCGCAAAGGAAAGTCGTGTGATTTCCGTTGCGGGGCATGAAACGGAGTGATGCACACCATGGCAAAAATTCTGATTACGGAAGACGAGGATTCCCTGCGCTCTTTCGTAGCCCGCGCTTTGCGTCTTGACGGTCATGAGACCGAAGAAGCCGCCGACGGTGCGGAAGGACTGGAAAAACTCAGGGACGGCGTCTACGACCTGCTGCTCTCGGATATCCGCATGCCCGTGATGGACGGTATTGAGCTGGCGCATCAGGCAAAATCCGCCTTCCCGGCGCTGAAGATCCTGCTGATGACCGGCTATGCGGAACAGCGTGAGCGCGCTGACGACCTGGCGGAAAAGATCGTCGATGTCGTCTCGAAGCCCTTTGCCTTGCCTGACATCCGCAAGGCCGTTGCGCGTGCTTTGGCCGCCTGAGGCTAACGGCACTCCTCGACCATTCAGCCCTCATCGGGGATGAATTTGCCTTCGTAGCGTACGCGGAAATTGCGGCGCTGGAAGTCCTGCTGAAAACATACAAAGATCAGTTCGATATCGGCCAGGTTGTCGCGCTTGTGGAGCAGGCTGAGCGTCACGACAATGACGCCAGCATAGCCACGCGTCAGTCTGAACGCCGCATTGCGGATAGCGTTGGCCTCGGCATCCTGCCGATCGTCGCGCCGTTCGTAGATCACCCAGAAACGACAAATGTCCCAAGTCGAACGGAGGATCTCGGTGATCTCCGCCTGGAATTGTTCGGCATGCATGCCGGGCGACCAGGAGAGAGTCTTCTCACCTTCGTCTGCCACGACGTTGAGGTAGCCATCGTAATCGCCGGTCCGGGAGAGTGCGTTCTCGATCAGCTCAAATGCTGCGTTTTCGCCGATTACCGTCTTAAAGAGAATTGCCATCGAATCGCTATCGTTAATCACTTGCAGGGTGACAATACGAAGCTTTCGCCAGTCAGGGCTAGCCTCGGCGACGAAATTAGAAGCCTGGCGTCCGCCAGGTCATGTGCGCCCATGCCATCGTCCCCGGCAGATGGAGACGGTGGCGCAATCAGTAAAATCCAACCGTGGCCTGTCAATAGTCGGGGCAGGCGGGATTTATCGTAGTTCCGCTGTTTCCGCCCTGCGTCTGCAGCGTGCCGGGAATTGGCTTCGGAGGGCAGTTGACCGGTCGCCGCGCCGTCCTGCCATTAGACGAGATACTCCCCGTCGTCTCCATGCTGTAGGGAGCCGGTCTGTAGGCGTTTGAGTTCCACCCGCTTCGGCTCGATTCGTAGTGGTCGAAAGCAAGGGTCCTGCCCCCGCTGTTCGTTGTGGCAAAACCACCGATATCCAATGCGTTTGCCGTGCCAGCAGCCATGCTGAATCCAAAAGCGACAGCTGCGATCAGCCTCAATTCCGCTTTCATGGAAGTACCCTCAACTCGTGCCCAAACGACGCGATCTCGCGTCACAGTAAACACATAGGCATCTAGGGCGTCGGGGCGGCGAATCTCACGGGATTGTGACCCGAATTGGCGCAACTGGGACTACTGGATGTCCAGCAGGCGTTCTAGATAGCGTCGTTCGATTTCCTGCGGTGGGTTGTTGCCCAGCTTTTCGCGAATGGCGTCCAGGATTTCGCGGGCGCGCTGCACATCGATTTCATCAGGTACCTTTACCTGATCTCCGAAATCAGGTCCTTCGGCGCGGCGCGGACGGCCAAGCGGGTCGCGGCCGTTCTGGTTGCCTTGCCCGACCTGGCCCTGCTGACCCTGTCCCTGTTGGCCCTGCATGGCCTGCATCATCTGGTTCATCATGTCGCGTGCGCCCTGGCGCAACGCTTCCAACGCACGTCCTTGGCCCTGAATGGCTGGTTCGCCATGACCTTGACCGAGTTCGCGTCCGGCGCCTTCCATTTCGCGCTGGGCCTGGCCGAAGCCTGGGCCGGGCCTGATGCCCATGTCGCCTAGACCTTTTTGCAGCTCACCGAGCTGCTTGCCGAGTTCGTCCTGGCGTGAACGTAACTGCTTCAGGGCTTCGCGCAGCTGCTCGGCCGTCATCTCGTCGGACGGCGACTGACTTTGCTGGTTCTGACTTTGCTGGTTCTGGCCCTGCTGGTTGGGGTCCTGACCCTGGTCTTGCTGGCCCTGCTGCTGATCCTGCTGCATACCGTCGTTGTCCATCGGCATGTCGTCGAGCAAAGGATCGTTCATGCCCATGTTGGGATCGCCGCGCTGCATGCGGTCCTTCAACTGCTGATCCAGCTTGAAGGTTTCTTCCATCAGTTTCTGTTGGTCACGCAGGATCTGGCCGAGCTTGTCCATCTGCTGGCGCATCTGGCTGTTGTCCTGGCCCTGTTGTCCCTGCTGCGGTCTTCCGGCCTGCAGGTTGTTCATCATCCGTTGCAGCTCGGAAAGCATCTGCTGGGCCGCGTCCCGGTTGCCCGAGCGCGCCAGATTCTCGATCTGGTCCATCATCCGCTCCAGATCCTGCTGGCGAATGATGTTCTGGGCTTTCTGGTTCGGCTGCATCGGCGCATTCTGCATGCGCTGCGCGAGCTCCTTCATATATTCCTGCATCGCCTTGCGCAGCTCGTCCATGAGCTTCTTGATTTCGGCATCAGGTGCGTTGCGCTGCAGGGCATCCGCCAGATTCTGCTGGGCATTGCGTAGGTTGCGTTCCGCTTGCGAAAGATCGCCATCCTCCATGCCCACCGCGATGTCCCAGAGATAATCGGCGGTGTCCTTCATCGCATCTTCGCCCTTGGTGAGTTTCATGCGTGTCAGCGCCGATTCCAGCAGCAGGTAGTTTGTCAGGTTCGGAATCGTTTCTTCCGGGCGAATCGTAAGCGCCTCGTTGAGCGCGATCGCCTCCGGCATCTTCCGGGTATCCAGTGAGAAGACCTGCCGTTCCTCGGCGACGGCAGCAGCAAGAGGCTCGTTGAATGGGCGGGCAGGCAGTGTCATCTCGTGCGGCGGGCTGCGACCGGTCTGGCCTGCGGCGTCCTTGGCGACAAGGGTAATGCGAACCCGCTTGCCCGAGAGCGGGTGCTCGGTGAGGTTCTTGCTTGTCACCCCTTTGGCGTCGCGTGAATTGCGGCGAGGGATGTCCAGGCGGAAGTCCGGTAGCGGGTAGAGCGGCGTTGCGGCCGGGTCGGAGTCGACGGGAACGATCTCGGCGCGCGCTTCCTGCACGCCGTAATCGTCCTTGACGAAAAAGCCGATTTCAAGCGCGCCGTTGACCGTTGGCTTCGGCATTCCATTGAAGGCGATCTCCGGCGCCTTATCGGAAATGACGTCGAAGCTCCATATACGTCCGTTGACCTCGAGCCTGCCGTTTTCCTCGAGTTTCACCAAGTGCGTGGTGGCCGACAGAGCGACGTTGGTTGCAGTCGCGCCTTCAGCCTGCGGCGTCGCGGGCTGTTTGGCCACTTCCTGGGGCGCGATATCCTGCGCTTCGCCATTCTCATGCCGGAAGACGACCTTCTCGGCTGTTTTGCCGCCGCTGACCCGAACTGTGAGGTTCGAGAGTTCGGGAACGCGGATCGGTCCCTGCTCGGTGCCGTTTGCCGTCAAGTAGATCGGAGCGCGGCCGGTGTAGGAGGGTGGCGTGACCCAGGCATCGATCCGCACGGCAGGATCACTTGCCTGCGGTGTCGGTCGCGGCTGCAGCGCATCTGAAATCGAGCCGCCGCTCGCCGACAGCGAATAGGCAAAAGCCATCGCCACAAGCAAAGCCGGAACAGCGCGCAGCGCCAGCCGGTCGTGGGAGGCGATGTCGGGGCGGGGGAAACCGGTATCGAGCGCCGCGATCTTCTCCGCCATCCGCGTCTGGTGCTCACGCCAGAGGGCGCGAGCGAAGGGCGTATCGGTTGCGGGCTCGTCTTCCTGAACGGCAACAGGCTGATGCTGCAGGCCGTTGCGCTGTTCAAGCAGCCGATCGGCGGCGGCTACGTCTGGCCAATAAAGTCGGCGAAGGGGAAGGAGCGCAGCGACGAAGGCAACCGCGAAGCCAATCAGCAGTGCCAGGCGAAGCCAGTCCGGCGTGTAGCGGAAGACGCCGAACCAGGATGCCGCGAGATAAAGCGCAACGACCGAGAGAATCGGCAACAGCAGTGGCAGGATCTGCTCGGACAGCAGGACAAGGCGCGCCAGAAAGCGCTTTGCCGCGACCAGCCGTGCCAAGGACGGCTTCAGGGCAAATGCACCGTGTTTCTCCCTGCTGGAGCTCTTATTCAATCCGGTCTCCGCGAGCTGGCTTTCGAAGGCAGAGTGCACCTACGGCGATCGCCGGGGCAGTTCGCTCTCCGCCAAGGATAACATTCTTTGTGGCGAAGGCGAGGGCAAGCGCCGTTCAATGCCGGTTTTTCACGGTTCTTCGCCAAAAAGTGATGCTTTCCCGGGCGCCGGATCAATCCAGCCAGGCGGGCGCGGAATCGAGGCCGATCAGCTCTTCATAGGTGCCGCGCGGACGAATCGCGTGGAAATCGCTGCCCTTGACGAGCACTTCGGGAACCAGAAGACGGCTGTTGTAAGTGCCGGCCTGGACCGCTCCATAGGCGCCGGCGGAAGAGACGGCGAAGAGATCGCCAGGCTTCGGCATCGCCATCTCGCGGTCGAGCGCCAGGAAATCGCCGGTTTCGCAGACGGGGCCGACGACATCAGCCTTGATGCGCGGCGCGTTCGCCGCCGAGATCACGACGGGGCGGATTTCATGGTGTGCGTCGTAAAGGGTCGGTCGGATCAGGTCATTCATCGCGCCGTCGACGATGACGAAGGTCTTCTCGCCGCCATCCTTCACATAGATCACTTCGGTCACCAGGATGCCCGCATTGCCGACGATCAGCCGGCCAGGCTCGGTAACGATCTTGCAGTTCAACTCGCGCAGCTGGCTTTTGACGATGTTGGCGTAGGCATCGGGCAGCGGTGGCGGGTTGTTATCCTCCTTGTAGGGGATGCCGAGACCGCCGCCGATATCGACGTGGTGGATGTCGTGGCCATCGGCGCGAAGCGTGCCGACCAGCTCGCGCAGCAGCTTGAAGGCGTCTTCGAATGGCTGCAGTTCGGTGATCTGGCTGCCGATATGCATATCGATGCCGGTCACTTCGATGCCGGGCAGGGTTGCGGCGCGGGCATAGACGGCGCGGGCACGCTCCCAGGAAATGCCGAACTTGTTTTCCTTCTTGCCGGTCGAGATCTTCGCATGCGTCCTGGCGTCGACATCGGGATTGATGCGGAAGGAGACGGGTGCTCGTCTGCCTGCCTTGATGGCGCGCTGGTTGAGGATCTCGAGTTCCGGCTCGGACTCGACGTTGAAGCAATAGATGCCGGCCTCAAGCGCAAAGTCCATTTCGCGCGGTGTCTTGCCGACGCCGGAGAACATGATGCGCGATGCTGGGATGCCGGCGGCGAGTGCGCGGCGCAGCTCGCCTTCAGAGACGACGTCGATGCCGGCGCCGAGATTGCCGAGCGTCTTCAGCACTGCCTGATTGGAATTCGCCTTCATGGCGTAGCAGACCATTGCATCGACATCGTTGAACGCCGCTGCAAAGACCTTGTAGTGGCGCTCAAGCGTCGCCGTCGAATAGACATAAAAGGGCGTGCCGACGGCCTTGGCGATCTCCGGAACGGGAACGTTTTCGGCGTAGAGGATGCCGTCGCGGTACTCAAAATGGTTCACGTCGGTTGTCTCTTAGAGAAGCGGATCGAGGATGAAGGGCCGGTCGACGGTGCCGGGCTGTTTCGTCGGCTTCGACGAATCTCCGCCCTTCGTCGCGTTCGCGCTCGGTGGATCGAGATCGCCTTTACGCCCGCACCCGGCGACGGCAAGGCCGATCACGGCGAAAACAACCGTCAGGCGGGCGATCTGCGGCAAGCTCTTCTGCATGGAATTCCTCTTGGGAAGCGGCACTGGTGGACATCTTCATATCGAAGTTTATCCAGCTTGTGCACCCTGATTGTTGAGGTCAGTTGCGGGCGCGCCAGTAGGCGATCTGCTTGCGCACTTCCGAAGGTGCGGTGCCACCGAAGCTCTTGCGGCTTGCAACCGATGCCTCGACCGTCAGCACGTCGTAGACCTTGTCCGTGATCGCGGCATTGATCGCCTGCAGGTCGGCAAGCGACAGTTCGGCGAGATCGCAGCCCTTGCTCTCGGCAAGCGCCACGGCACGGCCAGTCACGTGATGGGCGTCGCGGAACGGCAAGCCGGCTTCCCGCACCAGCCAGTCTGCAAGATCGGTTGCCGTCGAATAGCCGGAGCCGGCGGCAGCCTTCATCCGCGCGGTGTTAACCGTCATGTCGCGCACCATGCCGGTCATGGCCGATATCGCCAACTCGAGGCTCTCGGCCGCGTCGAAGACTTGTTCCTTGTCTTCCTGCATGTCCTTGGAATAGGCGAGCGGCAGGCCCTTCATGATGGTCAGCAGCGCGATCAGCGAGCCGTTGATACGCCCGGTCTTGGCGCGCACCAATTCGGCGGCGTCCGGGTTCTTCTTCTGCGGCATGATCGAGGAGCCGGTGGAGAAGGCGTCCGACAGGCGCACAAAGCCGAACTGCGGCGTCGACCAGATGACGATCTCTTCGGCCAGCCGCGACAGGTGCATGCCTGTTATCGCAGCGATCGCCAGGAACTCGATGGCGAAATCGCGGTCCGAGACGGTGTCGATCGAGTTGCGGGTCGGCTCGCGGAAGCCGAGCGCCTTCGCGGTCATGTGGCGGTCGATCGGATAGCCGGTGCCGGCAAGGGCGGCGGCGCCGATCGGGCTCTCGTCCAGATGCTCGATCGCGTGGCGCACTCGCGAACGATCACGACCGAACATTTCGACATAGGCCATGCAATGATGACCGAAGGTGACGGGCTGTGCCGTCTGCAGGTGCGTGAAGCCCGGCATGACGGTGTCCGCATGCTCTTCGGCGCGGTCGAGGAAGGCTGCGATCAGGTTGGTCAGCAGCTGCTCGGTCTTCTGCAGCTCTTCCTTGACCCAGAGGCGGAAGTCGAGCGCCACCTGGTCGTTGCGCGAACGGGCGGTGTGGAGCCTGCCGGCGGCCGGGCCGATAAGCGTCGCAAGGCGGGCTTCGACGTTCATGTGAATGTCTTCGAGCTTGCGGGAGAACTCGAAATTGCCGCTTTCGATCTCTGACAGGATCGTGTTTAGCCCTTGGACGATCTTGTCCTTATCATCGGCCTCGATGATGCCCTGGTGGGCGAGCATGGTGGCGTGAGCGATCGAGCCACGGATGTCCTGGGCAAACAGCTTCTTGTCGAAACCGATCGAGGCATTTATCTCCTCCATGATCGCATCTGGGCCGGAAGCGAAACGTCCGCCCCACATCTGGTTGGAGGATTTGGTGTCCGTGCTGTCGGCCATGACGATGCCTGCCTTGAAGAACGCGTGTTTCGGAGAATGAAATGACGACAAGAACGCCCCTGCGCCTGCCATCCCTGAAGCTGATCGGGATCGCGGCCGTCGCAGGCATTATTGCCGGTGCGGCAGCGGTTTACATCAGGGAAGCCGGGTCTGGCAATGGCGGGACGCAAACGGCGTCGGGCGAATGCGCGGCGGCAAAAGAGACCGCCACGAGGATTGCGCCACTGCTCAAGGGACAGGTGGCGGCGATGGTTGCTCCTGATGAGCACCGCAGGCTCACCACCGTTGCCTTCAAGGGCGCCGACGGCAAGCCGATGACGCTCGACAGTTTTTCCGGCAAGACCGTGCTCTTCAATCTCTGGGCAACCTGGTGCGTACCGTGCCGCGAGGAAATGCCGGCGCTGAACGCGCTGGAGAAGGAGTTGGGCAGCGACAGGTTCCAGGTCGTGCCGGTCAACATCGATACCGGCGACGACGAGAAGCCGAAGGCCTTCCTCAACGAAATCGGTGTCGATGCGCTGCAGCTCTACCGCGACAACACGATCGAAGTGTTCAACAGCCTGAAAAAGGAAGGCCTTGCCTTTGGCCTGCCCGTCACGCTTCTGATCGACGGCAAGGGCTGCCTGATCTCCGCCATGAACGGCCCGGCCGCCTGGGACAGCGACGACGCCAGGGCGCTGATCAAGGGCGCGGTGGGGTCGTAGCCGGCAAGGCGTGCTGTGACCGATGCGATCATCGGTCAGTGTCGCCTATCGGCGGCCCAAACCAGCCATTCGGCTGGAGTCGGCCGCCTGTCGCCGTTTTGCCCGTGAGTTCCTCGACAGAAACTGTCTTGAAAAGTTCGCGAGCAGAGCTTGTCGCGAATGGTCGGAATTTTTGTGAGAGATTGCGGCTTTGACAAAATAGGTCAATTGTCCTAGTGATGCTTCATCAAACTAGGACAACTGACCTAAATGCCGGCGTCATCTACTCGTGAATTGATAATCGAAGCGGCCGACTCGCTCTTTTACGAGGGTGGATTCGAGGCGACGTCATTTGCCGACATCGCAGCCGCCGTAAGCATCTCGCGCGGCAATTTCTATCACCATTTCAAGACCAAAGACGCAATATTAGACGCCGTGATCACGCGCCGCATGGAGAGGACGCGCGCGATGCTCGATGGTTGGCAAGCCGATGGCGAAGGCCCGCGCGAGCGCATCTTATCCTTCATTCATATGCTGATCGCCAACCGGGCGAAGATCATGGCATTTGGTTGCCCTGTCGGCACACTCTCCTCTGAACTCGCCAAGCTCGATCATGTCGCGCAAGGCCGCGCGGCCGAAATCCTGATGCTATTCCGCGACTGGCTCGCCGGGCAGTTCCGCGCATTTGGCGCCGGCGATCAAGCCGAGACGCTGGCACTGCATCTTCTGACATGGTCGCAAGGGGTGGCAGTCATGGCCACGGCGCTCCGCGACGAATCGTTCATCCGCAGCGAAGTCGCCCGTATCGAACACTGGCTGGCAACCTTGCCGGACCTTCCCTCTCCAAACTGACCAAGGAGCGCCGATGCTTGTCACATTCCTGAAATTTGCCGACAACCGTGCCGCCGCGGCCGAGTTCATGGCGGCCCACAACGACTGGATCGCGCGGGGCTTTGCGGATGGCGTGTTCCTCTGCGTCGGCTCGCTTCAAACAGCCGCCGGGGGTGCTATCTTCGCCAACGGCGAAAGCCGGGCCGACCACGACGCACGTATCGCCGCCGACCCTTTCGTCGCGCAGGGGATCGTAACCGCCGAAACCTTTGAGATTGACCCGAAGCGGACCATTGCCGCGCTGGATTTCGTGAAGATGCCAGCATGAGCCCGACTGTCCCTGGCCCGGATGGACGCCCTCGCTGCCGCTGGTGTGCCGCCGCGCCCGAATTCTTCGCCTACCATGTGAGGTTTGGCATTTTCGTGGGCTCTCCGGAGCGATGGTTTGGACACCGCAGGCGGATGCGCCATGCGGAGGGGAAGCCGCGGCCGGCTCGTGAGCGTCGACAACCTGGAGTGCGTGCTCGAAATAGATCGTGCGACCAGCGATATTGAAGGCTCATTGCCGACCCGGTCGTGCGGCGCTAGATTGTGAAGGAGACGCCACCGCGCGCTTGGCGATAAGTTGGAGCGGCAACCACATTGATGCCCAAGGGACGGCGTCTCCCAAGCTTTTGAAGCTCGCTCGGCTCGGGGAGCAGGCGAGCACTACAGAACGCAATTCAGTCTATTGGTGCGACAGCGTAGGAGGCGTTAATGGCAATTTCGCGCAAACAGGCGGAGCGGTTGCTCACGGCGGACGAATGGCAGCTCGTTCAGAAAACTCACCATCCGGCCATGCAGGATTTGTCGGATGCGGATCTTTCGGATCTCGCCAAGCGAATACGCGAAAGGCGCGATCGGGCGCAGAGCGTGGCGAACAGGCAACGCAGGGAAATACGCGGTAAGGCGCAACCCAAAGGGGCGACGCCAGCGCGCAAGGATACGGGCACGCGAGCCAAACTCGAAGTTCTTGCCATGGGCGTACGCAGTGTGAATGCCGAACAAGCCCGTCGGCGCAGAATGCTTGCTAAAGTTCGGATGGTCGAGAATCTGCGGGCTGCGTTGGCGCGAAAGAAAGAAGCGAAAGGCGAGAAGGACGAGTCATTCAACACACGCCAGGCGCACGCAGGCATGCACTCGATCGAAAGCTCAAAGCGCAAAAATCTCATCCGTCCGATGGAGCGAGGCAGATTGCGAAAGGCCGGCGCTGTTTCGCAGGCGAAGCGTGACGCGCGCGGCGCATAGGCGCCCATATCTCGCGGACTTGCGAGTTGGTGGTGTCTTAGCGGGTCGGGATCGGCGTATCGCCGCGGTAATCGTAGAAGCCGCGGCCGGATTTGCGGCCGAGCCAGCCGGCTTCGACATATTTCACCAGCAGCGGGCATGGACGATATTTCGAGTCGGCCAGGCCGTCATGCAGCACCTGCATGATCGACAGGCAGGTGTCGAGGCCGATGAAATCGGCAAGCTGCAGCGGTCCCATCGGATGGTTGGCGCCGAGCTTCATGGCGGTGTCGATGGCATCGACGGTGCCGACGCCCTCGTAAAGAGTGTAGATCGCCTCGTTGATCATCGGCAGCAGGATGCGATTGACGATGAAAGCCGGGAAATCCTCGGCGACCGTCACGGTCTTTTCCAGCGATGCGACGAATTCCTTGGCTGTCGCGAAGGTCACTTCGTCGGTCGCAATGCCGCGGACGAGTTCCACGAGTTTCATGACCGGAACCGGATTCATGAAATGAATGCCCATGAAGTGTTCGGGCCGGTCGGTGGCTGAGGCAAGCCGGGTGATCGAGAGCGAGGAGGTATTGGTGGCAAGGATTGCTTCCGGCTTCAGGACCGGACAGACCTGGGCATAGATCTTGCGCTTGACGCTTTCGTCCTCGGTCGCCGCTTCGATCACGAGGTCGGACGCGGCAAGATCGTTGATGTCGGAGGAGCCGGAAATCAGCGCGAGGGTGGCTGAGCGTTCGTCGTCCGTCATCTTGCCGCTCGTCACATGGCGGGCGAGGTTGCCGTTGATAGTGGCAAGGCCGTGCTGGACGCGTTCGTCGGAGAGGTCGTAGAGCTGGACCTTGTAGCCTGCATCGGCCGAGACCTGCGCGATGCCGCAACCCATCTGGCCTGCGCCGATGATACCAATCGTCTTCAACACCGCGTTCATCTCCAAACCCCCGCTCGGCGTACGCCCCCGCGCTGCCGCATTTTTCTAACAGAACTGCCGGGCAAATGATCGCCCGGCAGAAGTAGTAGCCCTTAAAATGATAATTTTCCAGTCATTCGCAAGTGCGAAATGAAGGCAGATGCTCGGTTCAAAGCGCCTTCTGCAATTCCGGCAGGACATCGAAGAGATCGGCGACGAGACCGTAGTCGGCGACCTGGAAGATCGGGGCCTCCTCGTCCTTGTTGATGGCGACGATGACCTTGCTGTCCTTCATGCCGGCGAGATGCTGGATCGCACCGGAGATGCCGCAGGCGATATAGAGATCAGGGGCGACGACCTTGCCGGTCTGGCCGACCTGCCAGTCGTTCGGGGCATAACCGGCATCGACGGCGGCACGGCTGGCACCGACGGCAGCACCGAGCTTGTCGGCGACCGGCAGGATGACCTCTCTGAACTTCTCCGCCGAGCCAAGCGCGCGGCCACCGGAGATGATGATCTTCGCCGAGGTCAGTTCGGGGCGATCGGAGGCCGACAATGCATCCTTGACGAAGGTCGACAGGTCAGGATTGGCCGCAGCGGCAATGGTTTCGACCGGAGCCGAACCACCTTCGGCAGCGGCGGCAAACGAGGCGGTGCGCACGGTGATGACGCGTCTGGCGTCGGTCGTCTGTACCGTCTGGATGGCGTTGCCGGCATAGATCGGCCGCTTGAAGGTGTCGGAAGAAACAACTTCTGTTATTT
>NZ_LOKY01000017.1:0-65979 GCF_002211315.1 Rhizobium sp. R693 | reverse complement strand
CAGGACACCCCGACAAACAGCCCAATCAGGGGGCGGCATCATCTCGGAACAAGGGGGCGGTTAATTCTCGGAATTGGGGGGCGGCATCATTTCGGAATGCGGGGGCGGCTTGCCTCGGAATCTGCAAGCTGAACGCCTCTCGCTTGGCGTATGAACAATTCAACGCCGTACTCGTACTCAAGCTGAGCAATCTTCCTGCTCACCGCCGAAGGAGCAATCCGCAGCTGGTCTGCGGCCGCCCGGATTGAGCCAAGTTCCGCGACACGGAAGAAATAATCAAGGCTTTGTCGAGGTGTTGATCGCATTCTTAGCGGCCCCCCCTGCGAAGGCCAAGTCGATACTTTTCGCGCTGGATCAGCTCTCTGTTCGATAATTCGGGGATAGTCGGTCGCTACCCCCGAAATCCTCACTTGGAAACAATTTCCTTCAAGATCGCCTTATCGACCGGCTTGATCTCGATCCCTGCAGCCTGCTGACTGATGAGAGCAACTGCCGAGCTATCCCTGTCGGCCCATCCCTTATCCATCGCTGCTTCGAGTTGAGTCATCACAGCTTTGGACAGGTCCATTTGGAGCCCCATGCCGTCGGCGAGTTCGAGCGCAAGCCGAAGGTCCTTATGGGCGTGGCGCAATCTAAAGGCGGGCTCGTCGTACGTGCCGTCCATGTACTTCATTGCAATCCCATCAAACGTCCGCTGGAGTCCGTTTGATCCCTCGCGGATAGCCTTGAACAGAGCCAGCGGCTCGATCCCGGCTTTTACGCCCAGGTTCATTATCTCTGAGAGCATCACATGGCGGATGTTCGCTCCGGTATTGTGGACGAGCTTGGTAATCGTACCGGTACCTACCGCGCCCATATGTTCGATTGCCTTTCCGGCTGCCTTAAGAACAGGGAGGGCTTTCTCAAACGCTGCCTTGTCGCCGCCGACCCAGATAGCAAGCGTGCCGTCAGCTGCTCCCCACGGCCCTCCGCTCACGGGGCCGTCCAAAAAGCTCACACCTTTGTCTTTGAGCTTCGCCTCCAACTCCTTGACGACATCCACACCATTGGTGGACAGGTCTACGATAACCGCACCAGGCTTCAGCGTTTCAGATAAAGTGCCTGGACCAAGGCAAACGGACTTTACTTCCGTTGGACCAGGGAGGGACAAGAGCACGACATCCGTGTCGCGACCCGCGTCGCCAGGCGTCTTGGCCACGCTGACAATGCTTTCCGGAATAGACGCGGCTGCGGCTTCATTAATATCGAAAACCTTTAAGTCAAAACCTGCCTTCGCTACGTTCTTAGCGATAGACAGACCCATCAGACCCAGGCCAATGACAGCGACCTTCATGTTGGAACCCTCATTCATTTCTTTTGGCTTGCAATCACTTCTTTGGCGACCTTGAATGCTTCGCCAGCGGCCGGGACACCTGCGTAGATGCAGACTTGAAGAAAGATCTCCCGGATTTCATCCTCGGTTACCCCATTGGTAAGTGCGCCGCGTACATGACCGGCGAGTTCACCTGAACGGCCCATCGCGCTGAGCATAGCGAGGTTGATTATGCTTCGGGTTTTCCGGTCAATGCCAGGGCGGTCCCAGATTTCACCCCAGCAATAGCGCAGGGCAAGCTCCTGGAAGGGGAAGTCGTAGGCGTTCGGATCGGCAATGGCCGCCTCCGACCATTCCTTTCCTATTACTTCTCCGCGGATGGCACGTCCGCGTTCGTAGAGTTCACTCGTCATGGCACGTCCTTTCTGTGTCGCCTGTTTTCGAAACAATGACACGCAATCGCTGGGGCAGAGTGCCTCGTCCTGAAACGAGTGTTGCCATTTGAAGAACAGTGGCTATACCATTCGGCAGGAGCAGATAGAGGTGGGACCGATTTGTCGGGTTCAGGAAAAGTTAGCGATCAAAGAAGGCGGACCACCCTGGTCAAACGAATGAGTCACTTCGACTTTCGGAATCTCGCTTATCTTGAGGCGGCAGTTACAGCGGGCTCAGTACGAGGGGGAGCGGAAGTCCTAAACACGTCGCCGTCAGCGCTAAGCCGCCAGATTGCTAAAATGGAAACGGAGCTGAACGTGCCTTTGCTTGAACGCCACGGACGGGGCGTGAGGCCCACGGAGGCTGGCACCCTCTTCCTAAGCTATTTCCAAGATCAACGGCGGCAGATCGAGACAGTGGTAGAAGGCGTTTGGCAAATCCTTGGTCTACAGCGCGGCGCAATTGCCATTGCATTGGGGAGGGGCTTTGGAGAGGCCGCGATGGCTGTAATGAAGCAATTTTCGAAGACACATCCGAGCGTCCAGCTCAATCTTTCTTTCGGGAGTACCGACGAGATCGTTCAGAAGATCGTAGAGGGCGACGCTCACATAGGGCTCGCTTACAATCCGCCTAAGGATCCAAAGTTACACTGTAATGCTGCAAAGCTTCATCCGATGTGCGCTATCACTAAGCCTTCCCACCCCCTGACGACCCTTAGTCGCCGAGTGAGGATTTCCGATTTAGTCAATTACGATCTTGGGCTTTTGCCAGGGAAGTTTGGTATAAGGCAGACGCTCTTGCACGCAGAGGATGATGAACACGTAATGCTTGCGCCCAAACTAATCGCTAATTCGGACTTCGCGCTCGAAAGATTTGCGTTAGAGTGGGACGGCGTGACTGTAAGTCCCGCATTTGGCTTTGCTGCGAAAATCGCTAATGGCGACCTCGTCGCAACGGAGTTCGAGGAGCCGTACCTTCGCGCGGCCGAAGCTCAGTTACTGACGCGAAGAGGAAGAAAGCTTTCGCCCGCGGCAAGTGCGTTGCTGCAGGCTTTCAAGGCTTCTTTGAACGTCATCAGGCCCTAGCGGACAGCGTGAAGGCCTTTTACGCGTTCAATGATCTCCACCCCCGCTCAAGGTCGTGAACGTCGATAAAGCCTGAACGAAGGCCGAGACCAAAGGCAAAAGGCGCTCCTTTCTGGTCGTCTTCATCGGCTTCCGCGAGTTGTGAGACGCCCTTGGACCGGGCTGATGCGCTTATCAAAAGAGGCCTTGATATCCGCCGAACATCGTCACGGTGGTCTTGAGACGCATGTAGTTGTCCATTGCTTCCCAGCCGTACTCGGACCCAAGTCCGCTTGCCTTGCGGCCTGGCACCGGAGTGTTGAGCGAGAGCGTGTGGACGCAGTTGATCCACACGATACCGGCGTTGATGACGCGCCTTGCTACTTCCGCTCGGGCCAGGCTATTTGTCCAAACCGAAGCAGCAAGACCATATTGGGTGTCGTTTGCGGCCGCATAGGCCTCGTCATCGGTATCGAACGGATAGACGGCCATTACCGGTCCAAAAATCTCTTCCTTGGCCAGAGGATTCGTGGGGTCGAGATCGGTCAAGATAACAGGCGCAATGAAATTGCCGCCGTCGAGCGGCTTGTAATCCGCCTTGAGTTCGACCTGCTTGGCACCCGCAGCCGCGCCCTGGGCAAGCAACTTCTTCACGCGCTCCAACTGGACCTGGGAGACAATTGGACCAAGATCATTTGCCGGATCAAGCGGATCGCCGATCTTAATCGCAGCCACCTTTTCTTGGCACTTGCTGATAAAGCTGCCGACGAGTGATCTTGCGACAAGAACCTTCGCGCAGGAAGTGCAGGTTTGACCTTGGTTCATGAAGACTGTGGTTACCGCACCGCTGGCTGCGGCATCCAGGTCTGCATCGTCGAACACGATCAAAGGTGATTTCCCGCCAAGCTCTAGGGTGACCGATTTCAAGTTTTGGCCAGCGGCTGCTGCGATCCGGCGGCCGGTTGCCGTGGAACCTGTGAAGCTTAGCTTCGGCACGCCCGGGTGGTCGACAAGCGCTGCACCTGCCTCGGCACCCAAGCCTGTCACGACGTTAAATACGCCTTTGGGAAGACCCGCTTGGTCAAGAATATGTGCCAACAACAGTGCCGAGAGCGGTGTCTGCTCCGCAGGCTTGAGGACCAGCGCGTTGCCACACGCCAAAATCGGCGCAATCTTCGTTGCTGCGTTAGACATGGGATAATTCCATGGCGAGATCGCTCCAACAACCCCGTACGGTTCTTTCTCCACCAGACCGGTGGTTTTCGGGCCCATGTCGATGACTGAGCCGCGAATTTTGTCGGTGATGCCTGCGTAAAAATCGAACATACCCGCTGTGCCGTCGACATTGCGACCGGCAGTCTCGGAGATCGTCTTGCCACTGTCGATGGAATCTAGTGTTCCCAACGCCTGGCGATGCTCGCGGATCAACTCTGCGGCTTTGCGAAGGATGGCCGCGCGAGCCATTCCGTCCATCGCGGCCCAAGTCTTGGCAGCAACTTTCGCTGCCTGTACGGCGCGATCGACATCAATCGCTTTTCCTTGCGCGATTTGAGCAAGTTCGTGGCCGGATGCTGGATCGATGGACGCGAAGGTCTGGGCGTCCGCGGCGCTTTCCCACTCTCCGCCGATCCAAAGTGTTTTACCAGCAGCACAGTCGGACGGAAGATAGTCAGTCAGTTTGATCTTTTCCGCTATGGCCATTTTGACCTCCCTTGAGTGTAGTGGTTGGTAAGACGAATTCTGCAGCAGGGAGCGTTCGAGAAGGAGGGACGAGCGTTGCGCTTTCGTCAACGCTCGATAACCGAACGAGCCCGGGTGTGCTGGTAAGTGCCCGCGTGAAGGCGCCGGTCTGGCCGTGAATATCCGAGACCGCAGCATATTGTCCGGCGTCCTAATCGAATAGGCAGTTCTGGAAGCATTCGTAAGGCGGTATCCTGTTAGCGAAGATAACCGAGGACACCCATATTTGGTCTGTCTAAAGCATACAGGTTCGTGCTGTGGCGCTTCGTAACGTCCCTGCTGATTTCTCCGTTCAATCCCACCATGACCCCATTTTTTCCGGGCGTGCGAGGGAGATGCCGTCAGCGACTTGAAAGAGTTGCACCGACTCAACCGGTCCTTCGGCACGAGAGGCTGCGACTAGCGAAGCAACGTCCGCCGTTGCGGTTCGTCCTCCTGGATTCAGGCTCCCGGTCGGTAGATATCGCGTCAAACCTCGGTGAAAGAAAGCACCACACCGCCGAGCTTGTCGGCTTGTGTGAGAACAACCCTGTCCCCGACCGTAGTGGGCTCAAACTCCGACGCAGCGAGGCTCTTCCTCAAGGCGTCGATTGAACGGACTTTGAGGTCTATCGCAAACTCAAACGGCTCTGAGATGGACGTGATGCTAGAAGGAAGCTGTCCATACCGTGTGCCCGCATTGGCCCTGTCCAAGACTAGGAAGTCACCGTTTCCGGTCTTCACGCGGTGAAAGCCTTCCGTATCCCTGCTGATTTTGTCCGGACCGTGGATAACGCCAAGCCAGGCCAAGACGCTTTCGTGCTGATCCGCCTCAGCGAGGATCGCGACCGAGGTGAAACCATAGGCCGTATTTGGGTGGTCCATCCATTCCTGAAATTCGATTAGATGGCGTTTGTGCTGCTGGCACGCGAAATTAGACAGGCGTGGCAAATGATCTGACCGGAAGATTTTCAAGGTAGTGCTGGTTCGGTCCGGTGATCCGTCCGCAAGAACAACGTCTCGGCCGAATTCGATTGTTCCTTGGCAGGAGCCGCCGCGATCCTCGACTGCTTTGGCGTCCCGGTTCGCATCGTCGCTGTATAGAGCCGTCAGCGCGATTCCCTCGCGTTCCTGAAGGCTCTCATGAATGAAGCGGCCAAACTTGAAGTCACCAGCTGGATACCCATCAATCAGAGAAGTGTCGTAGATGCTCATGAGTTCCAAAAGGGACTTCTCGAACAAAACCGCACAAGTAGATGTTCCCCAGGGGTGTTTGCCGATTGCCTTCATGCTGAATCCGAGTGTGCCATACCTTTCACGAACCGTTGGAAGGTCATTGACGCAGACAAGTGGGTGATCGAT
Organism: Rhizobium sp. R693; assembly: GCF_002211315.1. NCBI lineage: Bacteria > Pseudomonadati > Pseudomonadota > Alphaproteobacteria > Hyphomicrobiales > Rhizobiaceae > Rhizobium > Rhizobium sp. R693. The sequence continues at coordinate 60,087 of NZ_LOKY01000017.1, read as the reverse complement.
GCCAAGAACGTTGGTCAATTTTCTTACTCCGAAAGTGGCTGGTTAAACCCCGTGAAGGATTTTTCGCCTCTGGCTTTTGGTTTGGCTGGAATACCGACGACAGTTTGGTGAGGATCGACGTCTTTCGTAACCACCGAGCCAGCGGCTACGACCGCGCCTTCACCAATGACGATTCCCCCTAAAATCACCGCCCCAGCTCCTATCGTCGCTCCTCGATTTATCCGGGGGTGTCGTGGACCGTCTTTCGCTCGATGGAAGCTGCTCCCTAATGTTACGCCATGCCAAATCGAAACATCGTCTTCGATCACGGCAGTTTGGCCAATTACAATTCCCAATCCGTGATCAAACCACAGACCCGAGCCGAGCTGCGCCTCTGGCTGGATGTCGCAACCAAATGCTCGTCCTGTATGGCCTTTGATTGCGAATGCCAGCTCCCGTCGGCCAGCTTTGAGTGTGGAGCGCGTGACGCGATACGCGAGCAGGCCATGTAGTCCGTTCGCAAAATGCAGCGTGGCAATCTCGCCACCTGGGTCGCGATCCTTGGTGGCTGTCGCACGGATATCAGCGATAGCGTTTTGGAAGGCCTCATTGTCAGTCTCGAACACATGTAACGAGGTGCTGAGGACAATGTCGCGAGCGGTGGCGGAAACGCACGCCGCTAGAATGTGCGCAATTAACTGGGCGTCGTTCGTGAGCGTTTCCGGATCATAAGCGAAGGCGGACCCAAGGCTAGGCTCAGTCTTGAATAGTCTTTTTGCTTCCGTGAGGAGGCGATCCGGCAGGCCTTCGACGCCAGTCGGTGCGACTTGCTTGACGTTGTTCATCTTCATTCTCAGTGCTTAAGGACGCGGGAAAGGAAAGTTCGTGTCCGTTCATTTTGGGGGTTATCGAAGAAGCTGTTTGGCTCTCCGACTTCAGTTATACGTCCGTGATCAATGTAAACCACGCGATCAGCGACTTCTCGGGCAAAGCCCATTTCGTGCGTGACAATCATCATTGTCATCCCTTCAGACGCCATCTCACGCATGACATCGAGAACTTCACCGACCATTTCGGGGTCGAGTGCAGATGTGGGTTCATCGAAAAGCATGATATGTGGGTCCATTGCCAAAGACCGCGCAATGGCTACGCGCTGCTGCTGGCCACCGGATAGGGCCGCTGGATACTTGGGCGCCTGATCTTGCAAACCAACCCGCTCCAGCAGCTTCATTGCCTTCTCCTCGGCTGCTGCTCGCGGTTGCTTCCGCACCCTGATCGGCGGAAGTGCAATGTTCTCTAGGACGGTCATGTGAGGAAACAGATTGAACTGCTGAAAGACCATCCCAACCCCCTTGCGGATGTCTTGGAGGGCCTTGTCATCACCCACTGCTCTCTCTTCAGCGACCGGCATTCTATAGCCGTCAACCGTCAATGTGCCGTCCTGATATTGCTCCAGCCCATTGACGCAGCGGATTAGTGTTGACTTTCCAGAGCCGCTGGCCCCGATCACAACGATGACCTCTCCACGTTTCACGGAAAGATCAACGTCCTTAAGAACGTGGAAGTTGCCGTAAAACTTGTTAAGGCGCTCGATATTGACGATGGAGTCCACCGTTTCGAATTTCCCGCTCATCGGTGTGCTCCTTTGCTGAAGTAGAGTTCGAGGCGTCGCGCCATAAAGGTGATGATGCTTCCAATCGCGAAGTATGCCGCGAACAAAAAGACGTAGACTTCATAGGTCTGGCCGCTGTTCTGAGGATTGGCCAAAACCATTTGGCCAGCACGAAGGAAGTCTGTCAGTCCAATGATGAAGACCAGTGGAGCGTAGTTGAAGATGTCGAGGGTATTACCAACAAGGCCGGGCAGCGCTACACGCATCGCTTGAGGCAGTACCACTAGCTGCTTAACGTCCCAGTCGCTGAACCCAAGTGCTTCCGCAGCCTCTACCTGGCCGCGCGGCACCGACTGCAATCCACTTCTAATGAACTCAGCGGCGTAAGCGGAGTAAAAGAGGACAAATCCGATAAGGCCACGAACGACATCAGGAACATGAAGGTTCGACAGCAAAAGCGGCTGCGCAATCCAGATCAGGTAGACGACGAGGATAAGCGGGACAGCACGCATCACTTCAATATATGCAGTTGAGAGCGTGCGAACGCTACCGATCTTGCTTTTGCGACCAAACGCGAGAGCGATGCCTACAGGAATGGTCAGAACAGCAGAGCAGATTGTAAGCACGACTGACAGCAGAAGCCCGCCCCAGTTAGAGGGACCAACCGGGTAAAGAACTGCGATAAAGCCAATGCCAAGGACAGCATAAATCTTGGCCGTGTGAGCCTGTATCAACTCAGACCTCGACCCGACGAGCCAAGCCAGTAGCGTTATCAGCGATATAGCCAATGTGTTGGTCGCAGCTTTTTCGGAGACCGTCCCCGCTAGAAGGATAAGGATCACTGCAACAACGCTAGCGACGATCAAGCGAGTTGTAGAAGGACGAGCCACGGATGCCGCTGCCACCGCCAGCATCGCCGAAATCGCTCCAGCCGCGATCCAGGCTCTCCACAATTCTGTCTCCGGGAATACCCCGGTCATCAAGACTTTGGCGCTAGATCGAATGACTTCCCAGTTCGCTAGGCCAATTACCCAGTAAACAAACAGGACAAGTAGCCAGATCAGAGTTGGCACGACGATCAACGTCAGGACCGTGTCGAATGGCTTGGCGAAAAGATTGAACCGCAGCCATTTTAGGGCGACTGATGTGTTCATCATCGTGCTCCCGGAATTCTAAGCTTTATATTAGCCAGATTTACGAGCCCGCTGATCACCCAGCTCATGAGAAGGTAGACAATCATGACGATGATTACGCCTTCCATGCTTCGACCTGTTTGGTTGGCAATAGTCCCATACACGTTGAAAAGATCGGGAAAGCCAATGGCGATGCCTAGTGACGTATTTTTCGCCAGACTGATGTATTGATTTCCAAACGATGGCAGCACAACCCGGAAGACCTGCGGCAAGATAATGTCTCGCAGTGCGTACTTCCGAGAGAAGCCTAGCGAAGCAGCCGCTTCCCATTGGCCTTTCGGTAGACTTTCAATCGCGCCGCGAACGACTTCCCCGATGTAAGCGGCAGAATTGACGGATATTGCGATGAGAATGGCGCTAAATTCTGGCGTTAATTGAAGGCCGCCGGAGGCACGGAATTTTCCGGTCGAGGGAAGGTCCAACGTGAGTGGAAATCCGGAGGAGCAAGCCCAGCCTGCGAGTGCAGCAGCGACCGCGAGACAGACAATGCGGCGGACGTTCGTCTTCGATCTAATCGCGAACCCCGTGGCGACAACCGCAATAAGCAGCGTTAGCACCGAAAGGGTTGTCGCACCCTCGGTCGCCGCAAGCGACGGAAACCAAACACCCTGCTGCGCGAATATCATCCCGCAGAAGTGAAGTGCACTTGCTAGGGGCGGCAATTTCAATACGACGGCCACGTACCAGAACGTCAACTGGATCAACAAAGGCGTGTTCCGAAGGAACTCAACGATCCAAAAGCATATTTGCCGGATGAGCCAATTTGTCGAAAGTCGGCCGGTACCAAGGAAGACGCCCAAGACAGTCGCTAGGACGATGGCGAGAACGGCGGTCTTAATGGTGTTGAATAGTCCGGTCAAAAGGGCCTGGGCGTTGGTCATCTCCGAAGAGAACGAGACCAGGCCGAACGGATCGCTGAGCTGAAGGGTCATGCCCTCACTTAATTCGAAGCCTGCGGAAGCGTTCATATAGTTGAAGCTAAACGCAATTCCTCGCGCCGCTAAGCTTTCCCGAAGCGCATAACCTAAGCCGAAAAGAGCGACGGCAACGACAAGCACGACCAGGAATTGAATGACATTCTTCCTGATGATGCGCATTTGTAGATTATGACGGTCCGGGATCATGGTTGACACACTAGCTGTCATTTCTAGTCCCTAACTACGATAGTCGGGGTGGCCAGCGATCGCTGGCCACCGGGGCTGCTTTAGTTCCAAGGAGGCGAGATCATGCTCCCGCCTTCAGTTCCCATGGCATTAGGCGTGCCTTTGCGGTCGATAAAGTAGGGCGTCCTGGGTCCAAGGTTGCGGTCGTAAATTTCGCCGTAATTGCCGACTTGCTTGATGGTCTGAGCAACAAAATCGGCGGGAAGGCCAAAGTCCTTGCCAATTGTGCCATCTGCACCGACGAACTTGCGGATGTCGGGGTTGTCGGACTTGTTCTGTTCATCGACTTTGTCGGAAGTGATTCCAGACTCTTCTGCCTGGAAGGTCGCAAAGACGATCCAGCGAAGCGCGTTGCGCCACTTGGAATCGTTGGCAACCACGAAACCTGCAAAGGGCGATTTCGCCAAGATGTCCGGAAGGATGGTATAATCATCGGGCTTGGTGCTGTTGCCACGCCATGATGCCAACGCCGTTTTGTCGGTTAGCATCGCGTCGCAACGACCGCTCGATAGGGCTCCGAAAAGCTTTTCGAGATTTTCGTAGGTGAGAACCTGGTTCTTCCACCCATTCTTCTTCAGGAAAGCTGCGATTTGAGGCTCCGTTCCAGAACCTTGAGTCGTGCAGAGGCTCGCGCCCTCCAATTCAGCAGCCGTTTTAACCTTAGATGCCGTCTTCACCATCACGCCGGTACCGTCCCAGAACGTGATTGGTAGAAAATCGACGGAGATCGCCGATTCACGGACCGGGTAAACGGTAGTGTGAGCGAATACGACATCAACCTGTGAGGTCTGGAGGGCCGTGAAACGGCTCTTGTCAGTAACTGTTACGAAGTTGACTTTTGTTGCGTCGCCCAAAACGGCTGCGGCCACCGCCTTGCAATAGTCGACGTCAAAGCCTTCCATCTTTCCGTTCTTGGTGTTGAGATAACCGAAGCCAGGAGCCGTATTATCCGTGCCGCAGTTCAACGTGCCCCGCTGTTTTACGGTATCAAGGACGCTTGCCTTCGCTGGCACCGTTGCAAGAACTGAAGCTGCAACAGCGGCGAGGAGTAGGGTGCATTTCATTTTGTTCCCCTGTCGTTTGACGGTTTTGAGCTTTGCAGGCGGAATAAATTCTTCCCAGTTTGTACTCTTCGGCCTGCTGATGGGATGATGTTTGACGATTTGATTGAAGTCTAGTTAAATGATTTCAGGTAAATCATTAGCAAAAGTGTGGAATGACCTAACGCATGAATTTTACTCCTCTTTTACTTGGAAGGTCGTTGGATAATGGACGTTCAACGTTTGAGAACCCTGCGCGAGCTGGCAATCAGGGGCACCATGGCAGCCGTTGCCGAGGTCATCAAAATCTCGCCATCAGCGGTATCCCAGCAAATCTCGCTACTAGAGGACGAGGTAGGCGTTCCGCTGATCGAGCGGCGCGGGAGAGGGGTCACCATCACGCCAGCCGGTGAGGTGCTGGTCAATCACGCGGCTCGGCTTCTGAATATCCTAGAAGAGGCGAAGACAGATATCGCAGAGCTAAAAATGACAGTCGCTGGGGACCTGGTACTTTCCGCCTTTCCCTCCATTGCTGCGAGCCTTTTGCCAGGTTCGCTACGTGATCTCCAACTCCGGTATCCCGAGCTGAACGTTTCCGGTGTCGAGATGGAACCGCTTGTCGGTTTAGCGTCCTTGCGTAGCTGGCAGGTCGATCTTGCGATTATCGATGACCTAACCTTGAAGCAAGACAAGATCACAGACACGCTGGAAACGTTTCCGATCTACGAAGACCGCATCGTAACCATCTTCCACAAGAACCATCCTCTTGCGACGAGAAACGACCTAGACCTTTTGGATTTACGGCACGAGTTCTGGGCGATTGATGCTAGGCCGAACACGTTTTCGGACACGCTTTTTGCAATGTGCGCTAACCGTGGATTTAGCCCGAAGGTTATTGGTCGCTTCGACGGCTTTGAGGTGATCTCTGCGATGGTGGCCAGCCAGTGCGCGATCTCGCTTCTTCCACGAATTCGGGCAAACCTCCATAGTGATGAGCTTATCTCGCGCGAGCTTGATCCACCGATCGAGCGTTCGATCATCTTGGCTATACGTAAAGGTGAGTCTAGGCGGCCAACGCTAAAGATACTGATCGAGTCGCTTCGGGACCATGCTAAGCGGATTCGGTTGACCGCAATGCCTGACTACGGTGCCATCAAGCGGTAGTATAAAGGCGGTGGAGCGGTGGAGAACCGGCACCCTAAGCTTGGTGGCATCGTCGATAGCGTCCGGCAAGTTGAAAAGGTTAGTCTCAGCAAAACCGATGCCTCGGCGAAACAGTGCGCTAAACGTCTGCGATCTGTCGGCTAACGATGGACGGCGCGACGATAGCTGCTCGGCCGCGCTTCTTATCGTTCGAGCGACAGTGGTGCAGATCTACATTGCTTTGGAATCAAGCACTCCATGGATCTGCCTAGCTTCGTGCAGTAGTCGGCTGATTTTCGTCGCCGCAGACGCCATGTGCAAGGCGGTGCAGGGATGCGACCGTTGCTCTTCGCGCAACGCTTTGTACCGGCCGCGTCGTTTAGCCCGCCTTATGCTGAGGCTAATACTGCAGGATGATGAGGAGTTAGAGATGAGTTTTGAACTTCCCGCCGATCATATTGACGAAGCAGTTAGCTGGCGCAGACACCTGCACGAAAACCCTGAACTAGGATTTCAGGAGGTAAAGACCTCGGAATTCGTCGCAAGGAAGCTCAACGAATGGGGCTACGATGTGGTTGGCGGCTACGGTAAGACAGGCCTGGTGGGAACCTTGCGTAAAGGTACGTCCTCCCAAACAATTGGAATTCGTGCTGATATGGACGCGCTACCCATTTCGGAAGCGACAGAGTTGCCGTACTCCTCGCGGACGCCCGGAGTGATGCACGCTTGCGGTCACGACGGCCATGTGGCGTCTGCTTTGGCCGCAGCTCGGGCTTTGGCATCAGTCGAATTCAACGGAATAGTGAAGTTCGTATTTCAGCCGGCCGAAGAAAATGAGGGCGGGGCTAGAGCGATGGTGGGAGATGGATTGTTTAGGGATCACCCCATGAGCGCAATCTTCGGCATGCACAATTGGCCTGCCTTACCTGTCGGATCGTTGGTCGCTCGCTCGGACCAGATGATGGCAGCATTCGGCACGTTCGCGATAATCGTTAAAGGTCGCGGGGCCCATGGAGCGATGCCGCACGAAGGGGCAGATCCAGTAGTTGCCTCATCGCAACTTGTCACGGCGCTCCAAACCATTGCGAGCCGAAATATCTCGCCCTTGCAATCGGCCGTCGTCTCCGTCACCCAGATACATGGCGGCGACGCGTGGAACGTGATCCCCGAACGTGTTGTTTTGAGCGGCACCACCCGCTGGTTCGATGACGAGATCGGCATATGTATTGAGAAACGGCTAAAGCACGTAGCAACGTCCGTGGCTGAAGGACTGGGCTGTGAGGCGGAGATTAACTATCAAGTTCGGTATCCTGCCACTATAAATGATCCGACCCAAGCCTCTGTTGTCCGCGAGGCGGCATCTAGATTGACAACCCTTTCAATTGTTGATGCCCTTCCCAGCATGGCCGCAGAGGACTTCGCTTTCATGCTTCAAGACCAGCCAGGTTGCTACTTCTGGCTGGGTGCGGCCCGATCGGGTGGTGAAAACCCAGGACTTCATTCGTCTCGCTACGACTTCAATGATGCGATCTTGCCACAGGCCGCACAAATGTGGGTCGCCCTAGCGCAGTCGATTTTGAGATGAGGGTTACGGTGAGTATCGGCGTGGTTCTTTTTGAGCCTTCAAGCTGGTCCTGTGCAATTTATTAAGGGCTAACCGGCCCATGTACGAGGGCACCATTGTCGCTGTCCGTGGGCCAATCCGGGCAGCGATAACATCGCGGCCGGACAGAATGACATCGTACCATCGTACTCACTTGTGCAACCGGTCAAAACCTCCCGATCCATAACTTAGGATTTTAAGACTGTTCTCATCAGTATTCGACATCTACAAATCGGCATCGGCCCACCCAAACTCGCACACTATGGGTCCAATGATTGCGGCCGCTTTCTTGATGAGGTCAAAAAACGGAGAGTGCTCGCCTGCGCGGAGCAACACTGGATCGACTTATCTAGGGCATCATTACATCGTTCGCTCGCTTACACTGGTGTCGGTCATGCCACGGACCGCGCGCCTTGATCCTTGGACTCTGCGGCTTCCTGCCTGCGACAATCGGTTTGGACGCATCTGGCAGTCCGGCCGAGGTGGATGCTAATTGCCAAGTGAAATCCGATCGCCACCCCGCCTGCCGGTTCGATTCAAAGGTAGACCTGGGTTTACACGGCAAGAAATAGCGCTTGAACATCGTCTTGGGGTGACCTGTGTGGCGAGATCTGTCCAATTGCCTTGTATCGAGCGAAATGCGTTCGGGGCTGTGAAAGCGATTGCAGCAGCGTCGCTAGCACTTCGCCGGATAGCTGCCAGTTCGTAAGTCTGGACGCGCGCATTGAGACGATGCGCCAGACAGGAAACGACATGTCAGTGAAGTGTAAGGGGACGCGCTTGGGCGGGTGAGCGGTCAATGTCCCTGAATGTCGATCGCCGCGAAATACCATCGGTTGAGTGGAGGAAAACGACTTCCAGGAGCGACCTGCCGACGTCCATCTCTTCTGTCAATTTAACGGATCGGTCCACCGGGACGGCCCATCGCCAATCAGCTCGTCGCTTTGGTTTCGCAGCGTGCTTGCCGGTTGGCGATGAGATCGTCGACAACGGCAGGATCGGCAAGCGTCGAGGTATCTCCGAGCGCACCGAAATCGTCTTCGGCGATCTTGCGCAGGATGCGGCGCATGATCTTGCCGGAGCGGGTTTTCGGCAGGCCGGGCGCGAACTGGATCTTGTCGGGCGAAGCGATCGGGCCGATCTCGGCGCGAACATGCTTGACCAGCTGCTGGCGCAGCTCGTCGGAGCCCTGATTGCCGGCCATCAGCGTAACGTAGCAATAGATGCCCTGACCCTTGATCGGATGCGGATAGCCGACGACTGCGGCTTCCGAGACGAGATTGTGCGAGACGAGTGCCGATTCCACTTCGGCGGTGCCGAGCCGGTGGCCGGAGACGTTCAGAACGTCATCGACGCGGCCGGTGATCCAGTGATAGTCATCCTCGTCGCGCCGGCAGCCGTCGCCGGTGAAGTACTTGCCCTTGTAAGTCGAGAAATAGGTCTGGATGAAGCGCTCGTGGTCGCCATAGACGGTGCGCATCTGGCCGGGCCAGCTGTCGGTGATGCAGAGATTGCCGTCGGCTGCCCCTTCCAGCACCTTGCCCTCATTATCGACCAGCTGCGGCTTGACGCCGAAGAACGGCACCGTCGCCGAACCGGGTTTCAGATCGGTCGCACCCGGCAGCGGCGTGATCATGTGGCCGCCGGTCTCCGTCTGCCACCAGGTATCGATGACAGGGCAGCGCTTGTCGCCGACGACGTTGTAATACCACTCCCAGGCTTCCGGGTTGATCGGCTCGCCGACGGTTCCGAGCAGCCGCAGCGACGAGCGCGACGAGCGGGTGACGAAATGATCGCCGGCGCCCATCAGCGAGCGGATCGCCGTCGGTGCGGTGTAGAAGATGTTGACCTTGTGCTTGTCGATAATCTCCCAGAAACGCCCCTGATCCGGGAAGTTCGGCACGCCCTCGAACATCAGCGTCGTCGCGCAGTTCGAAAGCGGTCCGTAGACGATATAGGAGTGACCTGTGACCCAGCCGACATCGGCCGTGCACCAGTAGATATCGCCGGGGTGATAGTCGAAGACATATTCATGCGTCATCGACGCGTAGACGAGATAGCCACCCGTCGTGTGCAGCACGCCCTTCGGCTTGCCGGTCGAGCCGGAGGTGTAGAGGATGAACAGTGGATCTTCCGCCTTCATCTTCACCGGCGGGCACTCGGCCTTCACGGTGGCGACTTCCTGGTGATGCCAGAGATCGCGGCCCGGCGCCCAGCCGATCTTGCAGCCGGTGCGGCGCACGACCAGCACCTTGCTGACATGCACATGCTGGCGGGCGGCGATATGGATGGCCGTATCGGTATTGTCCTTCAGCGGCACCGGCTTGCCGCCGCGCAGACCTTCGTCGCAGGTGATGACGAAGGTGGATTCACAGTCGACGATACGCCCGGCCAGCGCCTCGGGCGAGAAGCCGCCGAAGACCACGGAATGCACCGCGCCGATGCGGGCGCAGGCGAGCATCGCGTAAGCCGCCTCGGGGATCATCGGCATATAGATGGTGACGCGATCGCCCCTCTTGACGCCGTGCTTCTTCAACACATTCGCCATCCGGCAGACGTGCTCGTAGAGCTCGTTATAGGTGATCTTCTTATCGATATAGGGGTTGTCGCCTTCCCAGATGATCGCCACCTGGTCGCCGTTCGTCTTCAGATGGCGGTCGACGCAATTATAGGAAACGTTGGTCTGGCCGTCCTCGAACCATTTGATCGAGACCTTGCCGGTAAAGGAGGTGTTCTTGACCTTGGTATAGGGCTTGAACCAGTCGATCCGCTTGCCGTGCTTGCCCCAGAACTTGTCCGGGTTCTCGACACTTTCTTCGTACCACTTTTCGTATTTCGCCTTGTCGATCAGGGCATGGCTCTTCACCGACTTGCTAACCGGATAAATCTTTTCCGACATTCACCTGTCCCCAATTCCAACCGATAGATGCCGTGACCAGCTGGCCAAGCAGCTGGTGACAATGGCATTCTGAAGAGTTGGTGAATAGGTCAATCCTCAGCAACGACGCGTTGCTGGTTGAGCAATTCGGCTTGACTGGCGTACGCGACTGTTGAAGTCTCTAATGGGCGCCCATGAACTTTAGTCAGCGATTTGCCGGTCATACTCCACCCGGTCAGCTTCCTGGCCGGGATCATTCAGAAATTCTTGCGGAGCGGTTCGTTACTCGACGCCAGTCACGAAGCGATATAGAAGCTCAAGCTGTCCGTCGAGCATCTCCGTTCCTGAGTGGGTGAGGGCGCCTAATTAGTTTCTCAGCCTTCGCCATGAAAGGCGTCACGGCAGGTTTAGTTATCACGTCGGCTACAAGGGTTCCCGCCTTCAAGGTTCTCAGGTTCATGGGCAGCGGATCGCCGTCGCGAAGGCCCGTCGAAGTCGCGTTGATAACGATCGGGAAGTCAGAGAGGTCCGGCTGTTCCTTCGCGCGTACCACTCGCCCAGGATAATAGTCGAGAAGTCGTTCGACAAGCGCTGCCGCGACTTCTGTCTTGCGGTCGAAGATCGTGATCGAATCCAAGCCGCTGTCCAACATGCTTACAGCTATCGAAGAACCAGCTCCGCCGGCGCCAGCGATAAACGCCTGCCTCCCATTGATGTGATGGCCGCGGTTCTTCAGTGCACTCAAGATCGAGCGATCCCACCAGCATTCGCGGGTTGACAAGTTGTCTGCTTAGCTTAATGTAAGACAATCTTAAGCGGCGCGCTTTACCCCGATTGCCGCAAAACCGAAATCGGTTCGGAGGAGGCCCGGCAATCCATGGAATATTTTGTCCAGCAGTTCATAAACGGCATAACGCTAGGTTCCATCTATGGCCTGATCGCGATCGGCTACACGATGGTGTACGGCATTATCGGTATGATCAATTTCGCGCACGGCGACATCTTTATGGTCGGCGCCTTCGCGGCCTTGATTGTTTACCTTATTCTCGGCGCACTGTTTTTTTCCGTGCCAGTCATTGTGGCGCTACTAATCATGATGATCGTGGCCATGTTGTTGACCAGTCTCTACAACTGGACGATCGAAAAGGTAGCCTATCGCCCATTGCGTGGCTCGTTTCGTCTCGCCCCGCTCATCACGGCCATCGGCATGTCAATCGCGCTGTCCAATTTCGTCCAGGTCGCACAGGGTCCCCGAAACAAACCGATTCCCAGGTTGTTTACCGATGTTTATGACGTCGCCGGCGTCGCGATATCACTGAAGCAAATCATTGTGGTTGGAATTACCGCCGTGTTGCTGGCCGTGTTCTGGTATCTCGTCAACCACACTTCGCTTGGACGGGCGCAAAGGGCATGCGAGCAGGATCGCAAGATGGCAGCACTGCTTGGGATCGATGTCGATCGCACGATCTCGATTACATTTGTTATGGGCGCTTCGCTTGCTGCTGTCGCCGGCGCAATGTTTCTGACCTACTACGGGGTGGTATCCTTTTCAGACGGCTTCGTGCCAGGTGTAAAGGCGTTCACCGCCGCGGTGCTGGGTGGAATCGGATCGTTACCAGGTGCCGTCCTCGGGGGACTTTTGATTGGTCTGATCGAGAGCCTTTGGTCAGCCTATTTCTCAGTCGACTACAAGGACGTTGCTGCGTTCTCTATCCTGGCGATCGTCCTGATCTTTTTGCCGACCGGCATACTTGGCCGTCCTGAAGTCGAAAAGGTCTAAGTCAATGACTATAGCAATTACTAACTCGAGCGACGTTAACCTCGTCAGCCCAATGAAGCACGCTTTTCGCGAGGCGCTTTTCGCGGGCGTCATAGCCTTCGGCTTGTTCGTACTCCTTATCGGATTGAAAACCGACCAGAACATTCGTAACGAGCTCGTTCTCGTTCAGCGCTGGGGAACACTCGCGGTTATTGTATGTCTTGTGATGGCTGGCAGGTTTCTTTACGTTGGCTTCATCCAGCAGGCTCTCGAGCGTCGAAAGGCGGCTAAGGCCAAAGCGCCAGCAATCACAATTGTTCCGGGTATCATAAGTCGGAATTCTGGCTCGATTGGTATCGTAGCATTGTTCCTGCTTCCGATCGTCGCTGTATTAGTCTTTGGCTTCCAGGGTTCACTGAAGTGGGTCGATAACTTCGGCATCCAGATTCTGATCTATGTAATGCTGGGCTGGGGCTTGAATATCGTTGTCGGTCTAGCCGGACTACTCGATCTGGGCTACGTTGCCTTCTATGCTGTCGGGGCATATTCATACGCTTTGCTCGGTACGCACTACGGACTGTCTTTCTGGATCCTCCTTCCATGTGCCGGGATTATGGCTGCAACATGGGGCGTCGTACTCGGCTTCCCTGTATTGCGTCTGCGCGGTGACTACCTCGCCATCGTCACGCTGGCCTTTGGGGAAATCATCCGACTAGTTCTGATCAACTGGCGCGAAGTTACCAACGGAGCTGCTGGTATCTCGGGCGTGCCGAAAATATCGTTCTTCGGACTGGCAAGCTTCAACATGGGTGACGCAAATTACATTGGGAAGATTCTCGATATCGCTCCGTCGGGAGCTTATTACAAGATCTTCCTGTACTATCTCATCCTGGCTTTGTGCTTGCTCACTGCGTTTGTAACGATCCGACTACGTCGGCTGCCGGTCGGTCGGGCGTGGGAGGCCTTACGCGAAGACGAAATTGCCTGCCGTTCACTTGGCATCAATACCACGACGACAAAGCTGACCGCGTTCGCCACCGGCGCCATGTTTGCGGGCTTTGCGGGCTCGTTCTTCGCCGCTCGGCAGGGTTTCGTATCACCAGAATCTTTCGTCTATCTGGAGTCGGCAATCGTTCTTGCCATCGTTGTCCTCGGAGGCATGGGATCTCTCGGCGGGATCGCCGTCGCAGCATTCGCCATGATCGGCGGCACGGAAATACTTCGTGAGCTTAGCTTCCTGAAGGCAATTTTCGGCCAGGATTTCACACCTGAACTCTATCGAATGCTGCTGTTCGGCGCGGCGATGGTGGTGGTGATGCTTTGGAAACCTCGTGGGTTCGTTGGCAGCCGTGAACCGACGGCCTTTTTGAAGGAGCGCAAATCGGTGTCTGGTGCCTTCACCAAGGAAGGTCACGGTTAAAATGAACACGAAGGCAAGCGTTTCCATGGACGACACCATCCTCAATGTAGAGCACCTGTCGATGAAGTTTGGCGGACTGATCGCGGTCAATGACCTCTCGTTTCAGGCGCGTCGCGGCGAAATCACCGCCTTGATTGGCCCAAATGGTGCGGGAAAGACGACAGTTTTCAACTGCATAACTGGCTTCTACAAACCAACCGAGGGAATGCTGGCACTTACCAGCAAAACGGGCTCACGCCATCTGCTGGAGCGGCTCGCTAACCATGAAATTCCGGCACGGGCAGGAGTTGCCCGTACATTTCAGAACATTCGATTGTTTTCCGGAATGACGGTTCTAGAGAATCTCCTTGTTGCTCAACACAATAAGCTGATGAGTGCCTCGGGCTATTCTTTTCTTGGCCTGTTTGGAGCGCCCAGGTACAGGCAGGCTGCAGCGCGGTCGATCGAGCTAGCGAGGCATTGGCTTGAGCAGGCCGATCTAACCAACCGTGCTGACGATCCGGCCGGCGACCTTCCGTACGGCGCTCAGCGCCGACTTGAGATTGCACGAGCTATGTGTACAGAACCCGAATTACTCTGCCTTGATGAACCAGCAGCTGGCCTGAACCCCAAGGAATCCTTGGCGCTCAATAATCTTTTGACCGATATCAAGAAAGATTCGGGAACATCAATTCTTCTAATCGAACATGACATGTCAGTGGTTATGCAAATCTCCGACCATGTCGTGGTGCTCGAATATGGCAGCAAAATCTCAGAAGGTGATCCGCAGTCGGTCCGTAGCGATCCGCGCGTAATTGCGGCCTACCTGGGTGTCGAAGATGAGGAGGTGGAAACTGTCCTCACTGAAGTCGGCGATGAGGACGTCATCGACAAGCTGGATATCGGGTCGCAACCGGCGCACGATCCAAACCACTCCCCGAGCTCCTTCCAAGCGGAAAAAACGATCGAAAAGGCCGTGGTGCCTAATCCGGAAAAGCCTGAAGGAGACAGATAATGGCGGGAACAATGCTGCTCGATATCAAGGGCGTTCAGACCTATTACGGGAATATCCGCGCGCTGAATGGCGTTGATGTCAGTGTTAAGCAAGGTGAAATCGTGGCGCTTATCGGAGCCAACGGTGCCGGTAAATCAACGTTGATGATGACGATATTCGGATCACCGCGGGCCCGGGCTGGCACGATCACGTTCGCCGGCACAGATATAACTCAAATGCCTCCGCACGAAATTGCCAGGATGCGCATCGCGCAGTCGCCAGAGGGCCGCCGAATCTTCGCCCGGATGACGGTTATGGAAAACCTGCAAATGGGCGCCAGCCTTGATAACCTCAAACATTATTCGGACGATGTGGAGCAGGTTTTTACGCTATTTCCGAGGCTAAAGGAGCGCATCGGACAGCGTGGCGGAACTCTATCAGGTGGCGAGCAGCAGATGCTCTCGATCGGTCGCGCACTAATGGCAAGGCCAAAACTATTGCTGCTCGACGAGCCGTCGCTGGGGCTTGCGCCGTTGATCGTCAAGCAGATCTTCGATGCAATTCGTGTACTAAATAAGACGCAAGGACTAACCGTATTCCTCGTGGAACAAAACGCATTCGGCGCGCTCAAACTGGCAGACCGTGGCTATGTAATGGTCAATGGTAACGTGACAATGAGTGGGTCCGGCAAGGAACTACTAGCGAATCCGGAAGTAAGAGCGGCTTATCTTGAAGGCGGTCATCACTAAGATCGGGAAGATCAATCATGCAGAATATTTTCTACGAGGAAACGTCGATTTGGCAGTTCCTATTTGTCACCTGCTTGCTCGGCGGGTGGGCGGCGTGGATGACCGGCAAGGCGGCAGCGCGAACCTGGACAAGCTATCTCAAACTGTTTTTCTACATATTAGGGCTCGGAGTTGGAATCAGGTTCATCCATCACGCCTTGTTCCAGGGAAGCATGGTTTCCATACATTACTTCATCGTTGATATCATAGTGTTGATGATCCTTGGCTTTCTCGGTTATCAATACACGCGCACCAATCAGATGGTGGGTCAATATCGCTGGCTTTATCGAAAGACTTCATTGTTTAGCTGGAAACCGAAAACTTGATTTCCACTGTGGTTTGTAGGCGGCGGCTTTGGCAACATCAGCTGAAGGCGCCTCCACTCCTTGCGGCAGGCGAATAGATTCTCGATCCTGTTGCGCCGGCGAAGCTGCTGGACACGATGTTTTGCACGGGGCGGGGTAAAAATAAGGTCGCCCTCCAATCTGTCGGCCTTTGCCGGGCGCGGAACTGCGCGCTCTGTCGGTCAGCGGAAGGCGAACAGGTGAAGTTGCACAAGAACAGGAGACGCCCTTTTGTAATCGATGGCCATTTACTCGGCCAAGTAACAGGAGCCGGCCCTCGTTGTCTTAGCAACCATCGAAGCTTGTTGGTCAGGCGACCTCGGCCACCCTCAGACATTGGGATGGACTATTGCCATTTTTGGCAGCCTTTCCGCTGCGACGCGCTTTGAGCTAGACTGCATCGATCATCAGTTCGTCGCTTCCGACCTGTGCCGCCAGCTCGGCCAGGGTATTATTGAACGGAGCACGCCTCAAAGTTCTGACGTGACGCCGGATCTCAAGGATCTCGGCGGCATATTCGCCCCTAAGGCCGGGCCGGTAGAGGAATACCGCTCCTGACGGCGCGGAGCCTTTCAGCCGCGGGCGTCACGTAAAACCGCCCAGAGATAATGCGTCCTCGTCTTGCCTTCGCCCCGGACCACCGGCGCGGTCGTCTCATCCCCATCGAGCCTAGTGCTTTCCAACAAGAGCCTCTTTGGCATGTGGTCGACGACCGGTGCGATTTCCCGACCCATGCGCCACATCCGATCCGGAAAGGACGGTGCAGTCGATTGGCACCCCGTGTCTCGGGATCTCAAATAAATATTTGACAAAATGTCAGACAATATTAATGTAATTCAATCTTTCGAAACCGTGCTTTGCTGGTAAGGCTCGGTGTCCGTTGTAGCGATGCAAGGATCGACAGATAGGCTTCAAAAAGAGGGAACTATACCATGAGAAAAATGTTGCTCTCCGCGATTGCAGCAGGCGCGATTGTCGCGTTCAGCTCCCCTGCGTTCGCTGATGTTTTAATGGGTGTTGCCGGTCCTGTTACCGGGCCAGGTGCTGCGTTTGGCGCCCAACTAAAACGCGGAGCGGAAAAGGCGGCTGCCGACATCAATGCCGCCGGCGGTATAAATGGTGAGAAAATTTTGCTGGAAATCGGGGATGATGCATCCGATCCGAAGCAAGGCATCTCGGTGGCTAACAAATTCGTCGCCGACAATATCAAGTTCGTCGTAGGGCATTACAATTCTGGAGTCTCAATGCCGGCCTCGGAGGTCTATGCTGAAAACGGCATACTTGAGATCAGCCCCTCGTCGACTATTCCTGATTTTACCGAACGCGGCCTATGGAACGTTTTCCGTACATGCGGGCGCGATGACCAGCAGGGAAAAGTGGCTGGCGAATATATTGCGGCTCATTTCAAGGACGGAAAGGTGGCGATCATCAACGATAAGTCAGCCTTCGGCCAGGGCATGGCTGCTCAGGTGAAAAAGGCGATGAATGCCGGTGGTGTTACGGAAGTCATGTACGATGCCGTTAACGTTGGCGAGAAGGACTTTTCGGCGCTGGTTTCCAAAATGAAGGATAGTGGCGTTACATTGATTTACTACGCAGGCTATTACGCTGAAGCGGGCCTCATATCGCGCCAAATCGCCGACCAGGGACTGAAGGCAGTGTTGATGGGTGGAGACGATCTAGCCACGGCTGAGTTCGCGGCTGTTGCGAGCGATGCTGCGGAAGGTGCATTGTTTACCTTCGCGCCTGATCCTCGCAAAAACCCAGAGGCCGCGGATATCGTGAAGAAGTTCCGTGACGACGGTTTTGAACCTGAAGCTTATACGCTTTATAGCTATGCAGCTGTCCAAATCATTGCTCAGGCGGCAACGGCTGCAAAGAGTCTCGACCCCCAAAGCGTTGCCGAAGCGATTCACTCCAAAGGTCCTTTCAAAACCGTCATCGGTGACATCAGCTATGACGCTAAAGGAGACATCACGCGAGCGGACTATGTCGTTTACCGCTGGATGAAAAGCAGTGACGGGACCTACAACTACGAACAAGTTAATTAATATCGTCTTGGCCTCGGATCCGTGACCTCCCATCGGAAAGGCCCGCGCCGAGCAACAGGTTTGTTGCTCGGCGCTGTTTCGCCCTCAGGCCTGACCGACCACTATATGTGTTATGCGGCAGAACCGCCCTACGGGCTTTACGAATTTCAACGCAGAAATCAGTAGGTGTGTTACCGGCACCTTTCCGAGCGGCGACGTCATTGAAGTTCTTGGATTGAAAAACCAGTGGACCAGGCGAAGGACGTACAAGAAAACCGGCCAGATGAACGATGATCCAATCATCAGATTTAGATCTGTGGACTGTTTATATTCTCGGCTTGACCGAAGAATTCAGTGACCGCCAGTATGCCCCATCTACGCAGATCGCTCTCGGCCCGGCTGCGTGTGAGGATGACTAACGCGGGTTCATAGAGAAGCGAACGCACATAGGTGTCTCCACGTTGGGAGATATGGCCATCATAGTCTACCTCGCCTGATTGATAGCGCCGCGTCATCAATCCCAGCCATGCGCCTACCGAGCGCGATCGCTTGAATTTCGCTGGATCCTCGACGGCAGTTAGGTAGGCAGTGGCTGTGATCGCACCAATGCCGCGCGACCTCAGCAACTAACATTGCTGGTTTCTACGCGCTTCGGCGAGGAGCTGCTGCCCGACCTGACCGCCTGGAGGCGCAGGTACGCCACGCTTCGAGGAAGGGCAGGATTATCCGCGAAAGGCTGGCGTTGTCAGCTTGGAGGGAGTGAACATTCGCCTCGAACTTGCCGCCCATACTGCACGGAACGATAAGGCCGAACGTCTTCATCAATCCCCAAATCTGGTTCGCGACCTCCAGCGTCGTTCGCATGAGTTTCGTTCGAGCCGCAACCAATGTCCGAGAAAGCATGCTGTCGAAGGCCTTTACTCGGACTTCGCGGAAGAGACCGACCTCCGCCAGATGCGCGAGCCCGTCGGCGTCGTTGGCGTCAGTTTGGTTGGCCGCCATATCGAGCGCTGCTTTGGCGTGACGGGCGTCGACGCAAATAGCAGGCAATCCCTCGGCGCGAAGCGCATGATAGAACCATACCCAGAGAAGGCCCGTTCCGAACACCGCGCGCTCCGCATTTGGTGCTCGCATGCGTACAAGTTCGTTTATGGCGGCGGGATCAGAGGCACACTTCCCGCGCCAGATCCGCTTGCCCGCGCGACGGATCGAAGATCGAAATTACTGTCTCTTTATTGATACGTCGAGACCGATATACTCTGTCATGGCTATGCTTTGATGCTGGGCGCGGCGTCGAGTCGAGAGCCCGTATCTCATCATATCGGGGAGCAGCCACCTTCCGAGGTCATGATCGGGTCTTGAGAGGCCTCGTGCCCGCGATTACACCATGTATGTCCGTCTTCGAGACTGA
Organism: Rhizobium sp. R693; assembly: GCF_002211315.1. NCBI lineage: Bacteria > Pseudomonadati > Pseudomonadota > Alphaproteobacteria > Hyphomicrobiales > Rhizobiaceae > Rhizobium > Rhizobium sp. R693. Next base: position 40,751 of record NZ_LOKY01000017.1, on the reverse strand, counting down.
TCAATTTCTGTTAAGGCCGCTCAGCACGAGTTCGCTCGGATCGTGCGAGACATTGAAAGGACCCACCCGCGAAGCGCGTTAGTGCGCCGCCACTGTCGGCCGCGAGGACGGCCGCGCTTTCGGCACAGCCCTCCACAGCCTAAAGCGGCGCTTGCAAAATGGGAGGGCGGCTTTAAACACGGGTTTTGGCTGAAGAGCTTCCCCCAAACTAAGCTAAAACAGCTCCGGCAGTCCTCACCTTGTAGGTCTTGGCTGGTGTTATTTCCTGAGCGACTAAAGTTGCTAGCACTCTCAGTGCTTATGTACTAGGCGCTCGCCGGAATGCGGGATGTCCTGTTGCATTCCGGCCAACGAGAGATCGATTAGTGGCCTATACTAGAAAAGTCTTGCGTCACATTGCTTTTGGCCACTCTGACTTTCCGCATAGTCTCGGGTGTATTCCTGCTTCGACCGACGAAGCGTGGAATACCATCAGTCAGGACTGCACCCACGGCCGGGATGTCGCCGTTCTTGAGGCCGGACATGGCGTCCGCCTTCGAGCCGCCCATACAAGCATCGATCAGCACGATATCGGCGTCACGGCCCTTCGCGATGATACCGCTGTTGAGACGGTACACGCGTGCATTGTTTCCGGTTGCCGCCGCAATGGCGATTTCCGGAGCAACGTTACCTAGGGAGGCGAGATGACTGATCGTATAGAGCATCCCGAGCGGCATTATCCCGCTGCCCGTGGGTGTGTCAGTCGCAATCAACAACCTGGCGAGTTGATCCGATCCGGCCAGAAGATCAGAAACAAGAAGGGTCGTGCGCAAATTTCCGGCCGTGCAAATCTGCAAAGCCATGTCCGATTCGTTGACCAGTCGGCCAAAGTCCTCATCAGGCATTGCAATTGGCCCGCCATTCACATGATAGGAGACGTCGGGTTTAATACGAAGTAGGTGATCGGCCCAAATCCCGGAGGATCCAGGGATCGACGCACCGCCCGTGTGCACCATCGAGACCATGCCATGGCGCCGTGCTAGCGCAACGAGCGGCGCATATTCGTAGGGTGAAGAGAAAGCGCCGAAACCTGCCTTGACCATCCAAACCCCGGCAGCCACCAGGTCAGAAAAGTCATCGTCCTGGAGCCCTGGCTCGAGAATGAGAGACCCTGCGTGGACGCGCATCCCACCTGGACGATAGTTCTGGAAGCATTTTGAGGCTGCAACCGCGAGTGCCTTCACACCCACAACGTCCTTGGGCCGCCCGGGTACGTGAACCTCCGATGCGCTGATAGAAGTTGTCACCCCACCGTGAACATAGCTTTCAAGAAAGCCGACTGTCTTTTGGCGAGGTGTGTAATCCCCGAAAGTCACGTGGACATGGGAGTCGATCAGGCCTGGGATAGCGATAGTTCCGTTCGCGTCGATGATGACATCACACTGCTCAACGTCGGCAGCAACAATGTTGCCGACTGCTTCAATTTTGCCATCCGACGTGATGATCGTATCGCCATCAGCAAGAGGCTTCGTGAGGTCGCCAGTTACTATCGACCCGATATTAACAATCGCCGTCTTCATTACGCGCCCTTATGCTCCAGCCGCTTTGGCTCCGAGGCTCCTATTCCGTCCAGACACCTCTTCGTGCGTGAGCCCCCCAACGCGCGCATTAATACGCCCGTTGCTCACCAGGCAGAAGATGATCGCGATCTCGTCGGGCATGGGCGTACCTTGTAAGGTAATCGTCATTCCGTCGTAATGCGATCGCACATACACATCGTCTTTGTGATTCATGGGAATATCGATCGTGCTGCCAGGTGAAACAACCTTCTGCATCGAGGAAATCCAAGCTTCCCCTCCACCGATCGCATCGCGGATCGGGTTTGCAAACACGGTGGTGAGTAGCGCGTTGGCGTGCTCCTGCTCGCCATCCAGGCCGACTAGCGCACCCTTGCCGTATCCTTGGGCGGTGTAGTCGCCGAGTGCCTGCCGAGCCATTTGTCCCATATGCCGCCCGAGCTCCACGCTCTCTTTCGTCAACGGTGAAAGATCTTTCACGAAGCCCGCGGAGGCGTATGGGTTCTCTAGAACCGCGATGACCGCAACTTTACGGACAGGCGTCGGTGCCAACTGACCCGCTTCTTCGAACTTGTCTTCGATTATAGTGAATGTGCGGCGGATGTTCAGATTGTTCACGGCAAAATTTCTCCTGGTGTTTAATCCCTCTTTATTTCTAGCAGATCGTCTGACATTCTGTCAATCTTAGTTGATGCAAGGCTGACATAAATCAGCTAGATGTTGAACAAGCTAAGGAGGCTGGTATACGATGACACTTATGGATCTTCGCGTCTCACCGAAGACTGTGCAGCAGCAGACTGTTGAGAAGCTACGGCAGGCGATTATCACCGGAATGTTCAAGCCTGGAGACCGCTTACTCGAGGCAGAACTTTGTGGACTCTTAGGTGTAAGCCGACCCTCTGTCCGCGAAGCGTTACGGAGCTTGGAAGCGGAGCGGTTAGTTGCGATTGTCCCGAACAAAGGTCCCCATATCCCGATTTTGACTTGGGAGCAGGCGACTGAAATCTATAAGGTGCGTGCCTTATTGGAAGGAGAGGCCGCGTCTCTCGCCGCGCACACTAGAACCGACGACTCGATCAAGAAAATGCGCCGTGCGTTAAGCGCTTTTGATAAGGCCGGGCGAAGTGGCGACGCTGCCGGCCAAGTGAGTTCGACCGCTGATTTTTACGCCGAAATCCTTCGATCCTGCAACAACAGCATCATCGAGGAGATTTTAAGTGGGTTGCTGGCGCGCATAAACCTGTTACGAGCTCGATCGATGTCAATGCCGGGTAGAGCCAAGATCAGCCTTGAAGAGATGACTGCAATACTTGGCGCAATCGAAGCCCGTGACAGTGATGCTGCTCGCGTTGCTGCTATCTACCATGTTGATCAAGCGTATGCGTCTGCTGGTCAGGCGTACCGCCGCGAGCCTTCCCGATGATGAAAAGCCGCCCTCGGAAAATGGGCGGCTTTGAAAACTAGAGCGTGTGGAGAAGCTGGCGGATTGAAGCAATGACCGCGCTGTTGCTGGTCACCACCGGCACTCCGAATTCGCGCTCCAGCATTGGTTGGGCTTCCAATGCTCGAAAATTCGTACACGAGACCAGAAGTAAATCGAAATCAATGCCCGTCAAATTTGTGCGGCTGAAGTCAACGATTTCCTCTGGAGTGGGTTCGCACAGTCTAACATTGTCGCTAATACCCATGCCGGCCGCGCGCACAACATGGCGGGTTGCGGATTGAGCGGCGCGCGCGACCGAATTAGTGAGATCTTCGACGTACGGAGTGATCACCGCGAGCCGCTGCCCAGGCAGCGCATCCAGTTGTTGGCCGACAGCTGTCAGCACGCCAAGCGTTGGAGCCCGCGCAATCGCACTAAGCTTGTCGCATACGTCGGCATCATAAGCCGTCCCAAATAGCGATCCGGCCGACGTGCACCCAAACACTACAAGGTCAGGGTTAAGAGTCCCGAGATCCCTCGCGGCCTCTGGTGCATAAGTTTCCACCATGGAGATTTCGGCTGCCCGCGTGGTCTCTACCATGTACATACGAGCCGTATGTACATCGTATTCCCTCGATAGCTCCCGGTTGAAATCAAGCTCCATAACCGTATTCGATGAGGGCACCATCAAACCAACACGTGGTCGGCGGTCGTTCTTTCGTTCTTTTGCTTCAGTCATTTGCGCCACTTAGGTTTCCATACACACGTATTTAAGTTCAAGATATTCGTTGATTCCGTATTTGGAACCCTCCCGACCAATGCCGGACTGTTTGATTCCTCCAAATGGCGCCTGCGCAGTTGATATCGCAGCGGTATTGACACCCACCATTCCAACGTCAAGAGCCTCGGCAACCCGCCATGCGCGACCAAGGTCCTGCGTATAAAAATAAGCAGCCAGCCCAAACTCAGTGTCGTTGGATCGTTCGATGACCTCTTCCACGGTGTCAAAAGCAAAAAGCGGAGCAACCGGGCCAAAGGTTTCTTCGCGCGCCACCTTCATTTCATCTGACACGCCCGTCAGCACTGTCGGTTCGAAGTATTGCCCACCACCGGGGTGACGGCGTCCGCCCTGCCTAATCGTCGCACCGTTCCGGACGGCGTCTTGAATGTGCTCTTCAACCTTCAGCAGCGCTGCGGGGCTAATCAATGGACCAATCTGAGTGTCGTGTGACATCCCGTCACCAACGTTGAATTTGGCGATCGCTTGAGACAGCTTTTCAGCAAAGGCGTCGTAGACACCTTTCTGTACATAGATTCTATTTGCGCAGACGCATGTCTGGCCGGCATTCCGGAATTTGGCCAAGAGCGCGCCCGCTACCGCCTTGTCCAGATCGGCGTCATCAAAGACGACAAAGGGCGCATTGCCGCCTAATTCCAAGCTAAGTTTTTTGATGTCCCCAGCCGCCTGCCGCATCAGCAATGAGCCAATGCGGGTTGATCCGGTGAACGAGAGCTTGCGAACTTTGGTATTGCTACAAAACTCTGCCCCTATGCCAGCCGCATCAGTGCTCGGGACTACGCTCAAAACGCCTGATGGAATGCCTGCTCGCTCAGCTAGGACGCACATGGCCAGAGCTGACAATGGCGTCATCTCTGAGGGTCGGGCGACAACGCTGCAGCCTGCCGCCATTGCTGGTGCCGCCTTGCGAGCAATCATTGCGGAAGGGAAATTCCAAGGTGTAATCAGCGCAGCCACTCCCACTGGCTGCTTCAGAACAAAGATCCGTTTCGTTTTCTCGTGCGCGGGTATGATGTCCCCGTAGATACGCCGACCTTCCTCGGCGAACCAATCAATGTAGCTAGTAGCATACTCGATTTCCGAGCGCGCTTCCGCTAATGGCTTTCCCATTTCTGCCGTCAGAATAACACTAAGATCTTCTATATTATCGCGCATCAGCCGCGACCATCGAAGCATCAGCGCACATCGCTCGTCCGCGGTCCTTGCGGACCAATCTGGCCGAGCGACGTAGGCCGCATCAATTTTATCGCGCACGCGCGTCACATCTAAATCTGCGACGTCGGCGATCGCAGCCGCCGTCGCTGGATTGAAAACCGTGAAGTGCCCGCTGACCGCTCCCGTTTGATTTGGCGCCGCAGCATAAGGCCCTAAAAGCGAGGGGTCTTTCAGAGAAAGCATGATTTCAAATCTCAAAAAAGTCCGTCATCGTCAGCTTGAAAGCCAAACGATGAACTGGAGGGATGCAACGAATAGGGTCAAGACCCCTAGAATTTTTGCCAGACCTTCGGCAACATCGAGACGGTGGATCTTAAGAGATTCCAGGCGTCGGGCTTGCGATTGCATGAATGAGATGTCGTCGAACATATACTCCACTATCTCATCATCGTAGATGAGCACCAGCGAGTTTCCGCTCAGCCCTGAGTAGAAGCTGTTAGGACCATTGTTCCCGCCAAGTCGCAAAGTAATATTCCTGCAACGACGCACAGGCCTGTCTTCATACGGAATGCGATTTGCCCCGGTCTGTCTTGAAGAGTCTTTCAACGGCCCCTCCGCTCTGTGACGATGAGCATTGGTTTCAACTCCCCTGAAACTCCTTGACTCATCGAAGATTGTCTGACATTCATAATGTAAATTAGATGGCTTGTCAATTGCGGTACTGCCGCTTAACGTCAGGTCGACGCCGGGGGCGCGCCAAGCTTTTAGAAGGCTTCCGCGCCTGTTCAGTTAACAGAAGGAGAGGAAATTGCGACTGTCTGATCTTAGAAAGGGCAAGACCAAATGGCACATTGCTGTGCTTGGTGGCCCGGGTGTTCGAGCCATTCTTGGCGATATCGGAGAATTCGAAAAAATCCTTAAAGAAGGCGCATCACAGCTCGGCGTCGAGGTGGAGCATTTCCAGTCCAATCACGAAGGGCACTTGCTGGAGTTCGTGCACTCCAGTCGTGACCGGGCTAATGCCTACCTTGTCAATCCGGGTTCTCTCGTCCGGGTCGGCGAATCGCTTCGCCACACGTTGAAAGATGCAAAGAAGCCGAGTGTGGAGATCCATTTCCACAATCACGAGCTTTGCCAAAAATCGATTTTCTCGCCAAGCGTACTGTCGATCTTTTCCGGACTGGGGCCCTCCAGCTACCTCGGAGCGATGACCTCGCTGGTGCTGGCGTTGGATGATATCGACTTCCTGAATCCAGACGGAACCGGCCCTCTCAATCGCTCCCACGGTGCGCCGCGGTCTCTTTACACCTGAATACTCGATCGGAGAGCCAAATGACTACTCAGGAAAATTCTAATTCATCCCGGCACGCTCCCGCGATTCGGATTGGCTTGCTGAACGGCCTTAATATGACGAGCCTTGGGCGGCGCGACAAGAATATCTACGGCACGATCGGTTCGTTGCAGGAGCTTGAAGATCTCGTTTGCGAAGTCGGTGCGAAGATCGGTGTCGAGGTGGTTCCTTACCACTCGAACCACGAGGGTGACCTTGTGGACTTCATCGAGGCACAATCCAACATCGATGCCTACCTGATCAACCCGGGCGGTTTATGGGCGTTTGGCGAACCGACAAAGCTGGCTCTGCATCAATCGCGCAAACCATTCGTGGAAGTCCACTTCGCCAATATTTACGCGACCGGTCATGACTCGGTCTTCACATCGGTAGCGACTGGCACAGTTATGGGTTTCAGGCATTTTGGCTACCTTGGTGCCTTGATTGCACTCGCTGCTGAACTTCGGGCCGGTCGCCTGACAACGGAGGCGCGGGTATGAGCAATAGTCCGGACGTCCTCGTCGTCGGTTGCGGGGCAGTTGGCCTAAGCGTTGCGTACAATCTGGCGGTACAGGGGTTGCGAGTTCGCGCGATCGACCGGGTCGGGCCTGGAGCTCAGACATCGAGGCGAGCTGCCGGTCAATCAGTCATTGCCCAAACAGATCCTGCGATGGGCGAACTGATGCACGGCAGTATCGATCATATCGTCAGCTTTGAGAAGCGCACCGGGGTTGGTTTCAAGTATCATCAGGTCGGAAGCGTAAAATATGCACTTTCCGATTGGGCAGAGGCGCAACTCCATCGTGAGGTCGAGCGCGCCCGATTGCTCGGTGCTGATGTTTCCATTGTCGCTCTCGACGACGCTCAACAACTCGCTCCGCACACGAATTCAAAGGCCGCGGTAGCAGCTTGGCACGCTCCAAAAGATCTCTATTTCAGCCCGGCTGATATGCTTGCCGCCTACCACACGGCGGCGAAAAATGCCGGTGTGGAGTTTCAGTTCGACGAGGACCTTTCCGAGATCGTAGTCGAGGCAGGTAAAATCGTTGGTGTGGTGACGAACAATGGAAGAATCGAAGCCGGGGCAGTGGTCATGACCACAGGCCCTTGGACGAAAGAGCTTATTGAGAGGACCGGTCCGAAGCTTCCGGCGGTTTACGTACGACACCAGTATTCAATTCGCTCCGGTGTTCCAAACATCCATCCCGCTTTACCGTCTGTCCGCATTGTTGATCATGCGGTCTACGCGCGGCCCGAGGGGACAAACCTGATGTTCGGGACCTATGAGCCACATCCGCTTGAGCTTCAGTCCGTTCCTAATCGTACTGAGCAAGTTCCGCTGGACGGAAAGGCGATCGACACTGCGCTGGAGAAGGTCTCGGCTGTGTTCCCTGGGCTGGCAGGTTCCAGCGTAGTCGAACTGCGCGGCGGCGTCACTACCATGACACCAGATGGAAGTTACCTGATTGATGAGGTCGCTTCAGCGCGAGGCCTTTACTTTATTACGGGTTGCAACGTTATGGGGCTCTCGTGCGCGCCAGCACTAGGCGAGCATATGGCTGTCTGGCTCAAGACCGGCAAGCGGCCCGCTGTCCTAAAGGGCTTCTCGCTCGGACGGTTTGATAACTACAATATGTCATCCGAAGAAATCCGGAATCGCTCCTTGTCGGAGTACGAGGGTATATATCGCGACGGCGAAACTGCGGGACATGTAAGGCACTACGGCGACGCTCCTGGTGTCAGCCCATAATTAGTTGAACCCAATCGAATACGGCGACGGTCACAAATCCAACGCTCTGGATGTGACCGTCATTGGGCTACGTGTGTGAGCGTATCCTAAAGAGGCAGGCAGGTCATGAACTTGCCAAAACACTGAAGTTTATGGAGGATAGCACGTGAGTGTCGTACGTTTTGGATCCAGTAAGAGACTTTCTGACGTCGCCGTATTTGGCAAGACAGTTTATCTCACGGGTCAAGTGGGTTCGGAGGCGGCCAGTCTTGGGGATCAAACGCGATCCGTACTGGCTTCGATTGACCGATTGCTCGCGCTTGCTGGGACCGACAAATCGAACGTGATCCAAGCCACAATCTGGTTGGCGGATCGCAGTGATTTCCCCGGAATGAACGCTGTCTGGGATGAATGGGTTGATAAAAGCAATCCTCCTGCACGTTCGACCGCCCAGGTTGATCTTCTGGTTCCGGGACAGAAAGTCGAAATTACTGTCGTTGCTGCATTGCCCGATTGATTCTGTCCGTTGAAAGGCCTTTGTCATCGATCAAACATCGCCGGCCGGTCTTTGATTTTCCCCTCCGACATGAGGTCGGGACCTAAGGGATCGAGCTATACATTCTGGACGAACCGAACCATGCTAAGCTTGACCAGCGTTCCTTACGCGAAACCAAAATCCATTGTCGAGGCTTTGTCTTTCATGGCGCAGGAACGCACATGCGTTCTTGCCGGTGGAACAGACTTGGTTGTCATGCGCGCAAATTCAGCAGTCAGTGCTGACACGCTCGTTGACATCAAAGGGATCGTGGCCCTTTCCGGCGTCAATGTTGAGCGTGATAGAGTAAGCATTGGCGCTTGTACCAGCCTCGATAGCCTCTCTTCTCACAAAGACTTCAGCTCAAACGCAATTACCGATGGCGCAAGCGTCGTCGGTGGATGGCAGACTAGATGTCGTGCGACGATCGGCGGCAATATCTGTCGGGCCTCTCCGGCTGCGGACACGTTATGCGGCCTGCTGGTTCTTGGTTGCGACCTCGATGTGGCCTCTCTGGCTGGCAATCGAACCGTTTCGGCTTCGTCTTTCTTCAAGGGACCGGGAAGAACGGTAATGAATCCCGGTGAATTGCTTACGCGCATTGTGGTCCCCCATAGCGCAGGAGGCTCAGCATATGAACGTTTTACCTATCGGAATGCGATGGACCTTTCAGTCGCGGGGGTAGCAATCTTCCTGGAGATGGATGGAGACCGGTGCAAGGAGGCAAGAGTGGCCGTTGGAGCCTGTGGTCCCACGCCAATGCTGGTGCCAGAAGCAGCTGCTGCGTTGATCGGTACCGTCGTGCACGCTGACGCCATTGAAGCAGCAACTGCTGCCGTCGTTGCTGCAGCCAAGCCAATTGATGATGTGCGCGGCACCCGAAAGCACCGGTTGCATGTGTTGCGTCCTCTGGTCCGTTCTGTCACGGCAGAGGCTCTGAGACGGGCTCGCCAAGCCAACAAGGATAGCTATTCATGACAGTAACAATTGAGGTCAACGGCACACAGCAGTGCGCACAAGCTGACGCAGATACTCTACTGATCGATGTGATCCGCTACGCGTTTGGTTTAACGGGGACCAAGCTGGGCTGCGGTACTGGCGATTGTGGCGCCTGCACCGTTCTCTTGAACGGAAGTCCGGTCAATTCTTGCTTGGTCTATGCGCTCGAGTGTGAAGGCGCTCGTATCGAAACGATCGAGGGCGTCGCCGCTTCACCAGCCGGACGGATTATCGTCGACGAGATGATTGAGACTGATGCGGCGCAGTGCGGTTTTTGCACGCCTGGTATTGTCGTCACCGCTTGCGCACTCGCCAAGCAATCAGGTGGTCGGAGGTTGACGGAAAATCAAATCTCAACCGCCCTCGCAGGCAACCTATGTCGTTGTACGGGATATCTGCCCATACGACAGGCGCTGCAAACTGCCCTCGATAAACTGGCCAACGGAGGGAAATCGCTGTGAATGTTCTCGGGACCAAATTCCTCCGCCGTGATGCCCGAGAGCGCATTACCGGTACTATCAAGTACACTGAAGATTTGGTGATGCCGGACATGCTCTACGCCGTTCTGGTGCGCTCGCCGCTGGCGGCCGGGACGATAAGGCAGATTAACATCGATGCAGCGCGACAGGTGGATGGCGTAGTCTGCGTCTTGACGGCCGAAGATCTGCCAGATCGGCCGTATGGAAACTTCTTGCGTGATCAACCGGTGCTTGCCCGACACGTAGTACGGTATGTCGGTGAACCGGTAGCAATGATCGCGGCGACAAACCTGAGCGCGGCACGCAAAGCATCAAAGCTTGTCGAAACACACATCGATCCCCTTCCGTTTGTTGTCGATCTTGTCGCAGCGGCCGAACCTCAAGCGAACCCCGTACACGCGGTTGCGGGCAACGTTCTGGATGCTGCACGCATCGTAAGGGGAGACGTGGAAGCCGCGTTTCAGCGGGCCCACAAAATCATAACGACGCGAATTGAGACGCATCGCGTGCATCAGGGCTATCTTGAGCCTCGTGGGGTAACCGCCATGCCCCTTGCAGATGGTCTCTCTCTCATCATGAGCACTCAGCAGCCGTTCGGTGTACGCATAGTGCTCAGTGAGTTGCTTGAAATCCCAATCGGCAAAATAGATATCCAGGTTCCCGCGGTGGGAGGAGGGTTTGGCGGCAAACTGCATGTTGGCTATGCGCCCCATGCTTCCGTCCTTGCTCTGGCAACAGGGCGTCCAGTGCAGCTGATCTGCGAGCGTGGCGAGGACATGCGCAACGGGAGCCCTCGGGAGAATTCGATCGTTGAAATGGCGAGCGCCGTCGATTCCGATGGTCTTCTTCTGGCGAGAAAATGCAACATCCTCCTGGATTCAGGCGCTTATGCACTCGATATTCAAGCATTGAATTCGATGGCTGCATTCTACGCGACAGGGCCCTACTACATCGAAAACATCGATCTGTCGTCGCGTGCTGTCTACACTAACACGTGCCCGACGGGGTCGTTCCGTGGGCCGACCGGTCCCCAACTCGTCTATGCTGGCGAAGCACATCTCGACGAGATTGCCTCGGAGGTAGGCCTCGACCCCGCCGAAATCCGTCGCCGCAACTTCATCCGCAAGGGACAGCGAGGCCCCGGTGGCGAAATGATGTCGGATGTGACCGTTGAACAGTGTATGGACACAGTGCTGGAACGTCTGCGGGCATTCCGTTCAGAGAAGCCGCCAGTCGGAGACAATCGGAAACGCGGCTACGGTTTTGCTTGCACGTGGTGGTCATCACTGGGGACGCCGTCATCTGCAGTCGTACAAGTGCATGACGATGGAAGCGCCACCATTTCGTCAGGTGGAACCGAAATCGGTACAAGCGTGATCTCGACGACGCTGCCGGCGATGGTCGCCGAGGTTCTGGGGATTGAGCTCGAACGCGTGGCCCTTAACAATGGCAGTACCCGCGACGCTCCGTTCGAATCCGGCTCCAGAGGAAGCAGAACGCTATTTTCTACTGGAAACGCGACATTGCGTGCCGTCAACGAAGTCGTCAGGCAGATCAAGGAGGAGGCGTCCGAGATGTTGGGCGTTCCTGCTGAGAACTTGATTCTGCGGGGGGCCCGAGTCGAAGGCGTCGGTCAGTCCAATGTATCGCTACCCCTGGCGGAGGTGGTATCATCGGCCAGAATGAGGTCGGGTCCTGTCGTTGCGTCAGCGCGTTACAAAGCCGTGCCCTCGGAGATCCAAGGTTCGACGTTAGATAACGCGCGCGTTGCTCGATTGGGGGAAGCCACTTTCCATTGTCACGGTGTCGAAATCGCATTGGATGAAGAAACGGGACGGATAGAAGTCCTCCGGTACGTTGCGGTACATGATGTGGGGCGCGTTCTTAATCCTCTTGCTGCACGAGGACAGGTCGAAGGGGGCGTCGTGCAAGGTATCGGCTATTCGCTGTTCGAAAACCTTGAAATCGACGAAAAAGGCGCTGTCCGCAACGACAACTTCCACGATTATCGGATGCCAACCATCGCAGACGTGCCAAAGTCGATTGAAACCATATTTATCGAGACGAACGAAAGTGCAACGGGACCTTTGGGTGCAAAAGGAATTGGCGAGCCCCCCGTGATCATACCCGCTGCCGCCATCGGATCTGCATTGCGCGATATCTTGGGGCGACAGCCTCAACGCCTTCCGTTCGATGCCGCATCTATTGCGGAGTTCGTTAGTCAACCATAGGCCATAGGGATAACCGAATGCATACGCCAAGCGATCCGATGCGCTGGCTGAGGCCATGGGGCGAGGTGATTGCTGCGTTGGCCTGAATCTGCCTGCAATGATGGTGATGCATCGGTAGAGGAACATTTAGGTAGGGCACGCAAAATGGGTACAACCTTTACGCTCGACCCGCTGGTTATCGCTGAGCGTTGGGTGCAGGATGGGCGTATCGTGGCGCTCGCCACCGTCATGGAGACTTGGGGCTCGGCGCCGTGCCCGGTGGGCAGCCACCTGGTTATCAACGGCGACGGCAATTTCCATGGTTCGGTTTCCGGCGGTTGCGTGGAAGGTGCGGTTATCGGTGAGGCGTTGGAAGTTATCAGCGACGGCGAGCCGCGTTTGCTGGAATTCGGCGTTGCCGACGAGATTGCCTGGGGCGTCGGCCTGTCCTGCGGCGGGCGCATCCGCGTCTATGTAGAGCGCGTCGGCTGATGGAGCCCTTTCTCCTACGCAAGCTCAATACGGAGCGCGCCGCCCGTCGCGCGGTGCTCTACCTCACCGATCTCGGGGACGGACGTGACCGGGTTATCCGGGAGGGGGATCGGGTGGCCAGCCCGCTCGGCGAGGCGATTTGCAGCGCCTTTCGTTCGGGAAAATCCGGGCTGGTGGAGGTGGAGGAACGAAAGTTCTTCCTCAACGTCCACCTGCCTCCCGTTCGCATCCTCATAATCGGCGCGGTGCATATCAGCCAGATCCTGGCGAGGATGGCGGATATCGCCGGCTTCAATGTCACGATCGTGGACCCGCGCACCGCCTTTGCCACTAAGGAACGCTTTTCCGGCGTCGACCTTATCGCGGATTGGCCGGAGGACGTATTTCAGACGCGCCCGCTCGATGCCTACACGGCGCTTGTCGCGGTAACGCACGATCCGAAGATCGACGATTTTCCACTATCGCAGGCGCTTACGACTCGCTGTTTTTACGTTGGTGCGCTCGGCAGCCGGAAAACCCACGCCAAGCGCGTCGAACGCCTGTCGGCGCTTGGGCACAGCGAATCGGAAATTGCGACGATGTCCGCACCCATCGGCATTGATATCGGTGCGTCAAGCCCGGCCGAGATCGCTGTGGCAATCCTTGCCGACATTATCGCCCATTTGCGCCTTCGATCCGGGCCGAGCGCGACGCCATGATATTCGGAGAGTTCCCGGCATCTGATGCGATCGGTACGCGGTTGGCGCATGGCGTGCGCGCAGGCGGCCTGTCACTACACAAGGGCCATGTAGTGACGGCTGAGGATTGCGAAGCGCTTCGTGCCGAGGGTGTAGCTACCGTCATCGCCGTGCGGCTAGAGCCCGACGACATCGGTGAGGACGAGGCGGCGTCGCTGATCGCGGCTGCTATTCCATCGGATTATCTGCACTTCACACCATCGGCGACAGGGCGCGTCAACCTGCATTCGACCGCGAACGGCCTTTTCGTCGCTGATCGGGCTACGATCGACCGCTTCAACCGGGTGGACCCGGCAATCACCATCGCCACCTTGCCTGACCATGCAAGCGTCCATGCCGGCGACATGGTGGCGACGATCAAGATCATTCCGCTGGCCGTATCCAACAGTCTGGTGCGCAAGGCCGCTGCGGTGATGGCATCGAACCGGGCGCTGGAGGTCAAGCCCTTCAAGCCTCATCGCGTCGCGCTCCTCTCTACGGAATTGCCGACACTCAAATCATCGGTCATGGACAAAACGCGCCGCATTTTTGAACAGCGGCTGCAGTTTTCGGGAAGCCGAGTGGTGGTGGAGGTACGCGCGCCGCATCGTGTTCCGCAACTCGCTAAAGCAATCGCCGCGTCGGCGCAGGACAACGACCTCGTTGTCGTCTTCGGCGCGTCGGCGGTGACGGATCTGCACGACGTCATTCCAGCCGCTATTGGCGCCGCGGGCGGCGTGGTCGAACACGTCGGCATGCCTGTTGACCCTGGCAACCTGCTTGTTCTCGGCCGCATCGGCACGGTGCCGGTGATAGGGGCGCCCGGATGCGCGCGCAGCCCTAAGGAAAACGGCTTTGACCGGGTTTTGGCTCGCATCTTTGCCGGTGAAAATCTGGGCTCAGAGGAGATCACAAGCATGGGGGTCGGCGGTTTGCTGACGGAAATCCGGAGCCGACCGCAGCCGCGCGATCTGCGTTCTCCGAAGCAGCCTCTGTCCGTTACCGCGCTGGTACTGGCTGCCGGCCGCGCCCGCCGCATGAACGGCAGCCACAAGCTCCTGGCGGCCTTCGACGGAAAAGCGCTGGTAAGGCGTTCGGTTGAGTCGGCCATAGCCGCCGGTCCGGCGCGTGTGCTGGTGGTGACGGGGCACCGGGCAGAGGACATTGAGGCGGAGCTGATCGGGCTCAACGTGGACATCATCCGCAATCCAGATCACGCGGATGGTATGTCGACCTCGCTTAAGGCGGGTGTTTCGGCGCTTGGGCAGGGATGCGATGGTGTCGCAGTGATGCTTGCCGATATGCCGCATATTACGGGTGCGGATGTGCGCCGGCTCCTGGATGCTTTTGCGGCGTCCGGCGGCCAAGCCGTAGTGCGGGCGGTTTCGGGAGGCAAGCGCGGCAATCCCGTCATCCTGCCACGCGCGACATTTTCGGCAATCCTTCAGCTCGACGGTGATATTGGCGCACGGCACATCTTGGAAAGCACCGGGCTAAATATCGTGGATGTCGAGATCGGTGAAGCGGCGCTCGTGGATGTCGATACACCGGAGGCGGTGCTGGAAGCTGGCGGCATTCTGAAAAGGTAGTGATCACTCACCACCTGGCGTTCACCGGTCGAAGGAAGAACTATCGCGGCCTGCGCATATTGACAGAATGTATGACAATCCTTAGTTAGGTAAAATCTCTTTTGATAAGATGAGGAGCTTCAGAATGAGATCTCGTGTCGCAGCAATTACCGGCGGAGCAAGCGGACTCGGAGAGGCGGCGGCCAAGCGCCTCGCTGCCGACGGCTACAATGTAGCCATTATCGACGTCGATGACGCTCAAGGCCAGCGCGTAGTAGGGGAACTCGCTGATGCGGGTCATACCGCAAACTACTATCGTTGTGACGTTTCTGATGCCGCCGCTGTCGAAGCCACCGCTGCGAAGGTGGAGTCTGATCTGGGTGTTGTTGAAGTTCTAGTGAGCTCAGCAGCCATGCAGCCAAACCCGGAGTGCGTCCTCGACATGGACATGGCTGCACACGAGCGCATGTGGAAAGTTAACTATTTCGGCACCATTCACGCTTGCCAATCATTTGCCAAGCGAATGATTCCGCATGAGCGAGGCGCTATTGTGACCTTGGGATCCATTCATTCGCGTATGCCCTTGCCGCTGCCAGCCTATAATCCCGGCAAGGTGGCGATTGAGCGCATGACGCAATTGCTCGCTGCTGAACTCGGGCGCTTCAATATTCGCGTAAACTGCATCGGACCGACCCACGTTATGACACCACCTCTCGTCGCCGCAATAGCCGCCGGAGAACGTGATCAATCCAAGATCATGGAGCCTCACGCGCTAAACTACCTGCCCGAGCCAAGTGACGTGGCCGAAACGATTGCCTTTCTGGTCTCAGAACGGGCCCGTGCGATCACAGGAGTATTTCTTCCTATCGATAGCGGTATCATCTCCAAAGACGCGTTTGTGACTTATGCAGGAGGTATACCTTGGTCGAGAAAATGATCTTTATTGCGAGAACACCCTGATTTAGGATTTTAGTATTGCGCCGTCAGTTCCAATGCAACAGAAACTGGTATCAAACTCGAGCGACCTAAGAAGCTATTCTAGCTTGGTCGAGTGGCCGAAGACATAAGAAGTCAGTTTGCTTCATCAGTCTAGGAGCGCTCGACCGTATCGAGATCGAAATCTCGGTGGGTAAGCTGATGCATGATAGTAAGCAAGCCTCGATCTGCTTTTCGACGCGAGGCCGTCTTTTCCGAAACCCGTTTGAGGCCGCTGGAAACCAGCAGTCGAGACTTACCGCACAGGGTTACCCCATGATCGCTCATCCTAGACTGATGTCGAAGATTCTTGCAGTGGCGTCGATTGTCGTAATAGCCTCATTATGCGGCTTTGCGTTCTATATAGACAAGCTGCAGCAACATGTTGGCGGCCAAGCGGTTGAAAGCGAAATCAAGATTGCAGGGCTGCAGTCTTCACAGAGCATTTCGAACTGGTTACGCGCACGGCTCATGCTCACGGAGCTTGCCGGTAACCTTGCAAGCAAGGCGAAGAGCCAAGCCGAGATCAGTGCTGCATTCGATAACCCGATTTTCGCGCGTGAATTTGTTGTAACCTATGTCGGTGATGAACAAGGCGCCTACACTTCGGTTCCCCTAGACCCGGTGCCGGCAGACTATGATCCGAGAAAGCGCCCCTGGTATAAAGATGCCGTCAAGCTCGACAAACTCGTATTGACTGATCCATATATGGACGTCTCTTCCCACGATCTTGTGATCAGTGCGGCCGTCCCGGTCAAACGCGACGGGAAACTTATTGGCGTAGCCGGAAGCGATTTCTCGCTGCATTCCTTGGTGGCGATGGTGAATTCAGTCGACATTGGGGGAAAAGGCTCTGCCTTTATTGTTAAGGCCGACGGCACGGTGCTTGTGCATCCAGATATCGCGTTTGTTACTAAGAAGTTGTCCGAGATCTTTACAGCGAACACGCCCGTTGTTGGACCTGGATTGTCTGAAGCCACTTTAAATGGCCGAACAGTTCTCATCAGCTTCGCGCCGATTACGGGGCTCCCTGGGGACGACTGGTACGTCGCTGTGACTGTTGATCGTGATCTCGCATACGCTGGTATCAGCAAATTTCGTCTTGCCGCAGCAGTCGCGACAATCATCAGCGTGATAGCGTTAATTGGCGTTCTCGCCGTTGTTCTTTCTCAACTCGTCGTTCGTCCAGTGCTTAGGATGACTGATGCCATGGGTCGCCTTGCTGGCGGTGAGATGTCTGCCGACATACCTGGGACCGAGCGAAAGGATGAAATTGGTCGGATGGCAGCTGCAGTCGCGATATTCAGAAGCAATGCTATTGAGCGAAACCGCCTTTCACGCGATGCAGAGAAGGCGCGAAGCGAGGCAGAAGCCGATCGGTTTGAGCGAGACGCAGTTAAGGCCAAGGAAGTTGAGGATGTGGCCGCTGCAGTCAGCGCTCTCGGTGAGGGTCTTCAGCGGTTGTCGAGCGGCGACCTTCTTTGTCGCATAGAGACGCCGTTTAGTGCCAACCTCGATCGCCTTCGTACTGACTTCAACGATTCCGTTTCTAGTCTTTTGGAGGCAATGGCAACCGTCGGTCAGAATGCACGTGCAATTGATTCTGGCGCAATCGAAATCCGTTCTTCAGCCGACAGCCTTGCTCGACGCACGGAACAACAAGCTGCGTCTGTCGAGGAAACTGCAGCTGCACTGGAAGAAATAACAACGACTGTCCAGGACAGCGCCCGTCGCGCCGAAGAAGTTGGACAACTCGTCGCACGGGCTCGCAGTGGGGCGGAACGATCGGGTGACATTGTGCGCCGGGCGGTAAGCGCGATGGAGGATATCGAGAGGTCCTCCGAAGAAATCTCCAGTATTATTGGCGTTATTGAAGAGATCGCGTTCCAAACCAACTTGCTCGCGCTCAATGCCGGCGTGGAGGCTGCGCGGGCTGGCGAAGCTGGAAAGGGCTTTGCTGTTGTGGCACAGGAAGTCCGTGAGCTGGCGCAGCGGTCTGCAACCGCAGCGAAGGATATAAAAGGCTTGATCGAGTCCTCTGGAGAACAAGTCGGCGCGGGTGTGGAATTGGTCAATCAAACAGGTGAGGCACTGAGCCGTATTGTTCAGGATGTAACGGAAATCAACGGTCATATCAGCGCGATCGTCCTTGCTTCGCGAGAGCAGTCTACTGGGCTCCAGGAAATAAACAAAGCTGTCAGCACGATGGACCACGGGACGCAGCAAAACGCAGCCATGGTCGAAGAGCAGACAGCAGCAAGTCATTCGCTTGCCGCCGAGGCAGCGGCTCTAACGAAACTACTGGCCAACTTCAAGCTAGACAGACAACTGCAGGCACAGCATCGGACTGATAGACCAGAGTTTCATGCTGCATGATAGAACGAGCGCCGTCTTGGCGTGCACCGAGGCCGATTTAGTCTCCGAGACACAGACGACCAGTTCACCGCGAAGGCCGTCAGCACGAGGCCGATGAGAATGAGTATGATGCAACCCATGTCCTTTTGGCCGTCATTCGATCTATGGGCAGAGCTGACACCGGTGCAAGTATGGAGAGGTTTCGGGAATGACGTGCCGAAAAACAAGGGATGAATACGGAACTGGCGTAAGGCGCTCCTGATTCGGGACGGCCGATGCGCAGGATAGGGCGCGATTGGCGCGTCTCACCATTTTAGGAAGCCATCATGCAGCTGAAAGACCCCTCTCTCTTCCGTCAGGCCGCTCTCATCGGCGGCGAATGGATTGAACCCGGCACCAACGCCATCGAGGTCAACAATCCCGCTACCCGCAAGATCATAGGGCGCGTGCCGAAGCTGGGTGGCACGGAGACCAAGACGGCGATCGATGCTGCCCGTGTTGCACAGAAGGGCTGGGCCGCCCGCACTGCCAAGGAGCGCTCCGGCATCATCCGCAAATGGTTCGAGCTGATGATCGAGAACAAGGATGATCTCGCCAAAATCTTGACCTTGGAACAGGGCAAGCCACTGGCCGAGGCTGCCGGCGAAATCGTCTATGGCGCAAGCTTCATCGAATGGTTCGCCGAAGAAGCCCGCCGCGTCTATGGCGATCTCGTTCCCGGCCACCAGCCGGACAAGCGCATCATGATCATGAAGCAGCCGATCGGCGTCGTCGCGGCAATCACGCCGTGGAACTTCCCGAATGCGATGATCACCCGCAAGGCCGGCCCGGCCTTTGCCGCCGGCTGCGCCATGGTGCTGAAGCCCGCCTCGCAGACGCCGTTTTCGGCACTTGCGATCGCCGTTCTCGCCGAACGCGCCGGCCTGCCCAAGGGTCTCTTCAGCGTCGTCACCGGTTCGGCCGCTGCCATCGGCGCCGAGATGACGGCCAATCCGACGGTGCGCAAACTGACCTTTACCGGTTCGACGGAAATCGGCGCCGAGCTCTACAAGCAGAGCGCCCCGACCATCAAGAAGCTCGGTCTCGAGCTTGGCGGCAATGCGCCCTTCATCGTGTTCGATGACGCCGATCTCGATGCCGCGGTCGAAGGCGCGCTGATCGCCAAATTCCGCAACAATGGCCAGACCTGTGTCTGCGCCAACCGTATTTATGTGCAAGACGGCGTCTACGAGGCCTTCTCCGGCAAGCTCGCGACCGCTGTCGGCAAGTTGAAGACAGGCAATGGTCTCGATGAAGGCGTCATCCTCGGGCCACTGATCGACAAGCCGGCGTTGGAGAAGGTCGAAGAGCATGTGAAGGACGCACTGTCGAAAGGTGCGCGCGTCGTGCAGGGCGGTAAGCGCCATGAACTCGGCGGAACCTTCTACGAGGCAACGGTTCTGGCCGACGTCACCAAGGACATGGCCGTTGCCCGCGAGGAAACCTTCGGTCCCGTCGCGCCTCTCTTCCGCTTCAAGGATGAAGCCGATGTGATCGAACAGGCGAACGACACCGAATTCGGCCTTGCCTCCTATTTCTACGCCAAGGAACTCGCCCGAGTCTTCCGCGTCGCCGAGGCCCTTGAATATGGTATGGTCGGCGTCAACACTGGCCATATTTCCACGGCGGAAGCGCCTTTCGGAGGCGTCAAGCTTTCCGGCGTCGGCCGTGAGGGCTCGAAATACGGCATCGAGGAATTCATGGAAATCAAGTATGTCTGCCTCGGCGGCATTGCTTGAGATCATTGTGCTTGCGGCATCATTGACGCCGGTCTCTTCGCGAAGAGCAACATTGAGCTTGCCAACATTCTCGCCAAAAACTGACCTGCCCCACTATGCAGGTGGGACGACGGGTGACGAGACATCGAACGATGATCGAGCGGATGGCGGTGCGCCATGGCAATTCCTATTCGTCACGTCTCATCTGAAGCCGGTTCGACTCTCATTTACGTAGATCGGCATGACGGCTGGGTTCGCGATACCGTTGCCTCAAACAACCATTGCGAGGTAACCGTTCGTGTCGGCACACGTCTGGCGCACAGCAGTCGTGCCAGTACTCTTATGCTGCATAAGGGACATGTTATGACCGAGGAGGGTCGGGATGCTCTCCTTGTCAGTGGTGTCGCGTCCGTCATTGCTGTTCGTCGCGAAGAGGGCGATGTCACTGAAGACGACGCAGCGTCGCTGATTGCGGCGGCCATTCGGCCGCGTTCCGGGACATGTCGTTCGCAAGGCAGATGGCGTGATGGCCGAGATCTATGCTGCCGACTGATCCAATCCTTGCCGAGATGTGCCGCCTCCATGGCCTGCCCTGGAAGTTTCGTCACTTGCTCTTCGCCTCATGTGTGCTTATATCGCGCACATATGAGGGCAGTCTTCCATGAACACCCGTTTCGCGGTCGCGACACACATCGTAACGTTTCTACAAACCCAGCAAGGCCGTCCTGCATCGTCCGAGCTCATTGCGTCGAGCGTCAACACGAATCCGACAATCATTCGACGCCTTCTTTCACAGCTTTCCAAGGCGGGTTTGACAATCTCTCAAATGGGAGCCGGCGGCGGAGCCCTGCTGGCCCGGCCGGGTGATGCGATCACACTGCTCGACGTGCACAAGGCCGTGGACGAGGACCTCGTCATTTTTCCTCTGCACCAGGAGCCGAATCCGAAGTGCCCAGTGGGCCGCAACATTAACGCGGTACTGCGCGGCCGCGTTGCGACGGTCGAAAAGGCAATGGAGCAGGAACTTTTCCGCACGACGATCGCTGACCTAGCCGCCGATATCTCGGCAGCTGGGCCAGCAGGGTGAGACTGGTCGATTTTCGATAGCAACCCTTTACATTAATATGTGACCGATATAGACACACATTTGTGTTACAAAAACGGTTACATATGATCAAAACAAAGCTCTCCCGCCATCTGCTCGCCGCCATGACGGCAATGCTCCCTCTCGCGAGCGCTGTCGCCACCAACGCTGCCTACGCAAAGGACATCAAAATGACTACGCAAGAAAAGCAAGTTGTCGATCTTCTCAAGGCTATCGAAACCGGTGCCGCCGAGCCGGTGGGCGTGATCAACCCCGAGAACTACATACAGCATAACCTCGGCGCAGCCGACGGCTTAAAGGGCTTCGGCGAGCTCCTCGCCGCGCTGCCCAAGGGATCAGCCAAGGTGAATACTGTGCGTGTGTTCCAGGATGGCGAATTCGTCGTCGCCCATACGGACTATAACTTCTTCGGCCCAAAGGTCGGTTTCGACATCTTTCGCTTCGAAAACGGCAAGATCGTGGAACATTGGGACAATCTGCAGGAAACGACTGGGCCGAACCCCAGCGGCCACACGATGATCGATGGCCCGACCGAAATCAAGGACGTCGACAAGACGGCAGCCAACAAGAAACTGGTGGCTTCGTTCGTCGACGACATCCTTGTCAACGGCCGCATGGAGAAGGTTGCCGGCTACTTTGACGGCGACAACTACACGCAGCACAATCCGCAGATCGGCGACGGCCTATCGGGGCTCGGCACGGCTCTCAAGGCAATGGCAGAAGCAGGCGTCACCATGAAGTACGACACGGTTCATAAGGTTTTAGGCAAGGGCGATTTCGTCCTCACAATTAGCGAAGGCACGTTTGCCGCTAAGCCGACGTCGTTTTATGATCTGTTCCGGGTCGAGGATGGCAAGATCTCCGAGCATTGGGACACGATCGAAGCTATTCCGTCCAAGGCCGACTGGAAAAATCAGAACGGCAAGTTCTGAGATGTCTCAGGGGGCCTTGCGGCCCCCTTTCGATTGGGAGGATGATGAAATGGTTGATCTTGAAACGAATAAACGCAATGTGACCACGTTTTACGAGATGATGTTCAACGACTGTCAACCGCGACAAGCCATCGAACGGTTCGTGGGCGACGATTACATCCAGCACAATCCGCATGTCGAGACGGGCAAGGAAGGCTTCATTTCTTATTTCGAACGGATGGCGCGCGAGTGGCCCGGCAAGCGGGTGGCCGTCAAGCGCGCTATCGCCGAAGGTGAGTTTGTCGTCTTGCATTGCCATCAGCATTGGCCCGGCGACCACGACTATGCTGGCATCGATATCTTCAGGCTCGATGGGAACGGAAAGATCGTCGAACATTGGGATGTGCTTCAGATTCTCCCTGAACGCTCGGCGAATTCGAACGGAATATTCTAGCGCTGCCGAGCAGTTGGGAAGAAAGCGCCTCTGATCCAATTTTGATGTCGGAGAGATTGCCGACCTTGTGAACTACCCGGAACTGATCAATGCTCTCGAGATCGGTCACCCCGGCTTGCCGCCGTGCGGCCAGATATGCCTTGGAGCCGCAGAACGGCGGCGCTGGCCGCTTCGTGTCACGCGCCTCCGCAAGCTGATCCCCGACGCAAACCGAAACCGTCATTCGGTGCCGGTCCAAAAAACGAGCGAAATGGCTGATACCACCAATTTGGCCCGGTACAACGCTTGATTAAAGATGATGGTTACCGATGGAATATGAACTTCATTGTAGGCCCTGGTGCGGCAGGTTGCGTTCTTGCCGCGAGGCTCAGTGAAGATCCAACAACAAAATTCACTGTTCGAATATGGCGGGTCGGATGCATCTATCTTGATTCAGATGCCCAGCGCGCTATCGGCTTGAGATCGGTGAGGCGGCGCATATCGATGCCAATGCGCGCGAGGCCGTGCTGGCCGCAGGTGGCATTCTGAACGGGTAGTCATGGATCACCAACTGGCGTTACTGTTCGACCGTGGTGGACGAGGTCAGGGATGTTCTCCGTGTCAATACTTGATAGAAATGTATGACAATGGCCAGAGCTGTTTCACAGTATGAGGAGCTTCAAAATGAGATCTCGTGTTTCAGTGATTACCGGCGGAGGAGCGGACTAGGAGAGGCTGCCGGCCGTTCACGCAGCAAGGACTTTGCCAGCGGCAAACTTGGCGATCATTGATCGTCGATGACGCTCCGTGACAACGCGTGGTACGCGCACTCGCTGATGCGGGTCATAAGGCGAACTACTATCGTTGTGACGTTTCCGACGCTACGGCTGTTGAAGCTACTGCTGCGAACGTGGGATGAGATCTGGGTGTAGTTGAAGTCCTGGTGAGCTCGGCACGAGCGGGTCGAAGGCTTCGACTCCTGCCACTCTGTTATTCAGCCGCCGTTCACCCGGACTGTAACTCGCGAGTGATATGTAATGTGTGAGTGCGTTGCACCGATTGCCGCCTTCAAGGTCGCTGGTAGCGATCTGTCGACCGCTACCAAACTCAATCGCCTCAATAGGCCCGTTCATAGGCGAGACATGCTTCCTCGTCTGATAGACCTTCCACGTGTTTGATCTCGCGTTGCTTGTGCTTGATATACACATCGGCAAAGCCCTTCGGGAACCAGCCCTTGACGATGTCATTGCCTGAGAAGCGTTCGAGAGCTTCTTGCAAGCTTTGTGGCAGGCGCACCAAACCCTTCGCTGCGAGTGCGTCGCCGGAAAGTGCGGTCAGGTCTTCGGTGGTCGCGTCTGGAACGGGCAGGTCGTCCTTAATGCCCTGCGTACCCGCATAGACGAGTGCCGCAAGTTGCAGATAAGGGCTCGCCGTCGCATCTGCGGCGCGGAATTCGAAGTTGAACTGTGAGGCCCTTGCGACGTCGCTGATGTCGGAGACCGGGCAGATGCGCACCGAAGCTTCGCGGTCGCGGAACCCGAGATTATTGAAGGCCGCGCTCCACCTGTGCGGCGTCAGACGCAGATATGACACTACGCTTGGGGCGGTTATCGCGATTATACTGTCGAGATACTTCAAGATTCCCGCCACGAATTTGGACGCGACGGACGAGAGTTCGTGCTTGGCGCTCCCGTCCCATGTCGCCGGATTGCCTTCCTTGTCGAGGAAGCTCATGTGAATGTGCACACCATTGCCAACGCCGGCGGGATCCCGAATTGGCGTAAAGGTCGGCTGTCGTCCGAGCGCATGCGCGACTGTGCCAACCGCCTCACGCGTAATCACGGAATGATCGGCAATGGTGACCCCATTTTGCGGGTTCATCGTAACTTCATACTGGTTGGAGCCGAACTCGCGCAGGATCGTATCAGGCGACACGCCAGCCTGACGCATTGCTGCAATCACTGCTTCGCAAAATTCTCTCTCTGCGCGAAATCCGGAAAGCGTGAATGCGCCATGGTCGTCAACGCCCAAGTTCTTAAACTGAAACTCGTGCTCAAACGCACCAAATAGAGTTAGACCGCTGGCCTCTTCGAACTTTCCCAGCGCATCCTGAAGGATCGAACGCGTGCAAAACTCCCACGGCCGACCGTCCGGGTAGCGGATATTGCCGAGCACGAACTGCTCGGGAGGAACACTATCGTCAGTTTCGATCGCGACTTTCGTTTCGGCGTCCGGAATCAGAACGAGATCGCCGAGCGAGCCGAAAGGGCTTTCAGCAAGCACGTCGAAGCAGGTTATCTGAACATTCGTGGGTGTCCAGCCGACGCCACGTCGAAGCCGCTTGTCGAACTGCTGAGCAGGGAATGCCTTGCCGCGCACCTTGCCGGCCAGATCGCTGCAGCACGCGATCATCATTTCTTCACGTTTCATTTGTTCCCTCAAGTTCAGTTGGTGAGTCGGATTCTTCTCCGAGCGTGGGCGAATCTATTCGAACTTCGTCCCAGGCCTTGATCCTTGCCTGGGTGGAGGCCCAGTCGAATTCGGAGACTTTTACGATAAGCGCTTCGACGAATGCGTTCGCCGCCGCAATGGTGTCCCAAGCAGTACCCGCATCGATCGGAAGCGCGATGATCTCCGAACTGTGCCGTGCGATGGGGGACATCCATTTGTCGGTGATAAGGATAATCCTCGCCTGGCGCTTTCGCGAAATTATTTCGGCAAGTGCGGCCAGATTGGGCTGGTAGCGACGGAAATCAAAGAGGACGACAACGTCTTTCTTGCGCATCCTTAGAACATGCTCCGGCCAGAACTCCGGATTGTCGGGAATATGATAGATCTGGCTGCGTATCTGGCGCAGATGAATAGAGAGGAAGGCGGCCAGCGTGTTGGAGACACGTCCGCCGAGCAGAAAGATGTTGCGGGTGGTGTCAGCGATAAGGCTGCAAACCTGATCGAATTGTTCCTGAGATACGGTCTCCGTCATTTCCCTGAGAATGACGCTAAGACGGTTTGCGTAATCGACCAAAAACTCGGGCTCGGCCGGCGCCTGACGCACCTTCAGATCGAGCGGAGACTGGTTGCCTTCCTTCAGCTCGCCAATGAGCTGACGTTGAAAATCCTGGTATCCGCCACCACCAATCTTGCCCACGAACCTCGTAATCGAGGCGGAGCTGACTCCGGTCCTATCTGCAAGCTCCTGGATAGGGAGCAAGCCGCTAAAAGGGTAATCTGCCAAAATCGCTTGCGCGATCTTCCGCTCACTTGCGGTTAACTGCTCCGTCATTTTGCGCAGTCGCGCCCTAATCGTCTGCATTTTTCCTCTCCACATCACCACATAGCGGTAGCGAAAGTTTTTTGTCAAATCATTTGTAAATCGCGCATAATGAATGAAAATATTCATTCAATCGATGCGTGACGATTCATTACCACGCCTTAAAGGTCTCCTCCATCCCACCATTAACCACTTCCCCGCCGTGAAAATAATGAATCAATCTATCTTTAAATGTTGACATTGATAAAAAACATTCGTTTGATTATGCCAATGTGGAAGTGGCTCAATATTACCGAGGGAACCGCAAGCCGAACTGGCAGCCGTAAGAACGTGAGGAAGCAAGATGCAAACAGCGACAGAGGCCATGTGGAAGATCCTCGACGTTGAAGAGGACTACGTCGTTGACCTCACCCAGCGCATGGTCCGCGTTCCCTCCGTTAATACGAAGTTCGTCGTTGTCGAGGGTCGAACGGCGAAGCGGGCGTTCAAAATGTCGTCCAGGAGCTGATCATGACCAATCCAGCAATCATCCCAGAACTCGCCGTGATCGATCTCGATTTCAAGTTCCTTCCCAATGAAGAGCCTGTGGAAGTCAAAGAGGAATTCGAAAGTTTTGTGCATCATTTTTGCGCTGACCTGATCGAGATCAACTGGTCGCTCGGCGACCTCTACTTCCCACCGATGGACACCCCCGTGACCATCCGCTCGTTCGTTCCTTTGTTTCCTACATGACTGCGCTTGGGAGAAACCCGGACGTTCGCAGCGTCGAGTTCGTCACAGACGCTGGGCATTATGCTGGAGCGGGAGTGTCACCAGTCATTTTCGGACCAAGTGGTGACGGCTTCCACAGCTATGACGAAAAGATCGAGATCCCCTCGCTTCTCGAGACAACGAAAGTCATCGCAGCCTCGATCCTCGATCGGTGCGGCACGCGTTAGGCCAATTGAATACCCAACAGCATCTCCGCCCAACAGCGAGGAATGCGCCTCCACGCCTTCGCACGGAGAGCCCTGAAGCTCGACCAACAGGAACAAAAACAAGAATGTCAATTCACGGAGTTTCACATGCGCGACCGCAACCGCTTTCATCTGAGTGAAAGCGATCCGCACCCGCTTGAGGTCTTGGGAGAGCGCTATCGCGGCAATTTCCTCCTGACCTGTGAGCACGCGGGCAGGGCCATCCCCTCATGCCTTGGTGATCTCGGTATTGACGCCCACGAAATGGAACGGCACATCGCCTATGATGTCGGAGCGGAAGCAGTCTCTCAAGAGCTCTCCGATCTGCTCGGCGCGCCGCTTTATATTCAACGTTACAGCCGGCTCGTCATTGACTGCAATCGGCCCCCACATGCAAGCGATTCGATCCCAGAGATGAGCGACGGCACGAGTATACCGGCGAACGCTGGCTTGTGCCCTGAGCAACGCGAAGAGCGGCGTTTATTGATCCATCGCCCTTACCACGATGCCGTGGAAGCGGCCTTGGTTCGGCGCGCCACAGAAGGCGGCACGCCGATCCTTCTCGCTGTCCATAGCTTCACCCCGGTGATGCGGAGCACAGGTGAGGTCAGGGAGTATGAGCTCGGGCTCCTTTATAACCGCGATGACCGGTTCGCCCGCGCGATGCTCGACGAAGTGAACCTAAAATATCCCGACATCAAAGCCGCGTTGAACGTTCCTTACACAGTCGATGACCTGTCGGATTACACAATTCCGGTCCATGGGGAGGGTCGAGGCATCCCACATGTTCTTATCGAGATCAGAAACGATCTGATTACTGATCAAGCTGGCCAAGCACGCTGGGCCGACATCATCTCGCAAACGGCGCGTGCCGCTGCTTTCAGAATGGAGCTTAAAAGCAATGGACTATAATCAGTTGACGACCCGCAATGTGAAACTTGACCCGAGGAATTCGGCGATCCTCTTCATCGATGTCCAGAACTTCTGCGCCCGACGCGACGGCGGTGAATTCAAGGACATTTCACGGAGCGAGATGGATACAAAATACGCCTACTACTTCGATCGCCTGGCAAAAGTCGCCGTCCCGAACATGCAACGTCTGCTGGCGAATTTCCGCGAAGCTGGCATAGAGGTTCTCCACACGACAATCGAGAGCCTCACGCTCGACGGCCGCGACCGTAGCCTGGATTACAAAATCACCGGCTTCAACGTCCCGAAGGGTTCATGGGATGGGAAGGTGATCGACGAGCTTAAGCCGCTTGAGGACGAGATTGTCCTGCCGAAAAGCTCCTCGAGCGTGTTTGTCTCAACTCACATCGATTACCTGCTGCGCAACCTTGGTGTCCGGCAACTCGTCATCTGCGGTTTGCTGACCGATCAATGCGTTGAATCTGCAGTCCGAGACGCTTGCGATCTAGGCTACCTGGTCACCCTGATCCCGGATGCCTGCGCCAGCTACACGCCGGAGCGTGAGCAATTCTCGCTCGACGCCATTAAAGGTTACTGCCGCCAACTTTCGACCGACGAACTGCTCGCAGAAATTCAGGAGGTCGCTTCGAAAAACTAGCATCAGCCGGTTCGGCGGATGCCGGGCCACATTCATATGACCAAAAAAAGGGGAATGAAGAAATGCAGAAATTAAAATGGGTTCTAGCTGCGACATCTCTTGCGGCTATGCTGGCAAGCAGTGCTGCCGCCGACGACAGCAAAATCGTCATTGGTGGTGCGCTTTCGCTCACTGGCGTTCAGGCTCCGCTTGATACGCCCGGCTATAAGGGCGCACAGGTTGCCGTCAAATTTTTGAACGACAATGGCGGCATTTTGGGCAAGCCGGTTGAGTTCATCAACATCGATGGCAAGTCCGATCCTGTGACAGTCGGAAACGTCGCAGTTGAACTGATTGACAAGGGCGCACAGGTCATTGTCGCGCCGTGCGACTTCGATTTCGGCAGCCCAGCAAGCCGTGAGGCACAGAACGCCGGGCTGGTCGGGATTTCCACCTGCGCCTCCGATCCGCTCTATAGCTCATGGTCGCTCGGCGACAAGCAATTCACCTTGTCGATGTGGAACACAACAATGGCTGCGACCGCCGCGGACTACGCTGCCAAGGAGCGTGGCTGGAAGACGGCGTATGTCGTGACAGACCAATACATCGCTTACACCAAGTCACTCTCAAAGTACTTTGTTGAGCAGTTCAAGGCCGACGGCGGCGAGATCATTCTCGAAGACACCTACACCAACGGCGATAATAACTTCTCCGCTCAGCTTTCCAGACTTAAGGCGCTCGGCAAGAAGCCGGACGTCATCTTCGTTTCCTCCTACGGCACGGACATCGCTGTGATCGTTCGCGCTCTTCGTGAGGTTGGCTACGATGCTCCCATCCTCGGCGGCGACGTCTATGACGATCCGGCGCTCCACCAAGCACTCGGCGAGAAGATGGGCAATAACATCTACTTCGTTACCCACACCTGGGCTGGCGAGGGCGCAAGCGAGGACATGAAAAAGTTTCAGGCCCTCTACAAGGACATGTTCAAGGTGGAGCCTGATACCGCCTTTGTCGCCACCGGTTGGGACACGATCATGATGATCGCCCAAGCGGCCAAGGCGGCGGGCTCCGTCGAGGGTGCCGCTCTGGCAAAGGGCCTTGAAGACCAGCAGTTCAAGCTTCTGACGGGCGATCTCGACTACGGCACGGCCGAGGAAGGCCATGTGCCGAACAAAGCCGCCGCGCTTGTTGAACTGCAGGGCGGCAAGCCGAAGTTCCTCGGTTGGCGCAAGCCCGAAAGTCTTCCGAAACCCTAACCCAACCGGCTGCCGGACCACAGGTTCGGCAGCCGATTCCTATAGGATTGGATATGAACGCAACGCTGACTGTAGCGGGCGCGACGGTTGAGTTTTCGGGGCTACGCGCGCTGGACAACGTCTCGCTTTCCCTCGCCCCTCGCGAGATCGTCGGCCTGATTGGTCCGAACGGCTCCGGCAAGACGACGCTTATCAACGCAATCACGGGACAGGTTCCGCTGTCCTCTGGATCGATCACCCTTGGTGAGAAAAAAATCTCCGGTCTGGCACCCCGGCAGATTGCCCTTGGCGGCATCAGCCGATCCTTTCAGATCGTTCGGTTGTTCAATAACATGACCGTCGTCGAGAACGTGGAGACGGCGGCGATCGCCCGCGGCGACAGTCTGCGAGACGCGCGCCGGAAGGCAGAACGACTGATCGAGGAGTTCAAGCTCGAGACAAAGGCGCACGATACTGCCGCGGCTCTAAACTACGGCGACAAGCGACGCGTCGAAATCGCCAGGGCACTTGCAGCAGATCCGCAGTTTCTGCTTCTCGACGAGCCAGCCGCCGGAATGAACGACGCGGAGACGGAGCTTTTGCTCCAAACCTTGACCAATTTGCCTGCGCAACGAGGTCTCGGCATCATGATCATCGATCATGACATGGCGCTCATCATGCGGCTCTGCCATCGCCTCCACGTGCTCGCTTCCGGGAAAACCATTGCCGCAGGAAGTGGAGAGGACGTACGTCGCCATCCGGAGGTTATCAAAGCTTATTTAGGCAGCGCGGGAGCTGAAGCACATGCTGCAAGTTAAAGATCTGGAAGTCCGTTACGGGGCCATCCGGGCGGTTCGTGGCGTCGATATCTCGGTCGCAAACGGCGAACTCGTTGCTCTGCTCGGGGCGAACGGCGCCGGCAAATCCTCGACCCTTATGTGCATCGCCGGTGCCGTGAAGCCGGCGGCGGGTACGGTGCATCTTGAGTCGGTTGCGATCGACGGCTCATCGCCGGAGCGCATCGTCCGACGCGGCCTTGCCACCGTGCCGGAAAACCGGGACGTCTTCCCCGACCTGACGGTCGCGGAAAATCTCCGGCTTGGCGCCTACATCCATCGCCGCGACATTCAGGGCAACAAGCAGAACCTGGAAAAACTACTCGACCTGTTCCCGAGGCTGGCGGAGCGCGCCAACCAGGCGGCAGGGACATTGTCGGGGGGCGAACAGCAGATGCTGGTGATCGCGCGTGCCTTGATGGCGCGGCCGTCCGTGCTCCTCCTCGATGAGCCGTCGCTTGGGCTCGCGCCGGCGATCGTCGAGCGGATTTACGAGATGATCGCGACCCTGAAGGCGACTGGCCTGACGATGCTCTTGGTCGAACAAAGCATGGCGACAGCGCTGTCGGTCGCCGACCGTGCCTACGTAATGCGTCTGGGAAAAATTGAATTCACAGGCACGGCCGCGGAAATTCGCTCGCACACCGATCTCGGTGCCATGTATCTGGGAGGTTGAGCAATGGCTTTTACAATTCAGTTTGTCATCGATGTACTTAGTCTCGGTGGGGCCTATGCCCTGATCGCTCTTGGCTTGGTGATCGTGTTCGGCATTTTGAAGCTCGTTAATTTCGCTTATGGCGAGCTCATCATGGTGACCGGCTACGGCCTTTACCTCGTCGGCGGCGCAGAAATTCCATGGATCGGGATGGCCATCCTGGCGATCTTGGTTGCTGTGATATTTGGTATCGCCACGGACTACATTGCCTTTCGGCCTGTGCGGGCAAAATCGATGACAGCGGTGCTGATCACCTCATTTGCATTCTCGAACCTGCTTCAGAACCTTGCGCTGTTGCTCATCTCGCCAAGGCCGCGCAACGTTCCTCTTCCTGCACTCTTCTCCGACACTGTCGAGATTTTCGGGGTGATAACGCCACTCAGGAACCTGATCACGATCGCCGCAGCTCTCGTGCTTCTGTCGGTCTTCGCGTGGCTCATGCAGAAGACAATCCTCGGGATAGCCATGCGGGCGGCGGCGACGAATTTCACGATGGCGCGCATGCTGGGCGTTCCGGCCAATCTCATCGTTTCCTCGGCCTTCGCCATGAGCGGCTTCATGGCAGGGGTCGCGGGTATCCTTTGGGTCGCCCGGATCGGGACGGTGGTGCCAGGCATCGGCGGCGAGCCTTTGCTGATCGCCTTCATCGCGACGGTGATCGGTGGCATGCGTAGCCTCCCAGGTGCTGTCCTTGGCGGCTTCCTTCTCGCGTTCATCGATACAACGCTCAATTACACCTTGCCGCAGGATCTCTTGAAATTCAGAGACGCTTTCACGTTCGCTCTGGTGATCATCATCCTTCTGTGGCGGCCGGAAGGGCTGCTGAAGGGCCCAGCCACCGGCGCACGGACCTAAGAGGAGGAAACCATGCAACGTCAACTTTACACGGCAGCCCTGCTTGCGCTGATCGTCGTGGTGATCGCGACCGCGACCACTATTCTCGGCATGACGCTATATCAGCGCATCGTCACCAATATGATGATCATGCTGGTCCTGGTGGTCAGTCTGCAAACCTTCATGGGAAATTCGGGCATCCTTTCCTTCGCGCACGTCGGCTTCATGGCGATCGGCGCCTATGTCTCCGCGGTATTCACGATCCCCGTGCAGATGAAGGGAATGGCACTGCCGGATCTCTACCCGTTCATGAAGGACATGCATCTGCCAGTCTATGCCGCCATCCTGCTTGGCGGTATTGTAGCCGCAATCGTCGCGGCGGTGGTTTCCTTCCCGTTGATGCGGCTTTCCGATTCAGCTGCCGTGATCACTTCCTTCGGCCTGCTCGTCGTGATCTATACCGTCACCAACAATTGGAGCGCGGTCACGAATGGCCCGCGAACTTTGTTCGGCCTGCCGAAGGCCACCGATCTTGGCATGGCGTCGGTGGCCGCGATCGGGGCCATTATCGTTGCAGTCTGGTTTAAGGAGTCGCGGACCGGCAAGCTGCTTCGCGCAAGTCGCGACGACGAGCGCGCCGCTGCAGCGATTGGAGCCAACATCCCTGTGCTTCGGTGGCGCGCCTTTGTGCTCGCCGCACTGCTGGCCGGCATTGGTGGCGGATTGTGGGGCCATTTCATCACCTCGTTTGCCCCCAAGGCATTTTATCTGAAGGAGACATTCCTGATCATCTCGATGCTGGTGATCGGTGGGACGAACACGGTGACAGGGGCTGTGGTTGGGACACTGCTCGTCACTTTCGTCTACGAGGGCTTGAGAGCTTTCGAAGGACAGCTCAACGCTCTCAACATTGCTGGTGGGCAAGTCGTCGGATTGACTGAGATCGTGCTTTCGCTGGGAATGATTGCCATTCTCGTGCTTCGACCAGGCGGCCTGATCGAGAACCGCGAATTAGGGAGCCTCTTTAATCAACGGAAGTCCCGCTCCATTGCGAGACCAACAACATTGACGGAATGGGAGGGATAAGTGAGACGCCGCAAACCGATCGCAACGACGGCAGATGTCGCCGCGCCGAAAGAGACGTTGTATGAGCGTGAAGCGCGCTCGGTCTCAAAGCTCGCCCATCTTCGGTTCTTTCCTCTCGCCGTGACCGGCGGCAAAGGCGCAACATTGCGCGGCGACGATGGGCGGATATTTATCGACTTCTCCGCTTCGTGGGGGGCCGCTTCTCTTGGACATTCGCATCCGGCGATCCGGTCCGCGGTGGACGCCGCGCTGCGCGACCAGGCGGGTGCGAGCTACCTTTCCAGCGCTAATCTACCTGCGATCGAGCTTGCTGAAATGCTTCTCGATCTTGCGCCGGCGCGGGCTGCGGGCAGGGTTTGGCTTGGTCATTCCGGATCCGACGCCAATGAGACGACAAGCCGCGTCGTACGAGCCGTCACAGGTCGCCCCGGCATCCTTGCGTTCAAGGGGGCCTATCATGGCGGGACAAGCGGTTCGATGGCATTTTCCGGGCACCCGTCGCAACAGGAAGCCCGGTCGCAACATCTGACACTCGTTCCATATCCGACGTCTTCTGCTGAAGTTGCCCTCAGAGCTATAGACGAAGCCATTGCCGTAAACCCGAATTATTACGGCGCTTTCTTTATCGAGCCAATCCAGTCGGATGGCGGCATGCTTGTTCCGCCGCCGGGCTTTTTCGAAGCGGTGCAACGTCGCTGCCGCGATAATGGCATCCTGCTGATCTCGGATGACGTGAAGGTTGGGATAGGCCGTACCGGCGTAATACATGCCTTCCAAAATTTTGGTATCGAGCCGGACGTGCTGGTCCTCGGCAAGGGCCTTGGTGGGGGGCTTCCCATTTCCGCTGTGATCGGCCCGGAGTGGCTGATGAATGATCGCGCAGCATTCTCGTTTCAGACATTGCATGGCAATCCCGTATGCGCGGCAGCAGCCGCCGCGGTCCTGCGCACGATCGAACGTGAGAAACTGCTCAGCAACTCCGCAAAGGTCGGCTACTGCCTTAAGGAATTGCTTAGTGAACTTGCTTTACGGCAACCGGCAATCGCGGAAGTACGGGGGATCGGCTTGGCGCTCGGAATCGAGTTGCGGGATGACGCCCTGCCGGGTATGACCGCTCGCGAACTGACAGCCCGCGTCGTCTATCGTGCCTTCCAGCTTGGACTGGTCGTTTATTACGTTGGCGTCAACTCGAACGTCATCGAGGTCACGCCGCCGCTCAACATCTCTCATGAGGAAGCAAGGCGTGGCGTTGAAATTCTCGAGCGGGCGATAGAAGACATTGTCTTGCGTGACATAGATTTGGGCGAATACCAGCAGTTCGGCGGTTGGTGACACCGCAGAGCGCGGGCCGGCAATTTGACGTATCTGAAGCGTCAGCTTCTGAAATCTGGGCTGGAAAATAGACGCGAGTTGGCCGGCTTTGGCCTCGCCGTCGACATCAAGGGGAGGCCTCGCCGCCCGACCGCAAGGTGGTCGCGTGCCGACGTTGATGCTTTGCCGGTCAGCGAGGAGTGTGATGAAAGCTTGGGTTCTGAGGCTCCCGGCGTCATGCCGGCCTGCGGGCAGGAGGCCCATGCTGCGATGGGATAATGCAGTGGCGGTACTGCTCAATCCCCAGAGCGCCCTTTTCCAGAACCGTTTGGATCATCTTTCAGTCAGTCGAGGAGGCTGAACCTGTCGGTGGACGCCGGATGGTGGAGCGAGGTCTTCTCGAGGATGTGAGCGCCGCAATCGGCAACCACGTCGTTCCATACAGGCCGACCGGACAGATTGGCGTGGCCCAAGGTTCTCCGGCATCCGCTATTTTCGACAGCGTTATGACAGGCGTTTCCGCGGAATTTTGGCGCGCTTGGTGACCGCACATTGGGCACGACCCACTTACGAGATGATTGTAAAGGGTCAGCTATCTGAGCAGTCAGGTTAATTGTCGATCGGAAGCGCGAAACTCGCCTTGACCCTGTCCATGACCACCAGCGTCTTGAACCCCTTGATGTCGTGATTCTCGTAGAAGAAGCGCCGTGTGAATTGCTCATAGCCCTCCATGTCCTTGGCGGTCACAACGAGAAGAAAATCCGCATCGCCAGTCACGTAGTAGCCGATCATCACTTCACGCGTATTGCGGATTGCAGCTTTGAAGCGATCGACAATATCTGCGCGCTCCCGTTCAAGCGAAACCAAAACGATCATGGTGACCGGCCGGCCGACCGCCTTGGGCGAGACGATCGACACGTCGGCTTCGATAACGCCTTGAGCCCGCAATCGCTTCAAACGGCGCTGGCAAGCTGTAGGAGAAAGATTTACCAACTCAGAAAGTTCTTCGGATGTCAGGCGATTGTTTTTTTGAAGAGCGTCCAGCAACGCCACATCGGCGCGGTCAAGTTCCATCATGGCGAAATCCTGCGCGAAGACTTTCGAGATTGCAGGAATCCTGCGTACAGCGCGCGGACGTCGATGTCAAACGCCTCGCTCAACTGTTTAAACTGTAGCCATCATGATCTCGTCGCCACCTCGGCAGCACGGGACATCTCTCTTTAAATCCCGAAAGCGACGACGGAAAGGGCAACCGATGACCATCAATATTAACGACATCGCTGAGAAGGACCGCAACTCGGTCCTGCATCCCTTCACGCAGTTGAAGGACTTTGCGACCGGCAAGCTCGGCGAACCGACGATCGTCGAGACGGGGAAGGGGATCCGCATCCAGGATGCGCATGGCAACCAGCTCATTGATGGCTTTGCCGGTCTTTATTGCGTGAATGTCGGCTATGGCCGCACCGAGGTTGCCGAGGCGATCTCGCGTCAGGCTTATCGCCTGGCCTATTACCATTCCTACGCTGCGCACACGACGGACGAGCTTGCGATCCTCTCCGACCGCCTCGTTAAGATGGCGCCCGGCAAGATGAGCAAGGTGTTCTATGGCATGTCCGGGTCGGACGCCAACGAGACCCAGGCCAAGCTCGTCTGGTACTACAACAACCTGCGCGGCAAGCCGACCAAGAAGAAGATCATCTCGCGCGAACGCGGCTATCACGGCTGCAGCGTGGTGTCCGGTTCGATGACCGGCATGAGCTTCTACCACGACCATATGGATCTGCCGTTGCCGCAGATCGATCATGCCGGTGTTCCGCACCACTACTGGGGTGCCAATCCCGGCGAGACCGAACGCGAATTCTCGGCCCGCCGTGCAGCCGAGCTCGACGAGATGATCGGAACGCTCGGGTCGGACAATGTTGGCGCCTTCATCGCCGAGCCGGTGCTCGGTACCGGTGGTATTACGCCGCCGCCGGAAGGCTACTGGGAAGCGATCCAGGCGGTGCTTAAGAAGCACGACGTGCTTTTGATCGCCGACGAAGTCATCACTGGCTTTGGCCGCACAGGCTCGATGTTCGGGTCACAGCATTACGGCATCAAACCGGACCTGATCACCGTCGCCAAGGGCCTGACTTCGGCTTACTTCCCGCTCTCCGCGTCGATCGTTGGTGAAAAGGTCTACAAGGTCATGGAAGAGGGAGCCGATAAGGTCGGTGCCTTCTCGCACGGCTATACCTATTCTGGACACCCGATCGGAGCGGCGGCCGCCAATGCAGTTCTCGACATCGTTGAGAAGGAAGATCTGCCGGGCAACGCCCGTGAAGTGGGCGGCTACTTCCAAGTTCAACTCAAGGAAAAGTTCGCACAGCTGCCGATCGTCGGTGAAGTGCGCGGCGTTGGCCTGATGGGCGCCATCGAGTTTGTCGGCGACCGTGAGAACAAGAAGCGCTTTGACCCGTCGCTGAAGGTCGGTGCCCGCGTCTCCAAGGCTGCTCGCGATCTTGGCCTCATTGCACGCGCCATGCCGCACGGCGACATCCTGGGCTTCGCGCCGCCGCTTGTCACCACCAAGGCAGAAGTCGACGAGATCGTCTCTATCGCTGAGAAGGCCGTGCGCTCGGTGATGGACGACCTCGTTCGCGACGGTCTGAAGATCTGATGGGGGCCGTTGGTAGGTTCCGATCCCAACGCCGTTCAGGCAGCGCAGATATCATTTGGACCGAAATATGGAACGGGCTGGCTCATCAAGCCAGCCCTGACGGATGAAGTTGTCCGTCGCATGGGGGCGTACCAAGGAATTGAAAGTCAGCCATGAGTGCTGTGAAACTTCATGTCACGACAAGCCCGGCGTCGATTGCCGTACAAAGCAACGGGCCGCTGTGGGGACGGTTGAGTCGACTGACGCGCAAGAGGAGTGAAGCCATGGCACACCTGCTTGCCGAATATTCCCATATCGAGGAGGTAGGCGCCCCCGGTACGTGCCAGACTACTAATTCTCGACTAGTTCGACAACAACAAGGAAGTGCGCCTATCCTGCGGGGCAAGCAGCCGCTGACGATCTACCGCCAAGTTCCAACGCCACGGGCCGGCAAGGGATAGAAGGAAGGAAACGTCGACCAGGAGAAATCATACCCAGCGGCCTCCCAAGACGAATGCTTGGTAGGACGGCCTCGCAATGTTGTCATTGCGGAACCGGTACGACCCTCGCAGGCAAGGTGCGCTGAACTGCCTCGGCGGCATTGCCTGAGAGCATTCAGCTGATGGCATCATTGTCGCCAGTCTCTTCCCGAGCGGTCGCGCTGAGATTGGCAACTAAAACTGACCCCCACCACTATGCGCGGTAAGCGAAAAACCGAGGCCGTTCAGGCGGATGGTTCAAGGCATGAGCGCGTCAGTTTCCGTGCGCAAAGTCTTATTGACAATATGTCAGACATTGTTAATGTCATACCCCTCTGAAGGCGACGAGGAGGGCACGCCAAGCATGGCCGTGGACAACTTCGCAGACACGTTCGTAACGCGTCCACTCGATGATCCGATTGACCTCTTGAAGCAGTTGATAGCGATCAACTCCGTCAACCCGGACCTAGTGGAGGGAGGTGATGGCGAAGCGAAGATTGGAGCATTCTGTACCAACTGGTTTCGCGAACACGGCTTTGAGGTTCATGTCTTGGAAGAGTGCCCAGGCCGTCCATCAATCGTTGGGATCGCGCGTGGGACCGGGGGAGGCCGTTCGCTTATGTTCAATGGTCATATCGATACGGTGTCTATCTCTGACTATGACGGACATCCGCTTGAACCGGTAATACGAGACGGCAAGCTTTTCGGTCGCGGGGCCTTTGATATGAAGGGTGGCGTGGCTGCAATGATGGTGGCTGCGGCGCGCGCGAAGAACCGGGGCGTCCGAGGGGATATTCTCGTCGCCTGTGTTGCCGACGAGGAATTTGCATCTTTTGGCAGCGAGCAGGTCG
Organism: Rhizobium sp. R693; assembly: GCF_002211315.1. NCBI lineage: Bacteria > Pseudomonadati > Pseudomonadota > Alphaproteobacteria > Hyphomicrobiales > Rhizobiaceae > Rhizobium > Rhizobium sp. R693. The sequence goes on along the minus strand of NZ_LOKY01000017.1, from coordinate 2,466 downwards.
TTGCCCGATTTACCGCCGACGCCGCCATAGTTACCGAACCCAGTCATCTAGAGCTCATCGTCGCACATCGGGGTTTCGTCTGGTGCGAGGTTACTGTCCACGGTCGCGCAGCTCATGGCTCGCGTCGAGATTTAGGCGTCGACGCGATTACCAAAGCGGGCAAGTTCCTTGCAGCGTTGGAGGCCTATGATAATCAACTTCAGACATCGTCCTCACATGAAACTCTTGGAACTGGTTCAGTTCACGCCTCGTTGATAAGCGGCGGAAGGGAAATTTCCAGCTATCCAGCTGAGTGCCGAATATCGCTCGAGCGCCGCACCATTCCTGGGGAGACGCCTGATTCTGTTGCGGTGGAGCTTCAAGCCATTTTGGACACTCTCACGTCGAAAGACCCACATTTCCGCGCCACACTAACGGTCGGTCTCGACCGGCCTCCATTCTCGGTGGCCGCGATCGAACCGGTTGTCGTCACGCTTGACCGCGTTGCAACTAGGATAATGGGAGAAAAGCCAGTTCGGCGAGGCGAGCCGTTCTGGACCGATTGCGCCATTTTACAAGCCGCGGGCATTCCAAGTGTCATGTTTGGAGCAGGAGGCGGCGGAGCGCATGCACCCACTGAATGGGCCGACATCACGTCGGTCGAAGTCCTATGTGACATTCTTACCGATAGCGCGATCGAATTTTGCAAGTAGTCACCAGAGAAGAGGAGGACAAAAATGAACAGAAGTCTACTCATGGTCGTAGCAGCTGTAGCGCTTGGATTGGCTCATGGCGCCGCGGCCGAGGTCTTGATGGGTGTTGCCGGGCCCATTACTGGTCCGGGAGCAGCTTTTGGCGCCCAACTGCAGAGGGGCGCCCAGCTAGCTGTAGATGACATCAACGCCTTGGGCGGAATGAATCATGAGAATATTCGGCTTGAAGTAGGGGACGATGTTGCGGACCCAAAGCAAGGTATCTCAGTAGCAAATAAGTTCGTCACCGATGGAGTAAACTTCGTCGTTGGGCACTACAATTCTGGAATTTCCATTCCAACCTCGGATGTCTACGCTGAGAACGGGATACTTCAGATAAGCCCTTCTTCAATCAACCCAGACTTAACAGACCGTGGGCTTTGGAACGTGTTTCGTACTTGCGGCCGTGCGGACCAACAAGGTGCAGTCGCTGGTGTCTATGTATTAAAACATTTCAAAGCCGCGAAGATCGCCTTCATTCATAATAAGACACCGGTCGGGCAGGGCATGGTCGATGCCGTCAGGACGCAAGTGAATGCCGGTGGCCTGCAGGAAGTGGCTTACGAAGGAATCAACGTTGGAGACAAGGACTTCTCAGCGCTTATTTCCAAACTCAAGCAAGTTGGCGTATCGCTGGTCTACTACGGTGGCGATCATACGGAAGCGGCACTGATAACCCGACAGATGGCTGATCAAGGAATGAAAGCCAAGCTCATGGCCGGTGATGCGATCGCTACTGACGAATTCGCCGCCATCGCTGGCGATGCGACCGAGGGCACTTTGATGACTTTCCCGCCAGACCCACGCGAGAATCCAGCATCTGCCCAAATCGTCGAGAAATTTCGCCAATCAGGTTTCGAACCTGAATCGTATACCCTTTACTCGTATGCGGCCGTGCAAGTGATCGCCGCGGCCGCGAACGTAGCGGGCACAAACGACCCTGCGAAAGTGGCCGAGGCAATCAAAGCAAAAGGGCCTTTCAAAACGGTAATCGGTGATCTCAGCTATGACGCGAAGGGCGACATAACAAGAGCCGATTATATCGTCTACGAGTGGCGAAAAGGAAATGACGGGAAATACACGTACTTCGCGGTGAACAACTGACGATGATTTCGAAATCAGCCCGTCCATGTTCGGACGGAGGGGGAAACTTTAAAGCTCCGTCCGAGCTCTGAGTGAGGTGTCTGCAGGCTTTCCGACTGCAGAGGATCCAACAGCTAGGACGGCAACCTTTGCGTCTTTCATTCGACGCGGGTTCGTTTCAAAGCTGGTGGAGATGCAGATCGCAATCTGGCTACGCCCTCAACCGAGCAAAAGGCGCTGCTTGATGAGATCGCCGCGCTCTCGTCCCAAATCATTTCGACGACGGCAGCAACAAGAAATCGCTTTGGCCCAACGGCTGCCTACGCGGATCGTCGAAGAACGCATTGCGGAACTGCGCGAAACACGTGTCGAAGGGTTTCAACGGTTCGGGATGTTTGTCGCACGCCGGTCAAGCTCGCCCAGCTGCGGCACTACATCTCGACAAGTTATCCCACGCGGCGATGCATCTAATCGATGGAGGCCTCGCACAAACTGCGTCAAGGCAATTCGGGCTGTTAGATACGCTGACCTTGCCCCGTTGAAATAATCCATTTTGAAGTAAGCTCTGGCCCATTGAGAGGACCAGAGAATGAAGCGCAACCGTTTCACAGACGAACAGATCATTGGCATCCTGAAGGAGCACGAGGCGGGC